>JAZUES010000109.1:0-12951 GCA_045640265.1 Solibacillus sp.
ATCGCACTTCTTCCCCTTCCGTTTTAGTTGTTAGTTTTAACGTTACTTTTTTAAATAAAATAACTAACAATAAAATAACAATAGATGTTACCACAATTGTTCCACCAGTCGCGAAATTTAAATAAAATGCCGAAACCAGTCCGATAATTACCGCTAATTCGCCGAAAACAATGGAATAAATAATTGCTTGTTTAAAGCCGCGCGCTAATCGCATCGCAGCTGCAACTGGTAATGTCATTAAACTGGATACAAGTAAAATTCCGACAATGCGCATACTTGCTGCAATCACAAGTGCTACAACGACCATGAACAATAAATGAATCCATTTTGCTGGTAAACCACTTGCTTTGGCATACTCTTCATCAAATGATAATACGAAAAGTTCCTTAAAGAACATCATTAAAAAGATTACAACGACTACCGCTATCACTAATACAACATATAAATCTTGTCTAGATACAGCTGATACGGAGCCAAATAAATAACTCATTAAATCGGTATTAAAGCCACTAGCTAGTGAAATAAAGATGGCACTCAGTCCAATACCACCCGACATAATAATTGGAATCGCTAACTCTTCATAATGCTTGTACAGGCTACGCAAACGTTCAATTAAAATCGAACCACTCACTGATGCGACAATCCCTAAGTAAATCGGATTTAGTAAGGCAAGTGCTGTGAACGACTGGCTCAAGTATAAACTCCCTGCAATCCCTGCAAGTGTTACATGAGATAATGCGTCTGCAATTAAAGACAGACGACGTACGACGATAAATACGCCAAGTAAAGGTGCAATCACACCGATAACAAGCCCTGAAAAAAAGGCGTTTTGTAAAAATTCGTAATTAAATAATGCTTCTATCATCTATGCCTTCTCCTCTTAGTGAATCTTTCGAACCGAGTGACCGTACCACGATTCTCGTTGTTCTTCTGAAATAGTATCAAAATCATTTTTATATCCATGGAAATGAATCGTTTGATTTAAACAAGCAACATGGCTCACACGGTTTGAAACAATATCGACATCATGTGTAACTAAAATTAACGTCATATTATGTTGCGTATTTAAATGAGCGAGCATATCATAAAATGCTTGCACGTTTTCATGGTCGATTCCAACAGTCGGTTCATCTAAAATGAGAAGCTTCGGTTGTGCGACTAGGGCACGTGCAATAAACACTCGTTGCTGCTGACCACCTGATAATTGGCCGATATTACGCTTTGCAAATTTCTCCATACCCACATCCGCTAAAGCATGATGAACTAATACTTCCGCATCTTTTGGCAAGCGTTTAAGTAAGCCTGCTTTTTTTGTTAGGCCACTTTTGACGACTTCTTCTACCGTTGCAGGAAAGCCTGAGTTAAATGCGTTCGACTTTTGTGAAACGTAGCCAATCCATTCACGATTTTTAAATTGATTGGCATTTTGTCCGAATAAATGGATTTCACCGAACATTGGTTTTAATAATCCTAAAATTAATTTTAATAAGGTGGATTTTCCTGATCCATTTTGACCAAGTAGTGCTAAGAAATCGCCTTCTTCAACACGTAACGAAATATCTTTCAAAACTTGTGTATATTCATATTGAAACGATACGTTTTTCAGTTCGATTAATGTTTTTTTCATGTCCTTCGCTTCTTTCTAATTCAAAATCATTACGATTTACAAGTTTTTAGTATAGTGGAGTTTCTTAAAGATGTAAAGGGAATAAACTTGAAAGGATGATGAAACTGAAAATGTTAGAATGGTTTGAAAACTTGCAGCGTATGAATGATGAACAAATTAAACACTTTGCAAAAAAACAAGGACTGCCTCTTACATTAGAAGAAGTAAAAAAACTACGAAAAGCATTAAAAGGTGCCTCAATTAGTTGGGGAATATACGGAGTACCAAAGGATGTATTACAAAACATCCAAAGTATTCTTGGAGAGAGTCGATTTCAGAAGCTCAAAAAAATATCAGGAATATAGGTCAATTAAAAACTTGGTGTCAATTTCAACTCGACACCAAGCTCTTATATTACTATATTAAAAGCATTTCCTCTTGTACGATTGTTCGTAATTCTTCATTTCGAAACGGTTTGCCACGATATGTACGACTCTCGGTTTCGCGTTTCAGCTCAAATACCTTTTTAATACCTGCAATATTAATACCTTGCTCTAACAATTCTTGGATTTCTAACAATTCATCGACATTATGGAGCGAAAACATACGGCGATTTCCTTCTGAACGTACTGGCTCCACTAAAGCGTGTTCTTCATAGTAGCGAATTTGTCTTGCTGTTAAATTTGTAATTTGCATGACAGTACGAATTGGTAAAATGGGCATTGCTTTTCGATAATCTTTATTCATATAAGTTCTCCCCGCCTTCCTACTACTAAATTACAATGGATTTACATTAAATAACAATATTTTAGCGAGTTTTTATATATAGCTTTTTTCGAATATTTTCATCGAAAATTGAGATATAGCGCTAAGTCAATGTTTAAATCATAACTTTTGCCCTTATTCTTGTACAAATTTTAGTCACTTTTTATACACGCTGTAATACAAAGCTTAATCATAGCTAGTACAAAGCTCTTCGTACAAAAAAGAGGCTATCTATAAAAGAATAGCCCCTGTTTACCTATAATTGTTTCATTAAGCCTGCTACAGCATTGTCGATATGAGAAATGCCATGTGTTTGATTTTGTATCAAAATAGAGAAAATGTATTCCTTCCCGCTACTTCCCTTCATATAGCCTGTTAACGTATTCACATTTAATATATAACCTGTTTTTGCAACAATTCGTCCTTGTAAATTGGCTGCATTAAAGCGGGATTTAAGCGTTCCACCGATTAGTCGGTCTTTATTACCACCGACGGGAAGTGCTTTATAAAACGTATGGTAGTAAGGTTCACTTTGCACTTCATACAACAATTGTGTTAAGCCAATTGCCGTTACCCGATTTTGACTCGATAAGCCTGACCCATCAACAAAATGCCAATTTAACATCGAAATATTTTTAGAATGGCCATAATCCTTAAGTACTTGTGCACCTTTTTGTAAACTACCTTTGTCGTGTACCTGTTGACCCATCGCTTTCACAAAAATATCGGCCATACTGTTATTACTTAACTTCATAAATACTGGAAACATTTGGGCTAATGTTTTCGACTCATTTGTAAAAACAAGTTTTGCTTTGTCCGTTACTGGCTGTCTTAATACTTTCGACTTAGCTGAAAATTTAATACCCATATTTTGCATGCAAATTTTAATGGCTTGTAAAGTATTCATCGTTGGATTTTGAACAGTTACCCATTCTTTACTAGAACTGTCTAAAGGTAAATCACCTGAAATAACGATTTTATTTGTATTATAAGTTCGATTAATAACGATTGTATTCTTTTGACCTTTTTTTACCGTTTTTGCTTGGTTAGATATAACCATACCACTTAAATTAGGTGTAATTGAATATTTTGGTTTTTCGCCCACTTTGCTTGGTGTGGCAGTAACAATAACAGTACTTGCGTCATAATCACTGTTTGGTGACATCGTAATAGCAGAGGTTCTAGCAGCATAATAGTACGATTCTTCTTGTTTTTCTACACCAGGAGATAATGTACTACCTGAAAATGCCGTATCATCCCCTATCAAATGCCCTTTGACCGAATTAATGCCCTTTTTTTTCAGTGCTTTTGCTAACTCCTGAAAATCAACATTGTTTAATGTAGGGTCCCCACTGCCTTTTATGTATACATTACCGTGTAATACGTGTTTTTTTATTTTCCCATCGATATACATTTTTGTTTTAAAGCGATAATCCTGACCTAACGTTTCTAATGCAGCTGCACCTGTCAATAATTTCAAATTGGATGCTGGACGCATTGCTACATTCCCATTGTACGAATATACAAGTTCACCCGTTTTTGCATCACGGATTGCTACTGATGAATTATTTAATCCTAAGTTATTGGCTACTACTGTTTTAATTGTCGCTGCATGGCCTTGGATTGGTAATATGAATATTAACGAAACAAGCATTAACAATTGAATAATTTTTTTCATATTATGACACCTTTCATTTACGGATTTACCATAAATTAAGATTATCAAAAAAATATGTAAATTACATAAAAAAAACACATTTTGTATCAAAACCATACAAAATGTGTAGTAACTTTCTTTATCCGCGCATTTGATCAATTAATTCAGGACTAAATACCCCTGCGCGTAACATGGCAATTTCATGTTTATAAGGGGCTTGTTTCGTTTTAGCATCATTTCCTACAAACGGTGTTTCCAAAATTTTCGGGATATGCATTAATTGTGGATGATGCACAATATTTTTTAAAGCTGTGAAGCCAATATGACCAAAGCCAATATTTTCGTGGCGGTCTTTACCAGCGCCACAAACATTTTTAGAATCGTTAATATGTAGTACCTTTAAACGATCAATGCCAATAATTTTGTCAAATTCATTTAGAACACCGTCAAAATCGTTCACAACATCATAGCCTGCATCATGTGTGTGACATGTATCAAAGCAAATCGATAAGCGATCGTTATTTGTTACACCATCAATAATACGTGCAAGTTCCTCAAAGTTACGTCCAATTTCTGTCCCTTTACCAGCCATTGTTTCTAAAGCAATTTGCACTGGATAATCTTGTGTTAGTACTTCATTTAATCCTTCGATAATTCTCGTAATTCCCGCATCAACACCAGCACCAACGTGAGCTCCCGGATGTAATACGATTTGCGTTGCTTCTAATGCAGCTGTACGCTTAATTTCCTCTTGTAAGAAGTTCACACCAAGCTCAAACGTTTCTGGCTTTGTTGTGTTGCCTAAATTAATAATGTAGGGTGCATGAACAACAATATTACTCATACCATTCTCTTGCATATGAAGTAACCCTTTCATGATGTTCAGTTCTTCGATTGGTTTACGACGTGTATTTTGAGGTGCACCTGTGTAAATCATGAATGTATTGGCACCGTAGCTAAGCGCTTCTTCGCTCGCACCTAACAGCATATTTTTCCCGCTCATTGAAACATGTGAACCTAATAACATTAATTTATCCCTCCGCAAATATACAAACGGGCTGCGAAGAAATAAATTCTAGGCAGCCCAACTTGTTTAATCGTTATTACGACGTGCTTTAATGCGACGTTCGCGTTTTTTAACTTTATCCATTTCCCACTTCATATTACGTTTGTAGCCTGGTTTTACTTTCTTCGGCTTACGTACTAGGGCTTTTGCTTTTTTATCAATTGCATCTTCTTGCTTGATACGATTTTTACGTGAATGACGATCTTTTAAGTCTATCCATTCGCCGTTTTTAATATCTTTTTGTTCAAATGGGATACCCATTTTTTCGATGTGTACAATTGCATCTTCATCTTCTGGTTGGAACAGTGTAATTGCTGTTCCTTTTGTACCTGCTCGAGCTGTACGGCCAACACGGTGAATGAAGAATTCTAGATCTTCTGGAAGTTCATAGTTAATAACATGAGAAATCCCTTGAATATCAATACCACGTGCAGCTAAATCAGTTGCTACGATGTATTGGAACTCTAAGTCGCGAACTTGTTTCATCATTTTTTTACGATCACGTGGGCTTAAATCTCCGTGAATTTGACCTGCACGAATGCCTTGTTCTGCTAAATAGTTCGCAACAGATTCCGCATTTTTACGTGTGTTACAGAAAATAACCGCTAAGAATGGGTTAATTCCCTTCATCACTTCAAGTAAGCGTGTGTTACGTGATTTAGAACGTACTGGTACTAATACGAAATTAATACCTTCTGCTACTGGACGTTTGTCGTTCATATGAATATGAACTGGTGAATCCATGTATTTTTTTAGGAAAGGTTTTAATTTTTCTGGAATTGTCGCTGAGAAGACAAACATTTCAAGCTTATCTGGCATAACAGATGCAAATCCGTCAATTTCTTCGATAAAGCCCATGTCAAATGCTAAATCTGCTTCATCTACTACAAGAATTGGTGCCGTGTGTACTAATAACGCATTTTCTTTAACTAAATCACGAATACGTCCTGGTGTACCAACAACAATTTGTGGTTGTGTTTTTAAACGATCGATTGAACGCTGTTTATCTGTACCACCAATAAATAATTTTGAAGTAATTTCTGTACCTTCAGTTAATTGGTTTAATGCATCAAAAATTTGTTGTGCTAATTCACGTGTTGGAGACGTGATAACAGCTTGTACTTCTTGTTTTTGTTCTACAATGCGCTCTACGATTGGTAATAAGAAACTATGTGTTTTACCTGTACCTGTATGTGCTTGTCCGATTGCACTCTTACCTTTTAATACGAGTGGAATCATTTCTTTTTGAATGGGTGTCGGTTCTGTAAATCCAAGCTTTGCAATGGCGTCCTGCAAAAATGGCTTGAAATTATAATCAGTATATTTTGACATTGTTCGTACCTCCTTACATCTGTCCTATTGTACCATGTTGTTCCATGTTTCGTACATTTAAGTGACCATCTGCATATCATAACTATAAAAAGATTCTTCGTCAAACAGTTAAGAAGAATTTACAAAAGAAATGTAGAAAATCATGGCGATTTTGAGAAAGGAGCTCCTTATGCGTCCATTTAATTTTGGCCCACCTAGCTACATGAATCAAGTGCCGATACAACCCCGTTTTCCGATGTTTGCACCGAATTTTATGAGAACACCCTTCACTTCACAAATGCCAATACCATCGCAAATTCCATCTCAAATTCCAACTCAAATTCCTACACAATTTTCAGCGCAAATTCCAACGCAAATTCCAACGCAAGCAGTTGGTGGTGCACCACGTCTTGAAAGTTTTTTAGCAGGAGCAAATTCATTGTTTACGAATGCGCAAAAATTTACACCTTACGTTCAACAAGCCGCGCCTATGTTTAAAAATTTGCCAGCTTTATGGCGTTTATACAAAGGTTTTAAAGGTTCCCCAGATGATGATGTATTAGAATCTTCTACTGCAGTAGCACCAGTCGAGCGGCGAGGTAGAAGGCAGCGACAACAACAGGAACAGGAACAACCAAAAACCCCTTTGAAAAATCGTCCATCTGTACCAATGATTTTTCAACCACCGTTTGAATAATATTCTCATATGAAAAGGGTTTGTCGCAAAAGTTATACCTTTTGCGACAATTCATTAATTGTGCATTTACTATCACTTAATGCAAGTACTCCTGTGATGGTTAGAACAAATTTTCGATATCCTTGTTGAAAAGGGTCTGTCCCGAAAAAACTTCCGGACAGACCCTTTTCTAATTTAACTTTTTCCTTAGAATTATCATATCGACCAGTTGCTTGCCTGCTTCGAAAATAGGCTCATCGTAATTTTCAGTAAAAAAGTTTTCGATGGAATGCGATTTTGTAAATCCACAAGCTTCATAAAATGGAATGGTTAATGGACTATCCCCTGTTCCCACTTGCATCGTATGACCTGATTTCGCAAAATAATCGCAAACATAAGACACGATTTGTTTGCCGTAGCCCTTTCGTTGTTGATTTGGTACAGTTGCAAGATTTTTTATTTCAAACAATCCTTCGCCTTCATTTGTCACGACACAAATTGCCTTTACTTCACCTGCAACTTCTAATATAAATAACTCCCCACGTTCTAAATAACGATCAATCATATTTTCCTGTTCATCTGCTAATAATAATAGTGGTAGGAATTGCTTTTTATTATCGAAAACTCGACGAATCATTTGCTCGGCTCCTTAAGATATTGGCCAATTTTACTTAGCTCGGCTATTTTCAAATGGACATCTTGACGTGCTATACGCTCTGTAGCATACTCGCCTACCGAATGCATACCAACACATACACTGTATGACGCTTGTTTGAACATGAGTAAGTCATTGACATCGTTACCGAACGCAATATAATCTTTAACACCTAATCGCTTTAAGCCTTTAATTTTGTTTAAATTTGGCGAGCATATGTCTAGAATTTTTTCCTCTGAATATTCAAATGTTGTGACTGGTAACGTTTTAACAAAGTTCTTCACGCTCATTGGTGGATCAAATAGCAATACTTTCGAAAAACCTGTTAATTCATGGATCGTCACTTTTTTTGCCCTTTTCTCGCTGTCAATGCCACTATACATTGGATGGTTTTTACTTCCTGTATAAGCATAATTCCAATCACTGTCAGCTAAATAGGCTAATTTATGGGATTCCACTAACTCAACAATTTGCGATTGAACACTTGAATGTAAAAACTCTACCTCGATTAATCCGTCTACATATGTAAATGCCCCATTACTGCCAATCATGCGGCATGTTTGAAATGCCTTTGGAATGACTGGTAGCATATCACGAATCGGACGAGCCGACGCGAAAATCACTTCATGTCCATGGTCTATTACCGTATGTAATGCGCTAACAATTTTTTTATCTAAAGGTGCGCCATTAAAACAAATCGTTCCATCTAAATCAAATACAAATATCATCATTTCACCTCACATTCTTATGATAGCGGAAAAAATGAATTAATGGTAAATTCTCCATTAATTTTAAACATTTTGAAACAAAATCGACGTATGTTCGTATAAAAAGTATCAAGATAATTGACTAGAAAGTTGGGATACATATGGTTCGAAATTGTCCAGATTGTCATTCTCATATGGAAATGGGTTGTACGTTAGAATCTACAAATGGTGTTTATGTCAAAAAAAAGCGCAAAGGATTGTTTAAAAACACACAAAGCTATTTAAAAGCAGCTGTTTGTACGGTTTGTGGGCATGTGACACTTTATGTCGAGAATTGTGAAGAATATCGAGACTAACCTTTATTAAACAACGGAAAAATTTTTCGTTGTTTTTTATATTTTTGTCTACATTTTTGGTTTATCAATCGTTGTATTAGTTGAGGAGGGGAAAAATGAATAAAGATAATCAGCTCACCTCCTATCTACTAAAAATTGGAGAGGAAGTATTTAAGCTATTACGGGCAAAAGGCGCAACAAAAGAGGATGCAGAAGACATCATTCAAAATTCATATTACAAAATCTATTCACTATTAGATGAATTAACAGAAGTAAATATACGCCCCTGGTTTTTCCGTGTTGCTTTAAATGATTATATTGATTTAAAACGGAAAAAGGAGCAACAAAATATCCATTTATCTCTTGAGATTCAATCAAAATTAACAAGCCACGAAGATTATTATGAATCTCTTCTTAATAAAGAGGAAGTTATGTATTTATTAAAGGATATCAAAAAAGATTATAAAGAAATTTTCTTTCTTAAATACTATTATGATTTTTCGTATGAGGAAATTGCAAAGTTACTAAATATGCAAGTAGATAATGTAAAACAAAAATTATACCGTGCGCGAAAATCCATTCGCACAGAAGTTGGAGGGAAATATTCATGGATCAATCCATTCAAAAAGCACTAAGAAAGGCAAAAATTAAACAACTACTAAAAATCACCATTATCTCACTCGTTGTATTTTTTGTTTTACTAGTTGCATTTTATCGAGTTGGCAATCACTTTGCCTCAAAAAGTACGCACAAACTACATGATTCACTATTTTTATATCATGACATTGCCCAACCAAATGTCCGTATTAACTCTCAAGTAACAAGTAATTCATCGATGTTTGGTGGAAATATTATTACAAATCGTTCGAAGGATGTCGATGGTTATCTCGTTCCCTGGAGTACACTTACAAGCTCTTATGATTGGTTTCGAGGCTCTGTTGATTCAAATGAGTTAATACCTGGTTTTTATTGGGGTGAAACACTATTTTATGAATACGATAAACAAACAAAACAAAAAGTCGCTACTTTTTATCACCCTGAAATTACTAACTATTATGATGGCGTTCAAAATCAATTAAACGAAATCTCTCAAATGACCGATTATGTGGCAGAAGTGGCGATTTCCTTTAAAAAGCCACTTACAATACATGAAATTCAAAGCAATATTCCGACTGATAAATTCAATATTCAATGGCTTTATATGACTTCACGTATCGTTGACGAAAGCAATGGCCCTTCTGGTTTACCTGTATTCGGCTATAATGACTCAGGACTATCAAAAGAAGCATTTAATAGCTTTATTGATAATTTAAAACGCTATGATTCTAATTCAGATATCGAAGAAATTCAGAAGTTTATTAAAGAAAACGCATCAAAACCATTTGATGAAGTACCAGTACTTGGTGTAATGCTTACGGGTCGTGCTGAAAATTTCAAGTTATTAAACTCAAAAGACTTTATTCGAGGTGCATCAATTGGTGTAACTGCCCCTATTGTGCCTTATATTAAACCAATTAAATAATCAAAAAAGACATGTCCTTTTAAATCAGGGGACATGTCTTTTCATTTAAAAAACTACCGAATTCACTTCTAATTCCTTTTGAACAATCTTCACTAATTCATTTGCATCATCTGCGTGCATCAGCCTACCATTGACTATCGCAAAAAGGTGACATTCGCAAATTTCACAGTTTGATGTACAGCCAGACTCAATAATTTCAACGTCTTCTCTTTCAACGAGCACATCATAAGCATCGGCTGCACCTAGTGATAAATTGGTCATACAAAATTCGACTTGGTTTTTTAATGTTTTCTCTTTATTGCGCTTAAAAAGTGAAAAAGCCATTTAGTTTCCCCCGATTCTCCGCTATTCAATGCCATTATTATACACAATGAAATGGAAATAATAGGAGCATGCACCCTGTTAACATCAAAAAATTTGTTAACTCTTGAACATTTTTTGACCTATTTTATATAAATGGTTTACTTTATACTTCATTCAGCATCACACTGTATTAGTCGAGGTGCTTTGAAGTAATCGAATTCTAGCTGATTGCTATGTAATTCCTTTGCATATTTTACGATTGCGAACTTTGTATAAAGCATGAACGTCCTATATAATAAAGGTACTGAGCTTTGAAAGGAGTTTCGAACAAAAATGAAAGTAATTAAAATTAATCCTCGTGGTTATTGCTACGGTGTTGTGGATGCGATGATCATTGCGCGTAATGCAGCACTCGACAAAACCTTACCAAGACCAATCTACATATTAGGTATGATTGTCCATAATAAACATGTCACAGATGCATTCGAACAAGATGGCATTATTACACTTGATGGTGAAAATCGCAAAGAAATTATCGAACAAGTTGAAGAAGGAACAGTTATCTTTACAGCACATGGGGTTTCACCTGAAATTCGTGAAATCGCGAAACGAAAAGGACTTGTTTCAATCGATGCAACATGCCCAGATGTAACGGTAACACATGACCTAATCCGTGAAAAAACGGCTGAAGGCTACGATATTATTTACATCGGTAAAAAGGGACATCCCGAGCCAGAAGGGGCAATAGGTGTTGCGCCTGATCATGTTCACCTTGTTCAATCGATGAATGATATTGAAAGCTTATCATTTAATAACGAAAAAATTCTCGTAACAAATCAAACAACAATGAGTCAATGGGACGTTGCCTTCTTAATGGATAGACTAAAAGAAAAGTTTCCACATGTCGAAGTACACAAAGAAATTTGCTTAGCAACTCAAGTACGTCAAGAAGCGGTAGCTAAACAAGCTGGTATCGCGGACCTTTTAATCGTTGTTGGTGATCCGAAATCAAACAACTCGAACCGTTTAACACAAGTATCAGTGGAAATTGCGGGTACACCGTCTTACCGTGTTTCGGACCTTTCTGAGTTAAAAATTGAATGGCTTGAAAATGTTGAAACGGTCGCGGTTACAGCTGGTGCTTCTACACCAACACCAATCGTAAAAGAGGTCATCGCATTTTTAGAAAAGTTTGATAAAAATGACCCTGCAACACATAGTCTTGAACGTTCGGTTACACTAGATAAAATTTTACCGAAAATTAAAACACCCAAACCAGTTGATAAAATTATGCCTTACTAATACAAAAAGCAGAAGTACTTGTCATTATCCAAGTGCTTCTGCTTATTTTATTCTTTGACTCGATTACAATTGCGCTTGTAACAGTTAGTTGGAGAGCTACAAAATCTATGCGAAAGAATGTGAATAAATGGGGAAATCTTTATCAGATATGTCACTTGAAGAACTATGGGAGCTGTTTCCGATTATACTGACAGAACATAATCCGCTATGGAAAGATTGGTATTTACAAGAAGAAAAACTGTTTAAAAATAGTATCGGTATTTCATATATTGAACGAATCAATCACATCGGAAGTACATCGGTAAATGGATTATTAGCTAAGCCAACCATCGATATATTGCTTGAAATAACAGAAAACTGCGATTTGAAGTTTTTAGTTAGTGTGTTGGAGGAAAACGGCTATATCCTGGAAAAGCAACCATATAAGCCAGCACCGCATATGATGTTTATGAAAGGCTATACGGAAAGTGGTTTTGCCGAGAAAGTATTTCACCTACATATTCGATATAAGGGCAACTGGGATGAACTAAATTTTAGGGATTATCTAAGAGAACATCACGACATTGCAGAGAAATATGCTCAATTAAAGCTTCGTTTAAGTGACAAATATCAGCACGATCGAGATGGATATACAGAAGCGAAGGCAGACTTTGTAAAAAAATATTCTAAAATTGCAAAGGCAGCATACCTCATTGATTAAACATAAAATTCTTCAGATGCTAAATAACCGTATTATAGCTTTTGATTTTTATTAAGATAGGGCTGTCACCTGATAATAATTTTACATTTTATAATTGATTGGAATGTAGGTTTGACTCCTGCGGGAACAGCACGACGCCTGAGACTACAGGCTCAGGCCGTGCCCGCGGAAAGCATAACCGGAATGGAAATCAATTACTTGGTACACCGAAAAACACCATTTTGCAAAATGGTGTTTTTCTACTTTAGGGACAGCCCCATAACTTTATCAAGAAAAATCAACATTCAATTTAACAGCGACTATTCCTTAATAAAATATTGATTAATTGGTCTTCCAACATTGCCGT
>JAZUES010000110.1:0-10275 GCA_045640265.1 Solibacillus sp.
TAGCACGATTAATAAATGTTTTTGTAGATTTTTCATTTCCGGGGAAATAGTTTCGTACAATTTTTCGCCCTTTTACGTCAGGCTTAAATATTTTTCGCGTTTGTCTTCCCCTTGCTTTGTTTGGACAAGTTGAAATTTCATAAGTGTTATGAATGTCATAGAATAAAAAAACGATGAAATTCGCATTCGATTTCATCGTCTTTAAATACTATTTTAAAAGAAAATTAATAATAAAATACCTACTAAGAAACAGTAGTAGGTGAAGTAATGTAACTTCCCGTTGTTCATGATTCCCATGAACCAACGCATGGCGAAGTAGGTCATGAATAGCGTCGCAAAGAATGTCACTGCATAGGGTAACGCCAGATCCATTTTGTTTGGCTCATCTAAGAAATCGCTTATTCCTAGTACAACACCACCAAGACTTACTGGAATATAAAGCATGAATGAAAAGCGTAAAGCCGTTTCTTGGTTCATGCCAACGCCGATTGCCGAAATAATCGTTGCACCCGATCGGCTAATTCCTGGTGTCAATGCAACAGCTTGCCCTAATCCAACGATAAACGCATCTTTTGCCGTTAAATCACCATCACGCTTCGAACCGCGTAAATTTCGAATCATCCATAATGCGATACCTGTTACGAATAACATATAGGCAATTGTAGTCATGCTTACGCTATCTGCAATGACGTCACTAAGTAATATGCCCAAAACACCTGCTGGAATCGAACCTATAATCACGTACAATGCAAAATTAAAATCCGTGCGGTAACGTTTGTTACGCGTTTTAATAAATAGTAAAAAACCGGTTATTAAACGAATAATGTCCTCGCGGTAGATGAACATAATCGCAAGTAGACTTGCCGTATTTGTTAAAATGGCAAATGTAAACCCTTGTTCACCCATCCCTAAAATTTCACTTGCTATCATGACATGACCACTTGAAGAGACTGGAATTGGTTCTGTAAAACCTTGCACTAAACCAATAATAAAGTGCTTTAAAATCAAAATTAAATCAAAGTTTTCCATTCAAATCTCCTAAAACTTTAGTAAGTACCCCATACAGTTAACTATTCAATTCTTTACGATAATACCGGTCATTAATGTGTACAAACGCCTTTGGTAATTCGCCATCAGATAATAAAAATAATTTTCGCGTTGCGCGAGAAGCAATCGTATATAAAAGATATGCATCCATCTCCTCATGATATACATGGGCATTGGCATCAGCTAATACAACCGTTGTAAATTCAAAGCCCTTCGCCATATATCCTGGCATGATTAAAATGCCTTTCATATACACTTTTTGTTCATCTGTTACGAGCTGCAATGCGGGTACAAATGGTTTTAAATCATTATACAACTGTTCACATGCTGCTTTATTTTTGCATAAAATTACAAAGCTATCGTCTTGTTCATAATGGACGGTCACTAACTCCTGAATTGTTTCAAGTAGTCTATTCGTTTCAATCAATTGCGGCTTGTCCCCTGAAACACCAAGCGAAAGCGTCGTTGTATTGTTTAAAATGGCACTCATAAAGTCAGTAATTTCATTTGTTGAACGGTAAGATTTGTTTAATTCGATCACTTTAAAATGCTTGGATAATGGGCCCGCTAGTGAATCCTTCATTTGTGGATGCACCATTTGATTTTTATCTCCGAGTAACCTGTAATGCGCTTTGGGGTACATTGCTTTAATCGTTAATAATTGAAGATAAGAGTAATCCTGAATTTCATCAATCACGATATGTTTAATTGTTTTGTCTATATACAGCCCTTTAATAACTGCTTGTAAATACATTACAGGTGCTAGGTCTTCATATAACAACTTATGCTGTTTTAAGTTTTCCCCAGTAGTTGCTTGGATGCTTTGCGTGAATAAATTGTCATTATGAAACGTTAATGATTGCAAATACATTTTGTTCAAATTAACAAAGCCGAGCATTTCAATTGTTACTTCAAGCTTGCCATATTTCTTTTGTACATCTTGATAAGCCTGTTGTTCTAGCTCCTTATCCGTCCCAATATAGGCGTTAACCGCGCGCAATTCTTTTACACGCTTACTTTGTTCCTTGTTTTTGTGCTCCTGCAATTTCGTTTGTAGCAATGTACGAATTTTTTTCAGACGAAAATCAACATCCAACCCGCCAAACTTTTCATAAAATAGCTGTGAGATTTTTTTTGCTGAAGCAAATACGTCATCCCCCATTTTCAAATTGTAGAACGGCATCCCTGCTTTTTTAATGCTCTCCATATAATTTAATAATTGTTTCACATACAAATGTGACCCTTTAAATGCATAATGTTCACGAGCTACTTCGTCCGCTATTTGTAGACGCTCGATATTTTCATAATTCGTCTCACACTGGTAACGTGATAATTTTAAATCACGTAATAGTCGGTAATATGTCGTATGCTGTACATTTTCCTCACCAAGCTCAGGAAGAACATTTGAAATGTAGTCATTGAACAAATCAGAAGGCGAAATAAGTAAGATGCTGCGTGCGTTCATCGTTTTACGGTATTCATAAAGTAAAAAGGCAATTCGCTGCATCGCGACGGAAGTTTTCCCACTACCTGGAGGCCCAAGCACGATTAAATTATCCTGATTTGACGAACGAATAACGGTATTTTGATCGCTTTGTATTGTTGCGACAATCGATTTCATCTTTTCCTTTGCTGTATCTGCTAGTAATCCTTGTAATACCTCATCCCCAACATAAACATCGGCATCAAATAACTGAATAAGCTCATCATATTTCACTTTGTACTGACGACGACCTTGAATCACAACATCGATATATTCTCCATCCGGAATTTGATAACGTGATGGTCCAACTTTATTTTCATAAAACAAGCTTGAGATTGGTGCACGCCAATCAAAGATTAATACATCGTCTGTTTTTGGTTCGCGAAATGTTGATAAGCCAATGTATAAATGTTCTTTTTCTCCCTGTTCATTTTCAATTGAAATTCGCCCAAAATATGGACTTTTATATAAGATTTTTGTTTTGGCTAATTGTTCGCTCGCATTCAAATATTCGCGTTCTCGTAGTTGCATTGTTTGTAGCATTTGCGAAAACTGAATCGCATTTTCTCCGGATACATCATTAAATTCAGAAGAAGCTTGCGTACGCTCTTCAACAATGTCACCTTTTTGTCTTTTTAATTGGATTTCTAATGCCTCGACTTGCTTTTTTAATAGCTCGCTCATTTGCTTCAAATGTGTTTGTTCTTCTTGCCAAATTGTTTGTTCCATATTGGATTCGCCCCCACTTGCTGCCGAAAATTAGAAAACATATCTCGCTACCTAGCGTGCGATATGATGTCTTTTTTATGTGGATTCCTTTAAAAACTTATTCTTTATAATCCACTAAAATAAAATTTCACGTAAAAATATATGCTACATCAAATTTCCTCGTGATTCAAATTATGACTGTTCTTGCTTCATTAAAAATCTACTTCATACCTTTCGACTTAATATTAACGTGGTTTGATAATTATATAAATAACCATTTTTATACATTTATAAATAATAATACCTACTAGCATACTATGATTTAACAGAGCTATTTTCATCCGTATTCTAGCGATTTGTAACAAATTAGCTACATATCAGTCCGTTAATGTTCAAAATTCCAAGTTATGATGAAAATAGAAATACATAATTCGAAAGGAGTAGTTCATTATGAAGAAAGTCATATTTTTTGAAGTACAAGGTGGAAACGATAAAGGTCCAGATGGTCATCGCAAAGATACGATGCCAATGGTTGATGCATTAAAACAACGCGGGCAAGAAGCTGAGGTTCTATTTTTTGAGAATGAAAAGCGTGACGAAATTTTTACTTATGTAAAAGAAAACGCGGTTGCTTATGTTTCTCGTATTAATCCGGGGAACTTAAAGCATGAAGCGGAGTATTTTGAAATGCTACGTGAGTTATGTGCAAATGGTGTGATTGGTATGCCGCACCCTGATGCGATGATTGGTTACGGCGCAAAAGATGCGTTAGTGAAATTACGTCATACACCTTTAGTTCCCGAAGATACATATGCCTACTATACAATTAAAGAATTTAAAGAATTATTTCCGAAGTCTTTAGCAAAAGGAGAGCGTGTCTTAAAGCAAAATCGTGGATCTACAGGTGAAGGGATTTGGCGTGTTCAATTAGTGGACGCATTAGAAGATTATTCTACAGAAGTGCCATTAAACGCGAAAGTAAAATGTACAGAAGCAAAGGATAATCACGTGGAATATCACGAGCTAGATGCCTTTTTGACACTTTGCGAGCAATACATCGTTGGCGCAAACGGCATGCTCGTTGATATGGCCTTCTTACCACGCATTAAAGAAGGCGAAATCCGTTTATTCATGCTACGTGATAAGCCCATTAACGTCGTACACAAAAAACCTGCAGCAGATGCAGATGCATTCAGTGCGACATTATTCTCTGGTGCTCAATACCGTTATGATAGTCCCGCTGAATGGGCTACGCTTGTACATAGCTTCTTAGGCCAACTAAGTGAAGTAACCGAACTACTAGGCGGCTATGATTTACCCCTTATTTGGACAGCAGACTTCATTTTAGATACAGATGAAAGAGGCCAAGACACATACATTCTAGGTGAGATGAACTGTTCATGCGTCGGCTTTACTTCTGAGTTAGAGCTTGCTCAAACAATTGCAGAAGAAATTTTAGCGTGCATCAATGAGAAAGCACCAGTTTCAGGCTAATAAAAAAGGAATCCTCTAGGCAACACGAGGAATTCCATTTTTATTTAATGACACTGAATATCAACGGCCTGCTTTGATAATGTTTTTGTCATTTCGCAATATTGAACGAATACGCGTGCTAGTTCGCGTAAACGGTTGTGTACATCTTCATCGATAATTTTATTGTCTTTATCGAAATGATCCGCGTGTGTGTACACGTAATTCGGTGTCACTAAACAACGGAAGTAATCTAAAATTGGACGTAATTGATTTTCTAGTACTAAATGGTGTTGGTATGTACCACCATTTCCAACAATTGCAGCTGGTTTATAACGCATTGCTTTCGGTGGAATCATATCAAATGCATTTTTTAATACACCTGGAATCGATGCTTGAAAAATTGGCGAAGCAAAGATATAGCCATCTGCTTCTTCAAATTTCTGAATCATCATTTTCATATCATCATTTAGCGGACTACCGTCTAAAATTTGGTGTTTTAGCTTTGAAAAATATAAAATTTCTAGCTCTAATTCCGGATTAAATGCTTGAATATATTGTTGAACTTGTTCTAAAACGACACCGGTTTTACGACCGAAAATTGTTCCGTCAACAAGTAAAATTTTCATATTTGTTCCTCCATATAACGACTTCTACTCATATTGTATCAGAATGGGGCATAATTATTATAGGTAGTTGCTTACAAAAGTTCAATTTCAGTCTTTCGGATGACATCGTTATTTTAAGATAGAGTAACCCTTCATTAGGCATCCATACTGACCGACCATTTCGAGTTCAAATTTAACTACTTATCGCGATCTACTTCCTTCATTTTATCGCGATTAAATACAACTTCCTTATCGATTGGTGGTAGTTCGTCCTTTTCATACTTGTTCCAATTAAAGAGGACCTCTTCGTCTGCATATTGCTCTTGTTCTTTTTCAAATATCGGCGTTTGCATGGCTGAGATTTCATTGGATAAATAAATTGCGACTTTTTCCTTTTTCCCATGTAGAGCCATTTCTTTCATCGCTAGGGCAATGTGCTCTGCAGGAATGGAGCGAACTTTTTTAAGCGGACCCACTAATAGTGGATTTATCACGCTAAGTGCTTTGGCACCCAGCATTTCACCGAGACGAAATTCATTACGGTTTCCTGTAATTAGCGATGGACGTACAATCGATAATTGGGGGAAATCCATTTTGATAAGCCCTGTTTCTAGCTTGCCTTTTACACGACTATAGTATGCAAAAGCTTTCTCGTCTGCTCCCATTGCAGAAATGACGATAAAATGTCCGATACCTTTATTTTTAGCTATTGCTGCAATGGTCATCGGATATTCAAAATCCACTTTTTCAAACGCTTCTCGTGTACCTGCTTTTTTAATCGTTGTCCCTAAACAGCAAAATACTTCATGCGCAAATTCAATATCACTCTCGGCAATTTGATCAAATTCACGTAATGTCACGACTAGTTTTTGATGAAAATAATCCAGTGGTCTTCTTGATATGACATTAACTGCAGCGTATTCTTCACTTTCGCACAATAATTTTACCAATGTCGAACCGACCAATCCTGTCGCTCCAACAACTAAAGCTGAGCGCATCTCTTTCATTGCTTTCACCTCTTTTTCACAAATTTTTCTTCTTAATCCCGTATTCTCTCTATACATACTTTCGGACAGATTACCATATTTTATAGGGATAGCGGAAAGGATGGGATTGTATTGCAAAAAAAGAAAATTGCATGGATTGTGGAGCATTGTGAAACAAAAGGGACTTATGCATTCGAACGAGCGGTCACTTTAGCAAATCTTTTGCAGGAGGAAACCGTTTTTCTTTTTATAAAGACAAACAACACTCGAATCATTAATGAATTGGCACAGACGAAATTAACGATTATTTTGTTCGATCATTTTCAAGAGGTTAAGAAAAAATTACGTGAGCTCCAACCTCATTTAGTTATTCATGATGGAAAAGATACGCAAGTCGAACAAGTTGAAATGATTCGACCGTTTTGCACAACGCTTGTCCACTTCGATGACTTTGGACTGGGCGCACAGCTTACGGACTGTCATTTAATTGCTTTATTTGAAGAATCTTATGAGCAACCACTCGCACATGAACTTGCGGGCAGTTACGCATTTGCCGTACCACCAAACTTAGAAGCAACTGCCAAACAAATCCTCGCAAATCCAGATTGTTCAATTAAAGATACGTTGCCTCATATCGTCATTGCATTTGAAGATGGGGATTCAAATAATTTAACGTACCGTACACTACGTCATTTAACGCAATTGCAGATTCCGTTGAAAATTTCTGTTGCTGTGGACGATGACTATCATCATGATATCGAAAGCTTACAAATGATGGCCCTTAGTCGGCGCAACACCGAAATCGTTCGACGCTCAGATGCCCTACTTCACCTAATGCCACTAGCAGACTTAATCATTTGTAATGCGAATTACACACCATATAAAATTGCCGCAGCTGGAATTCCATGCATCACAACTGCACAGCATGAATCCGAACTCAACTACGCGTTTTCACGAGAGGCCAATGGTTTTATTCATATCGGGCTCGGTCGGAAAATGAAGCAGTCCATCTTGCAAAATGCAGTCATGGAACTGTTATTACATGAACAACGTCGAGAAAGAGCTGTTCGTAAGCAGCGTTCTCTCGAAATATTAACGAACAATGAAATTTTACAAACTTTGCTACTCGATTTAGCTTATTCTCGTCATAATATTGCGCAGATGTAGTGAAAAAAACTAGCTCCTTGTGATACAATACTAAAAGAATAAGTGAGCCTACAATCAGTGGATTTTCCATGTTGATTAGGATTCACCAATCTGGCTTTTATGGGCAGTTACCCTCCCTACGAAAAAGTGAATTACTTCTATCTGACATTTCTCTTTTGAAACGGATACAATACTGCCTGTTAACGCGGGACATTTTGGTTATTTTAAAGGAGCAATTTACATGCTAACAAAGGACCAGCTTCAACAACAAATCGCTGAATTAAAGATGGATTATATTAATCTTCAAGGCGATATGGAAAAGCTAGAATCAGTCGGTCATCCAGATTCAGTGAAACAAGCGCTTGTACGTCTTGAGAATATGGAAGTTAGACTCGCAGAACTAAATAAACAGCTCGCAGCATTATAGGCCTGCGAGTTTTTTTTGAGCAAAAAGATAGGTATGAAGTTCATTCTTCCTTCACTACAATTAACTATTGTCTATCTGCTCTTATAAATTTAGCTTAACGATAAGAACATTCGGAGGTTTATACATGGCAATTTTAACAGTTGAAAATTTAGGTCATTCATTCGGTGACCGTACATTATTTAAAGACGTCTCGTTTCGTTTAGTTGAAGGCGATCACATCGGTTTAGTCGGCGCAAATGGTGTTGGTAAATCAACATTAATGAGCATCATTACAGGACAAGCCATTCATGATGAAGGTAAAGTTGAATGGTTACCTGGCACACACTACGGTTACTTAGATCAGCATACACAATTAACAGCTGGCCGCACAATACGCGACGCCTTACGCGATGCTTTCCTTCCTTTATATAAAAAAGAAGAAGAATTAAATGCCATCACAGCGAAAATGTCTGAGCCAGATGCTGACTTCGAAAAATTATTAGAAGATATGGCAGAAATCCAAGATGCACTGGATGCAGGTGATTTCTATACATTAGATATGAAAATTGAAGAGGTGGCACGTGGTTTAGGTCTTGATGCAATTGGCCTTGAACGTGACGTAGCAACCCTTTCTGGTGGTCAACGTACGAAAGTTTTATTAGCAAAGCTTTTACTAGAAAAACCAAAAGTGTTATTACTAGACGAGCCTACCAACTATCTTGATGAAGAACATGTAACTTGGTTAAAGAACTATCTGAAAGGCTATCCGCATGCGTTCCTTTTAATTTCGCATGATACGGAATTTATGAATGAAACGGTAGATGTGATTTTCCAATTAGAGTTTTCTAGACTAACACGTTATACAGCGACTTATGAAAAATTCTTAGAGCTTGCTGAAATCAATAAACGTCAGCATATCGACGCATACGAAAAGCAACAAGAATTTATCAAAAAACAAGAGGACTTCATCAATCGTAACAAAGCGCGTTATTCAACTTCTGGCCGTGCGAAATCTCGTGAAAAACAACTTGGCCGTTTAGAACGTATTGACCGTCCTGAAACAGCTGTGAAGCCTGAATTTGCCTTTAAAGAAGCGCGCACACCTAGCCGCTATGTAATCGAAGCAAATAACTTAGTCATTGGTTACGATAAGGAAAAACCTTTATTACCACCACTTACATTCGATATCGAGCGCGGTGAAAAAATTGCACTTGTCGGCATGAATGGTGTTGGTAAATCAACATTACTAAAAACAATGCTTGGCAAAGTACGACCACTTGACGGTAGTGTTATTTTAGGTGACTACTTACAGCCTTCATACTTTGAACAAGAAGTAAAAGCTGACAAAATTACACCAATCGATGATGTATGGAACGCCTTCCCTTCTATGGAGCAAGCTTCTGTACGTGCCGCATTAGCAAAAGCTGGTTTAAAAACAGATCACATTACACGCCCACTGAACTCATTATCAGGTGGAGAACAAGCAAAAGTACGTTTATGTAAATTAATGATGGATCCTGCGAACATCTTAATCTTTGACGAACCAACAAACCACTTAGACGTGGATGCAAAAGAAGAATTAAAACGTGCGATGAAAGAATTCAAAGGCACAATCGTTCTAGTATCACATGAACCTGAATTCTACGACGGATTAGTATCAAAAATTTGGAACGTCCAAGATTGGTTCACAACAGGTGAAACAAAAGAGTTAAACGAATTCAAATAATAATTTCAGTTAGTTAGCACGCTCAATTTTTTATTGGGGGTGCTTTTTTCTATTGGGCAACTTCATAGTGGGGATTTGGGGATAGTCTTTCGGCGGGCTCAGCACACATTCACAAAGCCTCTTTGCAGAGTCTTTGCGAATGTTCTTTGTGCTGTGTGAAAGGCCCGCCGATATAAGGTTTATCGTTACCTACCTTTTTAAATACCGTAGGCGCTATGCTATCGCAAGGCGCCCGTTTTTCTATATATCAAAGCATTTCCTTCTAAAATAGTGGATATTTTGGGATAGTCATTCGGCGGGCTCAGCACACATTCACAAAGCCTCTTTGCAGAGTCTTTGCGAATGTTCTTTGTGCTGTGTGTAAGGCCCGCCGATATAAGTTGTATCATTACGAACCTTTTTAAATACCGTAGGCGCTATGCTACGCAAGGCGCCGGGTTTCTAATATAAATAGCCATTCCTTTGTAAATGGTAGGTATTATCACTGCATTGCAATTGCTTTATTTAGCAAAATGCAACCGTTTCAAAAGTGGCGTGTATGGGGCGTGTTGTCAAAGCTAAAGTTGACGGTATGATAGGCTCTAAATTAACACCTAATAATGTACTTGTAACAGACGCTTGGAGAGCCATAAGAAAAAGGGATTGAACACTATCGCATAAAATCAGATGATGGAAAACACGTTATCAAAGGTTTG
>JAZUES010000111.1:0-2237 GCA_045640265.1 Solibacillus sp.
TGTAATCGTAGAAAAAGTTGAAGAGTTGAATGATAAAATTGCCATTCATGTCACACTTCCATTAGGAACTCATACTTGCCCAAACTGTGGAATAAAAACGAAAAAAGTGCACGATTATCGTATTCAAAAGGTGAAACATCTCAAATGGTTTGAACGTTTAACCGTACTATTTTATAAGCGTCGTCGCTATGTTTGTAGTTGTGGTAAACGTTTTTCAGAACCATCTCCATTTGTCGACCGATATCAACGTTTTTCAAAAGAGTGGAATCAGGTGGTACGTATCCGTTCAGTAAAGGCTAAAACTTTTAAAGAAGCAGCGGAAGTTCTAGGAACTTCTCCGACAACCGTTATGAGACGATTTAAGGAGCTTGTAAAAACGTTACCTAAAGGTGTTCTATTGCCTAAAGCAATTGCGATTGATGAATACAAAGCGGACACTGATACCGATAAATATCAGTTAATTATTGCAGATGCGGATACACATCAACCCATTGATATCCTACCGGATCGCAAAAAAGAAACGATTGCACAGTATTTATCGAAGTATGGTGCAAATGTAGAAATTGTCGTAATGGATATGAATCCTTCTTTTAAAGCTGCAGTTAAAAAGTCTTTGAACCGTCCCGTGATTGTAGCGGATCGTTTTCATTATTGTCGTTATATTCATTGGGCCGTTGATGAAGTACGTAGGAAAGTTCAAAAAGAATGGCATAACTATGATCGTAAAAAAGGGAAAAAGATGCGGTTTGTATTACATAAAGATTCCTCTAAATTATCTGCAAAAGAAAAATGGTACTTGGATCGTTATACGACATTATCGAGTGAGTTAAAGGAAGCCTATGAATTAAAGGAACTTTATAAAAAGTGGCAAAATGATTCAAAGACTGAGAAAGATTTAACTGTAGTGAAAGCAGGGCTGTTAGCTTTTTACCGCAAGGTGGAAGAAACACAGAATCCAGCATTTTTAAAAGCAATTAAAACCCTTAAAAATTGGCAAGTAGAAATTTTGAACAGCTATGTATTTGGTTATTCGAATGGTTTTTTAGAAGGAATTAATAATACGTCGAAGGTAATTAAAAGAAATGCCTATGGCTTTAGAAAGTACGAACATTTCAAGGCCAAAATTTTATTAAGCAGAGTATATAAGAATATAGGGTGTCACCTTGGCTAATGTCCGTTGATTGGAATGGAGGGGACGCGACTTCTGCGGGAATAGCGTGACGCCTGGGACTTTCGCGTAAGGCCACGCCCGCGAAAAGCGTCGGCCCCGGAATGGAAATCAACGTCCTTTCGTAAGAAAGGGTGTACTGAAATTAGAAGCAATCTCAGTACACCCCAACATTTGACTTAGAACCTTTTATTTTATATAAACTCTCACATGCACTTGAGAAAAATTGTGTTTAAAGCAAGATTTTCTTGTAGATTTATGAATGTTTCCTTTTGTCTAGTATGATTAAATGCTATAATGGACAAATTCGTGTATAATACAGAAAGATTAGAGTTTGGAAGGATGAAGTACAGATGACAAAACCAGTAATCGCCATCGTAGGTCGTCCGAACGTAGGTAAATCGACTATTTTCAACCGTATCGTTGGAGAACGTGTTTCAATCGTGGAAGACATTCCAGGTGTAACACGTGACCGTATTTATAGTTCGGCAGATTGGCTAGCACATGAGTTTAATATTATTGATACAGGCGGAATCGAGATTGGTGACGAGCCGTTTTTAGAACAAATTCGCCAACAAGCAGAAATCGCAATTGATGAAGCCGATGTAATTATTTTCATGACAAATGGTCGTGAAGGTGTAACAGCTGCCGATGAGCAAGTTGCTAAAATTTTATATAAAACAAAAAAACCAGTCGTATTAGCAATTAATAAAATTGATAATCCGGATATGCGTGAAATGATTTATGATTTCTATGCATTAGGATTTGGTGAGCCTTGGCCAATTTCAGGTTCTCATGGATTAGGCTTAGGGGATTTACTTGATGAATGTGCTAAGCACTTCCCACAAAGAGATGAAGAAAACTATGATGAAGAAACAATTAAATTCTCTTTAATTGGTCGTCCGAATGTTGGTAAATCTTCTCTAGTAAATGCCTTTTTAGGAGAAGATCGTGTAATCGTTAGTGAGATTCAAGGGACAACTCGTGACGCAATCGATACACCATATTCTTATGATGATCAAGACTATGTGATTATTGACACAGCAGGTATGCGTAAAAAAGGGAAAGT
>JAZUES010000112.1:0-7390 GCA_045640265.1 Solibacillus sp.
AAGATTTTTTCCGCATACTCGCCACTTGGTTTTTCTGTGATTGCTAAGGAACGTAATCTGTCGTCTCCTAAACGTGCAACTGTCGCTCCAATCGCTTCTTCAATTTTCGGGAAAATATTCGTTTCAAACTCATCTTCTATCACGGGTCCAACGCGCGTACCGAATTTCACATAGGCTTGCTCTTTTGCAGCTCCGATAAAAGATTCAATGGTCTGCTGTTCATTTTTCTCGAAAATAAAGTCATCTAATTGATACGCACTAGAAACACTATTTGTAATGTTATGTTCTAAAACGGATTTTGCATTACGATCGTCTTCGAAATTCGCCCATATTTCATGATTTGGCGTAATCATTCCAAACGTACATAACGCCACAGTGGCAACAAGTGTTTTATACAACCATTTTTTCATGATCTTCACCTACTTAATTTATGTATAATTTTTTAACAATTCCTTATATTTATATACGAACGCCCGAAGAAAAGGTTTCATCTTTTTTCTATTCATTGTACAATAATTAGGAAGAAATTGTAGGTTTTTCAAAGGAGGTAACATAATGAACACTTCGATCGTACTTGGCCTTGGTTTATTCTTAATGCTTGCTTACGTAACTTCTTTATGCTTCACGGACTAATTTTATTCTTACTTACCATCTAGTTTTTCTAGATGGTTTTTATTTTCCCCTTTTACATAAAGCGAAAAAAAGTTTATAAATTGGACAAGGGGGCCTGCCTCTCCGTAATGGAAAGGGGCCCCCTCTAGTATTTAATAGATAGTTTTATAAATAAATGAAAGTCTCAACCCGATCATCCGGGGAATTTATATCTTATTTGGAGTAGCATAACTCCAGTTTTAACCGCGGTAAAATTCCACTAATTTTTTCTAACTTAAGCAACATAGTCCCTACCTGCTACTATGTCCTTGCAGCCCTTTAGCTTGCGCCAGTGTGAATAAGTATCCTCAAAAACACTAGCAGAATGCCAATCCATTCATACCACTATCTAAAATAGCACTTATTCATGATAGCACAAATGTTCATATTTGTAAAATCACAGCTTGTCGTGCAAAAAATTGCGCATTCCGTTATACTAAAAAAATCGGATTAAAAAGGAGCAAAAATAATATGAACGAAGTAGAAACTACACTTTCCATCCAAATGAAGCGCATGGCTGTTACGTTACTGGATATGGAGCAAAGCCGTTTTGTATCAGCCAATCAAACGATGGACCTGTCCGCGCTTGAACAGAACGTATACAGTGAATTTTTCGAGCAATACATTGATGCCACATTTAATAGTCCAAAATCAGTAGCTTGTAAGTTTTTAGACCAAGATAATGATATTTTAACTAAAATGAATCGCTACGTGGAAAATCCAGATGACACACATTTTTTATCGCTAACAAATGATTTATCGAACAAGCTCTACCAAGTTATGCAAACCGTATCGAATAGTAATGGCTCGGTTTTCGTTGCACATATCGAGCTAATTGGTGAACCATATATTTTATTATTAAAGCTTGACCCGAAAGATGCAGTACAAATTGATTTAGAAACGTTGAACCTAAAAACCATTGAAAATATTTTACCAGATGCATCAAGTCGTGTACAAAAATGTGCGTTACTCCGTATGAATTATGACCCTTTAGAGGAAAATTTATATGTGCTTGATAAGCAGTCAGACGGTGAACCAGCAAAATTTTTCATGGAAACCTTCTTACAAGCAACACCGATTGCATCGGATAAGAAGAAAACGAAAATGTTAATGAAAGAACTGTATGAAACGATTCAGCCAACGATTTCAGAGGAGCAAGCGCCGCGCTTACAACGTGCGATTGATACGGAATTTGAAAATGGACGATACATTGAGCTAGAGTCTTCAGTACACAATATTTATGATGCCATTGCCCCTGAACAAAACCGTGATGAATACGTATCACAAGGTTCGAAATTATTTATCAATGAATTTACCGACCGTAATCCGGATTTCACACCGAGTTTTGAAGTGAAACGTGATGATTTACATGTTTTATATAAATCAGCAAATAATGAAATCGTTTTTAAATATGATAAACGCCTAGAAAATATCGACGTACAACACGATCAAGTGAACGGAACCTACACCATTACAATTCGCGATGCAGATACACTTGATTTTACGTTACGAAAAAAATAAAGTGAAGCTTCAATCTTAGGTGGGAATCGTACTGGTAAGTAATGCGTGGTAGTAAAATAAAAGCATCCTTTCTACATAATTTGTAGAAAGGATGCTTTTCCCTACTTATTTAGATGTTAACGCGATAAATTCTTCAACGTCTTTTTCACAAAGCGCGATTCCTTTTAACCAAAAATCTTGTTTTGTAATATCTTCCCCTAAGTGTTTCATCGCTAAGTCTTCTACTGTCATTACTGCAGTGTCACGAAGTAACGCCATATATTTCGTTTCGAAGCCAAGACCTTCTTCTTTTGCTTTGGCATAAATGCTTAATGAGAATAGGTAGCCGAATGTGTATGGGAAGTTGTAGAAAGGTACACCTGTAATGTAGAAGTGCATTTTTGAAGCCCAGAAATGTGGATGTGTTTTACCAAGACCACCTGCATGTGCTTCTACTTGTGCTTGTTCCATAATTTCATTAATACGTTTAGTTGAGACAACACCATTTTTACGTTCTTCGTAGAAGCGCGTTTCGAATAAATAACGTGCGTGGATATTCATGAAGAATGCCACTGAACGTTGAATTTTATCTTCAAGTAATGCGATTTTTTCTTGCTCATTTGTCGCTTCTTCCACCGCTGCATCTGCTACGATCATTTCAGCAAATGTTGAAGCTGTTTCTGCCACGTTCATCGCGTATCGCGTGTTTAACGGATGAACTGGACGTAAGGCATACGTATGGAACGCGTGACCAAGTTCATGTGCTAATGTTGATACATTTGACATCGTACCAGAATACGTCATGAAAATACGTGATTGCTGTGAAAGTGGCATACCTGTACAGAAGCCACCAGGACGCTTGTTATCACGGTCTTCCGCTTCAATCCAACCATCTTCAAATGCTGTACGCGCAAAGCTTTCCATCTCAGACCCAAAGCGACCAAAATGTTTTAAAATGAATTCTGCACCTTGTTGGTAATCCATTGTCGCAGTTGAATCTGTTACAGGTGCATCAAAATCAAACCAATCTAATTTCTCTGTGCCTAGCATTTTCGCTTTATGTGTTAAGTAATCTGCGAATGTCGCCTTACGTGAAGTGATTGCACCCCACATTGCATCGATTGTTTCTTGCTTCATGCGGTTAATTTGTAGTGGCTCTTTTGTAACCGATTCCCAACCGCGTTTTTTGTACACAGCTAAACGGAAGCCTGCTAAATGATTTAACGTTTTCGCAAAAAATTCTTCACGTTCTGTAAATACTTTTTCTAATGCATCAAAAGCTGCTTTACGTACCGCTCGATCTTTATGTGAGCTTAAGTTATTCGCTTGCCCTACTGATAATAGTTTCTTTTCACCATCTACTTCAACTTCCACTTTGATGTCGCCAATTAACATGCTGTACAGTTGACCCCAAGAGCTATAACCGTCAACGCCTAATGCAGAAATTAATGCTTCTTCGTCTTCTGATAAGGATTCTTTCGATTCTTCACGCCATTCTGTTAAGATGAACGCAAATTGCGCAAGTTCCTCCGTTTCAAGTAATGCTTCAAATGTCACTTGTTCGATTTGACCGATTTTTTGGTTGAAGCTTTCTAAAATAGGTGAAAGATTGGCCTCAATGCCTGATAATTGACCTTGTAATAATAACGCATCACGGTCCGTCATATCTTGTGCAGTTAAACATGATAGTACTGCACCTGCTTGAGATATATTCATTAACGTATCTTTAATGCTTTCTAAAATACTTACGATATCACTCGCTGCTTCAACAGACTCGGGTACCTGTAAATTCGTTACCTTTTCTTTTAACGCTTCAAATTTTGGCGTTAAGTTTTGGATGTGTGCCTTTAACTCGGGAGAAGCACTACCTCCTGGGAAAAAGACATCTAAATCCCACTTTTGTGAATATGTTGCGATTGTCATTGTTATAGCCTCACTTTCTAAATAATTGTACAATTTATATTTTACTAAACTATTCAGAAAAATGCTTGAAAATATTTCGGTAATTGAAATAAAAACCCGAGCCCTGTTTGATAATGCTCTTCTTCTAATGACTATACTAACTTTTTATATAAGCAAACAGATTGATAATCCATGCAATCGTAAATAACCCTACTAGAAGTAAATGAAGCCATTTCTTCATTTCTAACAAGGCAACGAATTCCCGCACAAACGCATTTGGAGTGTAATAGAATGCTGTTTGCGAAGCTATACCTGTTGCCTTAAGTCCTACTTTACTGGCATATAGGCTGGCACGAAGCACATGAAAATTATTCGTTACGAAAATTCCTTTTGCCTGTTTAAACTTTCCATCAATAATTTTTTTTGAAAACAGCATATTTTCATACGTTGTCGTTGATTTGTCCTCTGCTATGATTTTATTTGGTAAAATACCGTACTTTTCGATAATGTACTTTTTCATGGCAGCTGCTTCTGATACAAGTTCATCATTTCCCTGCCCACCCGAAGTAATGAATAGTGCCTCTTCACCATATTTTTTAAATTGCTGCACTGCTTCATCTAATCGACTCTCAAGTAGTGGTGGTACGCGATCGCCAATAAGTCCTGAACCTAGAACGATTATGTAATCTGGTTGATACAAAATAGGCGTTGCATTGTACACCACTGCATACATAGCAGTCGAAGTAAACAACCATAAAAGATAAACAAAAAGTGCAATAATATAATAGAAGATTAACTCTGCCACCATCGTTTTTACTGACGTCATATAAAAGTAAACACTTATTAATAAAAGAACGAGTGTAGCTACACCAAGTAATGATATAAACAAATTCCTAATACGTTTTCCCTCTTTTTCCATCAAAATCTTACTGTTAAAAAAGGTTAAAACAGATAAAGTTAATAGTAAAAATGGTATGAACGCAAAAATAAAGAGTGACATAGTAAAGTAATACAGCTCTGAATCTGCGTTTGGTGCAAAAAATATTCGTGTTAAAAATGTAAATACAAAATAAACTAATATCAAGCCTAGCCAGTAAATATTAATGTAACGGCTACGATTCGTTAAAAATAAAATGATAAAAACGGCGAATAAAAATACTAAAATTACCATGCCTTCCTCCTGTCTTGCTCGGCATAAATTTTTAAAATATTACTTGTTACTTTCTAAACTACCAGTAGTCCTACCTATCTGTATAAAATTCATATAAAAATAAACACGCTTCCTTATATGTAAATAAGCGAAGCGAATTGTTTACTAAAACTACTTATATTAAATTATGCTCTTTAATCGATTTATTGAAGCCATGTATAAACAAAAAACGCTGTATCCCCTTTGTCCCTTCAATTGCCTTTTCGGAAAAATTCTCAAAAGCAGCTTTGTCACGCTCTTTTAAAGCAAGCTCCGCTTCAATTGCTGCTTCCATCCAATCCGACTTTAATGAATAACTTTTTGCCTCATCTCGATTTCCTAAACTCGCAGCAATTAAAGCTTTGCCGTATGGTCCATAGGGCGTTTTCATTAATTTATCGGCAAATTCATTTGCTCGTTCAAAGTCTTCTAATCGGATGGCACGGTTCATTTCGTATGTATTTTTCATTGTCGGCTGTTTATAATATGCAATCACTTTATCAGATGCCTCAATTTCTTGTTCCTTCGTGCCTGATTCCACTACTAAAAGAAAATTCATGAATGGATCTTTTTTATTTTTGACGATGTACTTTTTCACTTTATCCATGTTAGTTGAAAAGTAGGCAATGTAATACATATGTAAAATCTTAGCGATTGTCATGACAATAAAGACAATCAGTAGAATCCATAATGGAACGTCAAAAATAATACTAACTAATCCTGCGATAATTCCTAGAACAATTACATATAGCCAATTCACCATACTCAATTTCCCCCTTTTTACAATTATACTATATAGGACCAGTTGTTTCGATGAAATATGTTAATTCAAAATAAAGCAGGTGAGGAAATACGTACTTCCTGACCTGCTTAAAAGTTGTTATGTTATTTTTTACTGCTTTTTGAACTTTGTTTAAACTTTCGTTTTTCAGCTAGTAATGCATCAGTATTTGCCTTTTTCTCGATATATGCGAGTTCTTTTTGTAGTTTGAAATAGCTTCTTAAACGAGCTTCTTCGATTGTTCCCTCATCAATCGCAGTACGAATTGCACAATGCGGTTCTTTTTTATGTGTACAATCACGGAAACGGCAATTTTCAGCAAGCTCTTCAATATCAGAGAAACTTGCACTTAAGCTATCCCCTTGATCCCAAAGCTGCAATTCACGCATTCCAGGTGTGTCGATTAAGCTAGCACCTGTAGGAAGTAAAACTAATTCACGATGCGTTGTCGTATGACGCCCTTTTGCATCTTCTTCACGAATCCCTGAAACTTTCATTTGTTCATTTTCGACTAATGCATTCGTCAATGTCGATTTACCCGCTCCTGATGATCCGAGCAGTGCTGCCGTCATGCCTTCTGATAGCATTTCTCGTAACACGTCGATTCCTTCTCCTGTTACCGCGCTTACGACGATTACTTCGACACCAAATGCAATGGATTCTACTTCTTGCACATAAGCGTCGACGTCGTCACATAGATCTGCTTTTGTTAGTACGATAACTGGTTTTGCACCTGAATCCCACGCTGCAATTAAATAACGCTCTAATCGACGTACATTAAAGTCCGCATTTAAACTCATTGCGAGGAATACGATGTCAACATTGGACGCAACAATTTGCTCATCCACTTCTTGGCCCGCCATTTTACGCGTAAATTTTGACTTCCGTTCAAATAGATGATGAATAATGGCGCGTTCTTCTCCTGGCATTTGTTCGACTAACACGAAGTCGCCAACTGCTGGATAGTCTTTTCGGCTATACGAATTGAAAGCAAAGTTTCCAGAAATACTCGCTAGCCACTCTCCCTGTTCTGTTATAACCCGGTAAGAATGCTTATGCTCTAAAATGACGCGTGCTGGAATTTTATTCGTTGTATTAATTGTTAATTCGTTTAATTGTGTTTCAAAATAAGTGTTAAAGCCTAATGTTTGTAAGTTCAATGAAAATGCCTCCTAATGGCTGTATGATGGATGTGTTTTTAAGGACACAAAAAACCTCGTGATTAGCAATTCAGCTCATCACGAGGTTCCATCCGCACAGTTAAGAAGTGTGTACAATTATAAATGTGTACACAAAAGGCGTGGTATCGATGACAAACCGAATTGCATTTTTACAAAATCATATACATTTGTCATAATCCAACACCT
>JAZUES010000113.1:0-15578 GCA_045640265.1 Solibacillus sp.
GGACAATGGATGCATCGGAGGATATTTGGAATCAAATTCCGTGGGACAATCCAGATGAGCAAAAAATTCAGGAACTATGTGAACTGTTATTGCAGAAGGGGACGAAACTATGTCCTACGCTTGTACTGTATGATCAAATGCGATTAGCAGAAAATTATTGGAAACTTGAACACCCAATTATTCAACATATTGAAAATAGCACACACTTATTTCAACATTGGGAGCCAGCTGCACAACAAAAAAGTGGACAAAATTCATTTGGTAAGCAAGTGAATACGATTCAAAAAATAGCGCATACGTATTTTAAAATGGGCGGCGTCGTAGTACCAGGGACAGATACACCTGCAGGAATTTACACATATCCCGGAATGGCATTACATCGTGAACTACAATTGTTTGTCGAAGCAGGATTCACAGCAATGGAAGCTATTCAGCAAGCAACAATGAATGCCGCGAAAGCGTTGAATATCGATAATATTGGGATACTTAAAGAAAACTATTTGGCAGATGTCCTCATTTTAAACCGCAATCCGTTAGAAAATATAGAATATACAATGGATATTGGTCAAATAATTAAGGGGGGAACCGTATATACACCGCAACAATTAGTAGAAGCTGTTCCTACAGAAGAAGAGATGATGATTTATACCAATGAATTAGTAGATAAATTTAAGGAACTACAGCTTGTATAGAACCTTTAAGAGGGTACAACAGAAAGCTGCATCTATAAATTGTGAATCGGTAATTGCTAATCGTGATATAAATGTATCATCGCAAACCAATCCACTTTAAAATAAGAGGCTGGAACATAACCCACCTCGAAAATAAGAAGCCCCGAAAACTTTACGATGAGTAAAACGTTTTCGGGGCTTTGTTTTTATCTACTTTTAGCTGGTGTTCTTCACTACGATGGACACTTTCCGTAGTTATTTAATTGAACGATTAATTATAAAAAGTGCAGATATTTTATATTTTTAGTTCATATACATATCTCGAATGGACGTGAGTCGGTAATGTGAGTAATTTTACAAATATTACGGGGGAGGTATTGGAAAGTGGGCGAAAACGCAAAAAGGGATTATAAAACCAAAATACAGAAATTCGGAAGTTTTTTAAGTGGCATGATTATGCCGAATATTGGCGCTTTTATAGCATGGGGTCTTATAACGGCATTATTTATTCCGACTGGTTGGATTCCGAATGAGAGTTTAGCAGAATTAGTTGGACCAATGATCAATTATTTATTGCCTATTTTAATAGGGTTTACTGGTGGTCGCATTGTTCATGGTATTCGAGGTGGGGTTGTTGGTGCAACGATAACAATGGGCGTAATCGTTGGTTCCGATATACCGATGTTCCTTGGTGCAATGATTGTAGGTCCATTAGGTGGATGGGTTATTAAAAAGTTTGATGAAGCAATTGAGGGGAAAATTAAGTCCGGTTTTGAAATGCTTGTGAATAACTTTTCTGCTGGAATAATTGGAGGCGCTTTCACTTTAGTGGCATTTAAAGTGATTGGCCCCTTAGTAGAATCATTAAGTGACTTACTTGCTTCGGGAGTGGAAATCATTGTCGATGCAAATTTATTACCGTTCGCAAGCATATTTATTGAACCAGCAAAAGTTCTGTTTTTAAACAATGCCATTAACCACGGAATATTAGGCCCTATTGCAATTGACCAAGCAGCCGATGTCGGAAAATCCGTCCTATTTTTACTCGAAGCAAATCCAGGACCTGGTCTCGGAATATTATTAGCATTTATGTTTTTCGGGAAGGGGATTGCAAAACAAACGGCTTCAGGTGCAGGGATTATCCATTTCCTTGGGGGGATACATGAAATCTATTTCCCATATATATTAATGAAGCCTACGCTCATCATAGCTGCAATTGCTGGAGGAGCATCAGGGGTATTTACCTTGCAATTATTTGGCGCAGGTTTAGTTGCAGCGCCGTCTCCTGGTAGTATTTTTGCAGTATTAGCATTAACGCCAAAAGGGGGTTATGTAGGGATTATTTTAGGTGTAGTAATTGCAGCAGTTGTCTCCTTCCTCATAGCTGCTCTTATCTTGAAAACATCTAAAGATACGGAAGAAGATGGATTAGAAGTCGCAACAGAAAAGGCTTCTTACCTAAAGGGTAAACAAAGCAGAGCTGCAGAGCTTCTTGGTCAATCTGCTACGAAATTCACTGGAATTAAAACTATTACCTTTGCATGTGATGCAGGTATGGGATCAAGTGCAATGGGAGCCTCCGTTTTAAAAAATAAAATAAAGAAAGCCAATCTTGATGTGAATGTGACAAATACTTCAATCAGTAGTTTGACTGATGATTCGGAAATTGTGATTACACATCAAGACTTAACTCCACGAGCAAAAGAGAAATTGCCGAATGCACATCATATTTCTGTGGATAATTTTTTAAACAGCCCTGCATATGATGAGCTAATTGAAAAGTTAAAGGAAAATTAAAATACTAAAACTCGGCCTAGACAAAATATGGCCGAGTTTTGATTCAATAATCAAAAAGGCGTTTTAAAAAAAGGATGAAGGAGTCGTTGTATTGACACTGCCTATTTTATCGCTGGAAAATATTTTAATGAACCAGGTGATGAAAACAAGAGAAGAGGCAATCCGTTTAACAGGAAAGTTACTTGTGGACCGTGGTTATGTTCAACAAACCTATATAGAAAAAATGTTAGAGCGTGAAGAGTTGACTTCGACCTATATCGGGAACCTTGTTGCTATTCCTCATGGGACAGATGAAGGAAAAAGTGAAATTTTAAAATCTGGAATTGTCATCATTCAAATACCCAATGGCGTAGATTTTGGGGATGGAAATATAGTGAAGTTGATTTTTGGTATTGCAGGTAAAGGTGATGATCATTTAGACATCTTATCTAATATTGCAATTGTTGTATCAGAAATTGCGAATGTCCATAAAATTGTCAATGCAACTTCAGCGATGGATGTGTTCGCTTTTTTTAAGGAAGTTGTTTAAATGGATGCGGTCCATTTTGGTGCTGGAAACATTGGCCGAGGATTTATAGGTTATTTATTGTACCAGTCTGGTTTTAAAACTTGTTTTATAGATGTTAATGATAAATTGGTTCATTTGTTAAATGATAAAAAACAATACATTGTCCAATTTGCAAATGATCAGCATGAACAATTTTTAGTAAAAGATGTCCATGCCATTAATAGTTCTACACACCCAGATTTAGTTATTGAGGCAATTGCTAATGCAAAAATTGTCAGTACGGCTGTTGGACCAAATATTCTTCCTCGTGTTGCAAAATTATTAGCGCAAGGGTTAAAAAAACGCCTCAAACAGTCGCAACCTTCATTGACCATTATTGCTTGTGAAAATATGATTGGTGGAAGTTCCCATCTTAAGGAATGTGTTTATAAAGAGTTAACTGAAGATGAAATTACACAATTCAATGTACATTATCGCTTTCCAAATGCTGCGGTAGATTGTATCGTTCCAAATCAATCAAATGAAGATCAGCTGGCAGTTATCGTAGAACAATTTTATGAATGGATTGTAGAACAAACAAATGCGGGGAGTTCTCATCCACCTATAAAAGCAATTACATATGTGAAAAACTTAGAACCATATATTGAAAGAAAACTCTTTACAGTGAATACCGGACATGCAATCGCGGCCTATGGAGGGTATTTAGAAGGGATTCTACCAATACATGAAGCAGTCTCTAATGAAAACGTTAAAAGGTTAATGGTGAATGTGCTTCGGGAGACAAGTAAATACCTCGTAACCAAACATGGATTTAATGAACAAGCACATCAGGAATATGTTGATAAAATCATAAGTCGTTTTCATAATCCCTTTATATCAGACATCACAACAAGGGTAGGGCGTTCTCCCATACGTAAACTGATGGCGAATGACCGGCTCGTAAGTCCAGCTATTAAATATGTAGAGCTGTTCGGTGAGGTTCCTAACCATTTGGCTATGGGGATAGCCTTTGCTTTAAAGTATGACTACTTAGAAGATTTAGAGGCACAGCAGTTACAAGAAACGATTCAACTAGAAGGAATCCAATTTGCAATTGAAAAATTTACTACTATAAAACCTGGTACGGGGCTGTTTAAAGCGGTTTACAATCATTATCAAGAGTATAGTTTCAATTATAATAAAGGGAGATGATTTTTTGAAAAAAAAATCGTACGTGATTCTTACTGAAACAGGCATACACGCAAGACCTGCAGCGGGATTAGTGAAAGTAGCATCAAAATTTACTTCTACTATTCAAATTGAAAAGAATGAGCGAAAAGTGAACTTAAAATCCATCCTCGGTGTGATGTCGCTGGGACTTGGTAAAGGACAATCTTTTTCTATTTATATTGAAGGGGAAGATGAAGAACAAGTACTACAAGAACTCGACCAATTTTTAAAATCTGAAGGTTTAGTTGAAATATGAATTTACTCAGAGGAATTGCTGCTTCAGGGGGAATTGCAATGGGAAAGGCGTTCTTTTTGGTGGAGCCGGAACTCTCAGTTACAAAAAAGTCCATTCTAAATCCTAATAATGAAATTGCACGATTTCATGCTGCTGTGAATACAGTCAAGCAGCAATTACAAATCGTTCGAGATCGAGCAGAGATGGAGCTAGGCAAAGTAAATGCCGCTATTTTTGATGCTCATTTACTTGTATTAAGTGACCCGGAAATAATCGAAACAGTTGAAAATCAAGTGAATGCAGGTGTAAATGCTGAATTTGCATTACAAGAAACTTCCTTGTCATTGATTGAAATATTTGAACAACTTGATGACGAGTATTTGCGTGAACGCGCGGCAGACATAAAGGATGTAACAAAACAAGTTCTGGCAAAGTTATTACATGTAGAAATACCAAATATTAGTATAATTACTGAAGAAGTAATCATTATCTCAAAGGATTTAGCTCCATCAGATACAGTACAATTGAATCCTGTATTTGCGAAAGGTTTTATAACGGATTTAGGTGGTCGTACATCCCATTCTGCTATCATGGCACGTTCCATGGGGATTCCTGCAATTGTAGGTACAACAAATGCCACTAAAATTGTTCAAAATGGAGATTTCATAATTATTAATGGGGATAGTGGAGAAATATTTATTAATCCTACTCAAGAATTGATTGACCATTACAAAGAAAAAAGGGCTAAATTTGAAACACAGATGAATGCATTTGAACGATTAAAAAATGAACCAACAATGACAGTAGACGGAATTCGAATTGAGATTGCTGCAAATATTGGGACGCCTCAGGAAGTAAAGCAAGTACTTGAGAATGGGGCAGAGGGAATCGGTCTTTATCGTACAGAATTTTTGTATATGGAGAGAAATTCACTACCTACAGAGGAAGAGCAATTTGAGGCATATAAAACAGTACTTGAAAAAATGGAGGGTAAACCAGTCGTCATCCGCACCCTTGATATTGGGGGAGACAAGCAACTTCCTTATCTACATCTTCCTGAAGAATTAAATCCCTTCCTTGGTTTACGTGCAATTCGTCTCTGTTTACAACAACAAGACTTATTTCGAACGCAGTTAAGAGCGTTATTAAGAGCAAGTTGTTTTGGAAACCTCAAGATCATGTTTCCAATGATTGCTACTATAGAGGAATTTAGAGAAGCGAAGCAATTATTACTGGAGGAAAAAAAGAAACTCCAAGAGCAGGGGATTCCAGTGGCAGGTACATTTGAAATCGGAATCATGGTTGAGATTCCTTCCACTGCCATACTGGCGAATCAGTTTGCAAAAGAAGTAGATTTTTTTAGTATTGGAACAAACGATCTTATTCAATATACACTGGCTGTTGACAGAATGAATGAACGAGTATCATACCTTTATCAGCCTTACAATCCTGCCATTTTACGACTTATAAAAATGGTCATAGATGCTGCACATGCAAAAGGAAAATGGGTTGGTATGTGTGGTGAAATGGCAGGAGATGCGATTGCAATTCCACTATTGATTGGTCTAGGATTAGATGAATTTTCAATGAGTGTACCTTCAATGTTAAAGGCAAGAGGGCAAATTAATCATTTAAGGCAAAGTGAAATGAAAGAACTAGCTAAAATTGCACTTTCTATGGAGAGTAGTGAACAAGTGATGCACTATGTATTGAAGGAAATCTAAGCCAAATACTACTTATAAAGAGTTTTCACTTAGTGTCAAAATCCTTATCAAATCAAGGATTTTGGCACTTTTCCTTTTTTTGTGGGTTTCACTTTAATAATACTACTTTTGTAAGGATATTTTATTTTTCCTATAACATCATCCGTATTTCCCTCTATATCTACAAAGTGTCCTATACAACCTTCATACTTTCAAAAGAAAACTATAATCCCAAATTTGCCAAAGGAAATTAATTGCTAAATCTATTCATTTTAACCTAAACACTCTCATACAGTGTTTTTGAGAGAGTTATCAGATTTCAAATGCGATTTCGTAAAATAGTTAAAATGGATAGCATAGATTTTTCCTTGCAAAGGTTCATCGCTATATTGCAGTATTTAAAAAACTTGAAAAGGGGGATCTCATGAATTTAGCAGAATATTACCGAGCAACCGTTCAAGAGGTAATGAAAAAGTTAGATGTGACACAACATGGATTAACAGAATACGAAGTTCGTTATCGGCATAAAAAGTATGGCTATAACGAATTAAAAGAGGAGAAACAAAAAAATGTAATTCAGGTTTTACTAGAGCAATTTCAGGATTTTTTAGTCATCATTTTAATTTTAGCTGCACTAATTTCTATATTTCTTGGAGATGTGAATAGCTCAATTGTTATTCTAGTAGTCATTGTTTTAAATGCGATACTGGGAACGGTTCAGCATGTAAGAGCTGAAAAATCGTTAAAAAGTTTAAAAGAAATGGTGGTGCCCGTCTCAAAAGTTAAACGGGATGGAAAAGTGCTTGAAATCCCAACAAGAGATGTGGTTCTGGGGGACCTGCTCATTTTAGAAACCGGGGATTTTATTAGCGCGGATGGTAGGGTGATCGAAAGCTATAGTTTGCAAATGAATGAAAGTTCTTTAACAGGCGAATCAGTAGCAATCGATAAAATAGAAAATACCATTCACGAACCAAATATTGCGCTTGGAGATAAGCGCAATATGGTTTTTTCAGGTAGTTTTGTAACGAAGGGCCGTGGAAAAGCAGTTGTTACTTCTATTGGTATGGAAACAGAGATTGGGAAAATTGCAAAACTACTGGAGAATGCACAAGAGAAAAAAACGCCATTACAAGTCAGCCTTGATCGTTTTGGAAAGCGTCTTGCAATTGGCATTATCATGATTTGCCTCATTATATTTGGATTGGATCTTATTCGCGGTCGTGAGCTAGTTGATTCCTTTATGTTCGCTGTTTCATTAGCAGTAGCAGCGATTCCAGAGGCACTAAGCTCAATTGTAACCATTGTTCTTGCGCTTGGAACTCAAAATATGGCAAAGGAAAACGCCATTATTCGTAAATTACATGCAGTAGAAAGTTTGGGGAGTGTGTCAATTATCTGTTCAGATAAAACTGGGACACTTACACAAAATAAAATGACTGTTCAAGAGTTGTATACAGGAGATCAGATTTTCTCTTATGATCAATTGCAACTGGTCAATCTAAATCATAAAAAATTGCTCGATTTGGCATTGCTCTGCAATGATTCCGTTATAATGGATGGAGAAAAGATTGGTGATCCAACGGAATTAGCACTTGTAAAATTAGGCCGCGAATATCAGCTAAATGAGCAAGATATTCGTAGTCTTCATCCACGAGTTGGTGAAATACCTTTCGATTCTAATCGTAAATTAATGAGTACAGTTAACAGAATGGGCAATAGCTACGTGATGATTACAAAAGGAGCAGTGGATGTGCTTCTACCACGTATTAATCGAATTCATTCAAGCAACGGTTATTCAGTCATTACGAAACAACAACTAGAAAAGATTAAACAAGTCAATCAAACCTTTTCAAATGCAGGTTTAAGAGTAATCGCCATTACGTATAAAGATGTATTTTCTCCTCAAATAAGTGAACAAAATGAGCAAGATTTAACTTTAGTAGGGTTAATAGCCATGATGGATCCTCCTCGTGAAGAATCTGCACAAGCGGTTGCTGATTGTATCAAAGCTGGGATCAAACCTATCATGATTACAGGGGATCATAAAATTACTGCAATCGCAATAGCAAAACAACTTGGTATTATAAAAGATTCGAATGAAGCGATTGAAGGGAAGGATATTGAAAACCTTTCAGATAAAGAATTGAAGCAACAGATAGATAAGTTTTCAGTATATGCACGTGTTTCACCGGAACATAAAATTCGAATTGTAAAAGCTTGGCAAGAAAAAGGACATGTAGTGGCGATGACAGGAGACGGTGTAAATGATGCCCCAGCTTTAAAACAAGCAGAAATTGGTGTGGCAATGGGTAAAACAGGAACAGAAGTGGCAAAAGATGCTTCCTCAATGATTTTAACTGATGATAATTTTTTAACCATCGTCAAAGCCATCTCGAATGGGCGAAGTATTTACGCTAATATTAAAAATGCCATTCAATTTTTACTATCTGGGAACGCAGCAGCAATTTTTGTTGTTTTATATGCAACACTTTTTGCCTTACCAGCGCCATTTCTACCGATTCATCTATTATTTATAAATTTATTAACGGATAGTCTTCCAGCGATTGCCATTGGTTTAGAGCCACATAATAAGAAGCTCATGGAGGAAAAACCACGAAATATCAATGAACCATTGTTAAATAAAAAATTTGTTTCCAAGGTAGGTTTTGAAGGGTTCATTATTGCAGCAGTTACACTTATTTCGTTCCAAATAGGGTTATCGTCAGGTGATACAGGAGTAGCCACAACGATGGCATTTGCGACATTATGTTTATCAAGGTTATTACACGGATTTAATTGCCGCTCGGAAGAATCAATTTTTAAACTTGGGGTTTTCTCGAATTTAGCCGTTTGGATTGCTTTTTTAATCGGGTTTTCCATATTAAACTTCATATTAATAATGGGATTATTCGAAACAGCAGATTTAGAAGACATTCAATATTTAATGATTTATGGGTTATCGTTAGTTGCGTTAATTATTATTCAGCTAAAGAAACTGTTTTTTGGGATAGGCAGGGAATAATTTAACTTGGTATTTTAAATTAAAGCAATAACTATACATCTGGAGAATGGAGCTAAACGTTTTAATAAAATAAACCGGCATCGTTGCAATTGAACAACGATGCCGGTTTTACTTTTTCAATCATTTGTTTTTCGTCATGCTATAGCACTTTCAAGGGCTTTAATGTATGCTTTAACACTTTACCAGAGGCGTTGCGCGGTAAGGCATCGAGCACTTCAATTTCGGCTGGGCATTTGTATTTAGCGATATTTTTAATGACATAATCGAAAATGCCTTCAACGTCTAACTGCTTGCCTTCTTTAAAGACAACGAATGCTTTTGGGACTTCGCCGTATACTTCATGCGGGATGCCAACAACTGCCGCTTCTAAAATTTCTGGCATTTGGTACAGCACTTCTTCGATTTCGATTGGGTAAATGTTTTCGCCACCACGAATAATCATATCTTTTTTCCGGTCGACAATATATAAATAGCCTTCTTCATCAAAACGACCTAAGTCCCCAGTATAGAGCCAGTCATTTTGAATCGCACGCTTTGTTTCTTCTGGATTGCGTAAATAGCCTTTCATCACTTGGGGTCCTTTAATGCAAATTTCACCAACTTCACCAATCGGCACTTCCTCGCCATCAATTGTTACGAGCTTCACCTCTGTGCGCGCTAACGGTTTGCCAACAGAGCCGATTTTTTGGAGGGCTGCGTCGTCGAGTAGTGATGTTGCGGCAGGGGTGTTTTCCGTTTGACCGTATAAATTTTGCACCGCGACGTTCGGGAAGCGCTCTTTTAATTGCTTCACGAGCTCGTAAGGCATTGGTGCCGCCCCGTAACAAAACAGGCGGAGCTGTTCAAAGCCGTAGTCGTTTATTTCTGGCTTACTTAATAAAATTGTATACATCGCAGGCACACCGAAGAAAATAGTTGCCTTCGAATGAACAAGCTCTTTTAATGTATGGTCCGGCGAAAATGCTTCTCCAATAATCACGGTGCCACCTTTATATAGCGTTGGCACCGCAAATACATGACTGCCAGCACAATGAAATAACGGTGTGCAAATGTATGTGCGATCCTTGCTTGTCATATTCATCGATTGTGACCAAATATCCGCCGTTTCATAAATGTTGCGATGTGTCAGCATAACGCCCTTTGGTTTCCCTGTAGTACCAGACGTATACATAATAACAGCTACATCCTCTGCATCGAGTGCCGCGTCTTGTATATCTGGTGCTTGCATCGCCAAAATTGTACGAAGCTTTTCTTCATTTAGAACCTGTTCAAATTTAAAGTTTATTGCATTAAATGTTGGCTGAAGCGACTCACTATAAAAGCAAAGCCTTGCCTCGGAGTGGCTAAAAATATATTCAACTTCTGGTGCGGCAAGCTTTGTATTAATAGGCATGACCGTACAACCAGCGAGTTGAACACCGAAATATACCGCCATAAACAAATCAGTATTAAGCATAAATTGTGCAATCACATCGCCTTTTTGATAGCCCTGTTCCTGTATAAAATGGGCGATTTTTCGCGCATTTTCATACAGCTCCTTGTACGTCCATTCATTGTGCTCAAAAATAATTGCAGGCTGATCTGGTGTATTTGTTGCATGTTCCGTTAAAACAGTTGTCATGAACATTGGAATCCCCCCTTATCCTATATATATTGCTATTGCTGTCTTATCATGCCATGCGAAAATAATAGAAAATTAAGATAATTGTTAGTTTAACAGTCTATTTTTAAGTGATCAATCACTTCACACTGTCAAATCGATGGGTGATAGCTTTTTAAATTAGTTTTGGTTACTAATAGAAGATGTTCGGATAATTAAAAAATATAAAACCGTTAAACTATATACAAGGTGCATACAGAAAAATTTGGACTTAGTATTTTTCTGTACAAAAATACCTATTCTAGTTGATAAAATATCATTTTTCTAGAAAAAATAGTGATTTGTAAGTATTTCTACTAATAGAATGCTATTATATAAAAAAGGTTTAAAATACTTTTTAGTAATAATATTGGTAGAGAGGGAGATTTATTTGAAAAAAATATTTACATCAATGCTATTTATGGTGCTTGTATTATCGTTAGCTGCGTGTGATTCGAAGCAAACGGTTTCACAATCAACACCAACTTCGAAAGACGAAGAACAGAGCAAACCACAAACAGAAAAAGAACAAAATGCTGCTTTAGAGATTGTAAATTCAGGATCTACGGTATGGGTTGATAGCATTAATAGCGTTTGGGTGAATTCTGCAGCAATCTATAAAAATACTGGTGATGTGGCAGTTGAAATTGGCGAAACACAAATGAACTTTAAAGCAAAAGATGATTCAATTATGGGTACATCTTCAATGATTTATGCTGTTCCTACAGTTGTGCAACCAGGTGAAACAGCGATTGTTGGTGAGGGTACAGTGTTAGATGGTGAAACAACAACGGACAAATTTTTAGAAACGACGTATAACTTTAACTTTGAACCGACAGATGCAGATTCTAACTTAATGGAAGTTAGTAATGTAAAAGGTGTTCAAGGTGAATACGATTATAGCGTAACTGGCATGGTAAAAAATCCTACAAATATTAAACAAGATGATGTTCGTATTGCGGCGATTTTATATGATGCTTCTAACAAAGTTATTGGGGCATTGACAGGAAGTGTTGATGTAGGGCTAGCACCTAATGGGGAAGCTGGTTTTGACTTAAGCTATCCAAGTTTACCAGAAAACATTGGTACAAAGGTAAAAAATATTGAAGTGAAAAGTTACGGATTTACTTGGTAAACGGAGGATTAAAAGTGAAAAAATTATTTATTGGATTAGGTCTTGCAGTTGCGATGTTAGCTGCATGTGGCGATGATGAAGCAGCTACAAAAAAAGGGGATTCTGAGCAAGAGATTGCTGTAGATAAAGGACTCCTTGATGTCGAATTAACATTGCCTGCAGATTTATTTGAAGGGCAAACAGAAGATGAAATCATTGCAAATGCTAAAGAAAAAGGCGTAAAAGAAGTTAAAGTGAATGAAGATGGCACAGTTTATTACAAAATGTCAAAATCTGAACATAAAAAAATGATGAAAGATGCGAAACAAAGCGCTGTAGATAGCATTACTGAAATCGTGAATTCAGATGAATATTCTTCTATTAAGGAAATTTCATATAATAAAGATTTTACCGAATTTGATATTACGGTAGATCAAAATGCATTCAACAACAGTATGGACGGATTTGCCATATATTCATTAGCGATTTTAAGTACGTATTATAACGGATTAGATGGAAAATCAGATGATTTGAAGTTAACGATGAACATGATTGATGAAGCGACAGGTGAAGAGTACAACTCATTTATATTCCCAGATGATTTGGAAGATGAAGAAAACACAGAAACAGAATAATTTTTTCTCAAATAATATACTTGCCGAGTACAAGGACTTCTAATAAGTCTTAACAAAAACGGATTTGGATAAAGATTCCAAATCCATTTTTTGATGTTTTCTGGAATTAAGATTAATGTCTCAATGTGATGGCTACCTAAATAATCTTAAATGATTGTTTAGGTAGCTTTTTTTAACGTCTTAGTGTTCCATGGACAACTGGAAAGCTAATTGACAATTACATTTCTTTATCGTAAATCCATATACTTGTTAATATGGTAGTAGAAGGAGGTGGTATGTTATGAATAAATACTCGATTACAGAATTCATAAAAAATACCGAACAGGTAGATAAAGGTGAAGGCTTTTTTGAATTAGAAACCTCACGTATGTTAGAGGTGAATCTTCGCGGACTCGTTTGGGCGAAGGCAGGTTCAATGGTTGCATACAACGGCAAAATTAAGTTTGAGCGAGAGGGCATTTTAGAACATGGCATTGGTACGATGTTTAAAAAAGCATTTACCGGTGAAGGGACTTCCCTTATGAAAGCGAATGGGAAAGGAAAATTATATCTTGCAGACAGCGGTAAAAAAATCATTATCCTTCAATTACAGAATGAAACAATCTATGTCAATGGCAATGATTTACTTGCATTTGAACCGTCTATTAACCACGAGATTAAGTTAATGAGAAAAGTAGCGGGGATGCTTGCAGGTGGTTTGTTTAATGTTCGCTGTGAAGGAACGGGATTAGTTGCAATTACGGCACATTATGAACCACTAACATTACGTGTTACCCCTGGAAATCCCGTTATAACAGATCCAAATGCAACTGTAGCATGGTCAGGAAACCTTCGACCAGAATTTCAAACGGATATTTCACTGAAAACTTTCTTTGGTAGAGGAAGCGGTGAATCTATTCAAATGCGTTTTGAAGGAGAAGGTTTTGTCATCATCCAGCCGTTTGAAGAAGTATATTTGCAGCAGACACAAAGTTAATTAACTATTCTGGATAATATCCTTTAACAAAATACAGTAATATCCAAATTTGGTATAATGGTAAAGGAGCTATCTGTTCGGATAGCATGGAAATGAGTGATATTAGAAGGTTAATTATATAAAAACGCTTCATTGCTCATTTCAAAAACTAACTAGAATAGGGGATAATAAAATGAAGAAAAAAATATTTACATCTATTTTGGCTTCTGCCGTTGCTATTCCTGCTGTTGTTGTACCAGTAAACGCAGAAACACCATTTAAAGATGTTACTTCAACAAGTCCTTATGCAGAGGCAGTTACTTTTTTAAAGGCGGAAAATATTATTGGTGGGTACGATGACCAAACATTCCGTCCTTCGGAAACCATTGCTAGACAGCATGTCATTTCAATTGTCAATAAAATAGTAGACTTAAAGCCGGTTCGGGAGTCGAAATCATTTACAGATATACCGGCTACGCATCCATACTTTGAAGCAATCCAAAAAGCATATCGTGCAGGCATTATTGATGGTGATCAAAATAACAACTTCAATCCGAACGAAGCTATTACACGTGCTCAAACAGCGAAAATGCTAGCCTTAGCGTTTAATTTGAAGGCCGACAAGCAACTTTCATTGCAAGATGTACCACCTACGCATTGGAGCAATGAATACATTCAAAGGCTTGCTGGAAATGGGATTACAACCATAACAGAAAATAGCCTTTTTCAACCAAATGGAAAATTAACAAGAGGTCAGTACGCTTTATTTTTATATCGATTAATCCATATCGAGAAGGAGCAAACATTGAAACAACATTTTGGTCAATGGAGTGGTCAAATTGATATTCCGCAAAGTCCTTTAGCTGTTCAATTAAACTTATCTGAAGATGGTACGGGCACATTTTCTGTACCAGCTCAAGGAGTAAAGGATTTTCCTGTTAAATCTATTACGGTTACAGGTAATAAAATTCGCGTAGATATTGAGATTGCAGGGTCAAGTATGGTCATTGAAGGAACAGTAGCGGAAGAAAAAATTACAGCGACTTTCACGCAAAATGGTATGACGCTTCCACTTACATTAACGCCATCTGTGGAACCTGAAGAATCAAACGTAGCGTATGAGGAATTAACAATCCCTGTTACAGGCGGACAGTTAAAAGTAGCACTTCAAATGCCGACTGTTAAAACAAACGTACCTGTCCCAGTAGCGATAATCATTGCAGGTTCAGGAGCTACAACAAAAGATGGCAATACTGTTCTTGGTGACAACAATAGTTTAAAAATGCTAGCGGAAGATTTAGCAGCACAAGGTATTGCTACTATCCGTTATGATAAACGTGGTGTTGGAGATAATATCGGTCTTGTTACGAAAGAAGAAGATTTGACTTTTAATGATTATTCAAAAGATGCAGAAAGTATTGTGAAGGCAATCAATGCCGATGCACGCTTCTCAACGGTTCATATCATCGGACATAGCGAAGGTTCTTTAGTTGGTATGAACGCTTCTACTGCGACAAAAGTGGATTCCATCATTTCAATTGCTGGTGCTGGTCGCCCAATTGAAGAAGTACTCATTGAGCAATTAACAGCTCAGCTACCAGAGGATTTACTAAAGAAAAGTAAAGAAATCTTAACGTCATTGAAAAAAGGAGAGCTTGTAGCGGATGTCCCTGAAAGCTTATATTCATTATTCAGACCATCTGTTCAACCATATATGATTTCTTGGCTTCAGTATGATCCAGCCGAAGTACTGAAAAAGCTCGATGTACCAACACTTATCGTTCAAGGGAAAAATGATTTACAAGTTCAAGTAACGGATTCACAACGGTTAAGTACAGCAAAACCGACTGCTAAAATTGTGTACTTCGATAAAATGAATCACGTGTTAAAAGATTCTCCGACTGATCAAGCAGGTAATGTGGCGACGTATGCCGATCCATCACTTCCGCTCGCAGAAGGACTAGTTGATAGCATTACAACGTTTATCTCAGCTTTAAAGTGATGACAGTAATTCTTATTGAGTATTGGCAAAAATAGAAGAGCACCCAAACTCTACACCTCATAAATTAAGCATTAAAATCCTTTTT
>JAZUES010000114.1:0-3180 GCA_045640265.1 Solibacillus sp.
AAAAGAATAGAATGAAAAGAGGAAATTGTAATGTCTTCAAAAGCTGTGTTAGATGTTAATGATAAGCCAGGTGGCATACAACTTGTAACATTAAGTTTACAACATTTATTCGCCATGTTTGGTTCAACGATTTTAGTACCAACTTTAGTTGGGTTGGAGCCTTCTATCGCATTATTAACAAGTGGTATTGCAACAATCATTTTCCTATTAATTACGCAATTTAAAGTGCCAGCCTATTTAGGCTCTTCATTTGCATTCATCTCACCAATTATTACAGTAGCTGGTTTGGATGCTTCAGGTATGTCCATTAACCCAGGAAATGCAATGATTGGGGCAATGGCAGTTGGTGTTGTTTATGCAGTCGTATCATTATTAATCAAAATGACAGGCTACAAATGGTTAATGGCATTACTTCCACCAATCGTCGTAGCACCAGTTATTATCGTAATTGGTTTAGGTTTAGCAGGCACAGCAGTAGATATGGCAATGAATTTTAACGAGGAATATAACGGACTTCATTTCTCAGCTGCTTTAGTTACATTATTTACGGCAATCATTTTCAACGTATACTTTAAGAATATTTTAAGTGCAATGCCAATTCTTTTAGGCTTAATCGTTGGTTATCTTTATTCTATAGCAATCGATATTGTTGACTTCTCTCCAGTGAAGGATGCCTCTTGGTTTGCATTACCTGAATTCTTAATCCCAGGGGTAGATTATGAGTTCTCGGTTACAGGGACAATTTTACTGGCAATGGTACCAGTAGTGATTGTAACGATTTCAGAACATATCGGTCACCAATTAGTATTAGGGAAAGTTGTTAACCGTAACTATATTAAAGATCCAGGTTTACACCGATCATTATTAGGTGACGGCTTAGGTACATTAGCGAGTGCGTTAATCGGTGGTCCACCAAAAACAACTTACGGTGAAAACATCGGGGTACTAGCAATCACTCGTGTATATTCAGTATATGTTATCTTTGGCGCAGCAATCGCAGCAATTCTTGTTTCTTTCTTAGGTAAAGTGATGGCCATCATTTCGACGATCCCGGTTTCTGTATTAGGTGGTATCTCGATTCTATTGTTCGGTATTATCGCTTCAAGTGGATTACGTATGTTCGTAGATAGTAAAGTAGATTTCGCAAATAACCGCAATATGGTTATCGCATCGGTAATTTTAGTTATCGGTATTGGCGGAGCAAAAATCGAATTCGGTTCATTAGTTATATCAGGTATGGCGCTAGCAGCGATTATCGGTGTAGCATTAAACTTAATATTACCAGGTGGAGACAAAAATACTGGTGACATCGAAGAAATAGAAGACTAATTAAATAAGTTAATACCTTTTAACATTGTCCAGAGAGGCAATAAAGGGTACGACAAGTTAGTAGGTGCATGATAAAAATCATGATGCCCTGGTTGTCGCACCCTTAAAGCCTCGCTAAGTCTGTTTAGCGAGGCTTTTTTACAAAAAAATATGAAGATGACATGATTACGTCAACAAGCACAAATACGCCGTGAATATTCTTAATATAATGGAAGTAATGAAAATTGACACAATTCAAACTAGTGATGCATTTTAAATCGGAGGCGCGAGCATGAAAAATTTATTATCGATGGAACATTTATCGAATGAAGAAATATTAGCCATTTTAGATCGGGCACAAGACTTCGAAAACGGTAAGGAGCCCATTTTATCACGCGCATACAACATTGCAAATTTATTCTTTGAGCCGAGTACACGTACAAAAACAAGCTTTGAAATGGCAGAGCGTCGTGTTGGCTGTACTGTTATCCCATTTGATGCAAGCTTTTCAAGTGCAACAAAAGGTGAAACGATGTACGACACGGTCAAAACACTTGAAATGATAGGCATCGACGCGGTCGTGATTCGTGATAAAGAAGATGAATATTACAATGAGTTGCTTGAAGGGATTAACTGTGCAGTCATTAATGCTGGGGATGGTGCAGGACAACATCCATCACAATGCTTATTAGACCTTTACACAATCCGTAAAGAATTCGGTAGATTTGAAGGATTAAACATTACAATCGTTGGAGATATTTCGCATAGCCGCGTAGCAAAATCCAATGCAACAGCATTGCAAAGGCTTGGGGCAAATGTTCGGTTTTTATGTCCACTAGCATGGAGCGGTAATTTTGAAGCTGCACACAGTTGGGATGAGGTACTAGAAGATAGTGATGTCATTATGTTACTTCGCATCCAACATGAACGCCATTCCGTAAGTAAAAATTTCTCAAAAGATAGTTATCATGATGAATTTGGATTAACGATTGAACGAGAAAAACGCATGAAAGACAGTGCGATAATTATGCATCCAGCGCCAGTAAATCGCGATGTTGAAATTGCAGATGAATTAGTAGAATGTGAGCGTTCAAGAATTTTTGAGCAAGTACGAAACGGTGTATTCACACGAATGGCTATCGTAGAAACGATTTTGAAAGGAAGAGAATAATGACAACAGTACTTCAAAATATACAGCTATTAAATAAGCAAGGTGAATTAGTAGTTTCTTCTATTGTTATAGAAGATGGAAAAATCGCTTCAATCGGTGGAAACATTCCAAAAGATGCTGAAGTAATCGACGGTAAAGGTTATTTCGTTGCACCAGGCTTTGTTGATGTTCATACACATCTTCGTGAACCAGGCTTTGAACATAAAGAAACCATTGCAACAGGTACCGCATCAGCAGCAAAAGGTGGATTCACAACAATTTGTGCGATGCCAAATACAAAGCCAGTACCTGATTCAGTAGAAAACATGCAATTAATTAACGGACTAATTAAAGACAGCGCGGTTATTCGCGTGTTACCTTATGGTTCGTTAACAAAAGACATTTCAGGGGAAGTTCAAACAAACATGGAAGAACTAAGAGAACAAGGCGCAGTCGCATTTTCAGATGATGGTGTCGGCATTCAATTAGCTTCAACAATGTATGAGCAAATGCAACAAGCCGCAAAATTAGATGTTGTCGTTGTGGCTCACTGCGAGGATAACTCATTAATTTATGACGGAGTTATGCACGAAGGAACACGCAATAAAGAGTTAGGCTTACCAGGGATTCCGTCAATTTGTGAATCGGTACAAATCGCACGCGACGTACTTCTTGCTGAAGCAGCAGGTGCTCGCTACCACGTATGTCACGTTTCCACAAAA
>JAZUES010000115.1:0-19143 GCA_045640265.1 Solibacillus sp.
AAAGGAAAATCGCCAACAAATTTCGAACGTAAAAGGCTATAAGTCGGGAGAGTTTGAAATTTATAAGCGTGTGTATAATGACGCGTTGTATCGCACGAAGTATTTGAAGGCGTTAAAATCGCCTGTCAAACTAGAGAAACAATTGAATAATGAGTTGAATCATATGCTTCAAAATCCGTTCTCAAAATTTTTCTCGTGGTGCCTTATTCGTGTGAAAGCTTTATGTTCACTTGTTTTCTTACTGGCAAGCCTATTATGTGGCTCGATGGTAATGGATGAGTGGAAGGCGGCCGATTTACAGCTACCGACACTTGATCCTAATATGACGATTGCAATGAAGCAAACTGCCGACGTTAGTTTAGATGGGCTGCTTCAGTTTTTTAAGGAGAGTCCAGCAAAACTACAGAGCTTCAATTACGAAGCGCTTTCAAAACAAGCAGATCCAGTCTATGCCAACTATGATATGCCGGAAAATATTGCTTCACCAGAAGAACTAGGACAAGCGATTGTTGCTCAAATGACTAATTTTGAGCCGCAATTTAATTTAACTGTCGATACCTCAAATATGCCAATGGAGCAAATGCAGGAGCAAGCCTTTAAATGGATGGAGCAAGAGGAGCCATATATTTCGAGAATGCGCCAGCAATTAAAGTATAAATATTATGATTATGGAACGGTAAACGATGTGCAGTATACAGTAAGCTATGATTTGTCTCCAGAAAAACATGCGCTCATGTTAGGGAAGGTTAAGCAAATTGTGGAGAATATGCCGCCTGGTTTATCGGACGTAGAAAAAGTGAAATATGTGAATGACTATTTAGTATCGCAAACCGTGTATAACTTAAATAGTGTAGACAATCCGTACACACCGTATTCGATATTGATAAATGGCGAAGGCGTATGCCAAGGCTATGCACTGGCTGCCTATTTACTGTTAAAAGAGATGGATATTGATGTGAGATATGTTACGGGTGATGCGATTCCTGTTGGTGGTCATGCATGGAATTTAGTAAAAGTAGATGGTGAGTGGTATCACTTAGATACGACGTGGAATGACCCAATACCTGATCAAGGGAAAAACATACGCTACGATTATTTCTTACTTGCCGATGCAACAATCAGTAAAGACCACGTTTGGGATACGACCTTATATCCAACAACCAGCAAGACAGATTATTATTAAATTAGTAACGAACCTATAACATCTTATTGTTAATGAACAAATTAACAATAAGGTGTTGTTTTTATGACTAAAAAAGTATGTTTTAGTTGGGTTTGTGGGACTGTCAATATTTTTGTGTAAATGACTTTTCAACCTTTCAAGGTAGATGGCCACTTTTGTATTCAAATAGACTTGTTCGAAGCTTTGATTTGAATGTCTAGGAAAGGGCTAGCCCTTTCCTAGACATCCAAATTTCGCGCTGGCTCGTCCCGGTTAGTTTGTCGGTTCGTGCAGTTGCTCAAACATCTCTTCTAGTTTTGCACGGGCCTGATTAAAACCGATGTGACAACGTGTGGCGAAACGTTGATTGTAGTCTTCGAACTGTGCCACTAAGAAGCGTTCCAGTGATTCTTCGTTCGGAAACTGTTCCTTACGCTTCGTATATTTTTTGATTTGTTTATTAAAAGATTCAATTAGATTTGTCGAGTAGATGCTTCGCCAAATCGCTTTCGGAAATTGATAAAACGTTAGTAAATACGGATTATCAAGTAAGCTTTGCGTAACTTTTTTATACGATTTTCCCCATTTATCACAGAACTGTTGAAGTGCTAGCTCAGCTGCTTCGGCGTCCTTTGCCTGGTGAATCGTTTTAAAATCTTCACACACTTCTTTGCGATCTTCTACGCGCACTTTATGCATGATATTGCGACCGACATGAACTAAACATACTTGATATTTGGCCTTTGGAAAGACACTAATAACAGCGTCAGCCATGCCTTTTAAGCCGTCTGATACGAATAATAAGACGTCTTCTACACCACGGTCTTTCAGCTCTTCTAGTAGCTCTTTCCAGTTGTAAGCAGACTCCGTTGGGGCAATCGTGTAAGCGAGCACTTCTTTAGAGCCGTCTTCGCGAATACCAACAGCGATATAGACCGCTTCCTTTGACACCGTATCACGACGCACGGCAATATACGTTGCGTCTAAATACACGCATACATAGCGATTGTGCAGCGAACGTTTATTAAACGCTTCAACCGTTTCTGATACAGCTTTTGTCATGTTTGAAATCGTTTGTGGCGTATAATGATGCCCGTACATTTTCTCGATTAATTGCGCGATTTCAGACATCGTAATCCCTTTTTTAAACAGGTGAATCACGGTATCTTCTAACGTATCGTTTGAGCGCTTATACGGAGCCACTGTCTGTTGTTTGAACTCGCCATTACGATCACGAGGGATTTGAATCGCTAAATCACCGTACTCCGTGTGAAGTGTACGCGAATAAGACCCATTGCGTGAGTTGCCTGAATTAAAGCCGATACGATCATATTTTTCATAATCAAGAAATTCGGTTAGTTCTGTCGCCAGTAGCGAATTGATTGCCATTTCCAAGTGCGAACGAAAAACCTCGGTAATATCTTGTTTTTTCACTAGTGCATCGACAATTTCTGTTGTAAACTGATTCATAGGGAAGACCTCTTTTCTAGGATTGGTTGTGGTGACTTAATTCTACCAAGAAAAGGTCTTCCTTTTTTATTGAAATTTTTCATTTACACAAAATATTTTATACTCTCGGGTTTGTAAATTAAGTGCTACTACCGGTTTTTTTGACTGTGAAAACGTTAGAAATACATTGACAATTATTTGAATAAGATATATATTACATGATGGCAATGATAATCATTATCAATGTTATCAAAATATAGGAGTGAAATTCTAATGAATTCAAAAAGACATTTTTCATTAATAACAATGTTATTAATTTCGATTCTGTCTCTTGCACTTGTTGGCTGTTCTGATTCTGACTCGAATAAGGATAAAGAAAGTACAGCTTCAGAAGCAAAAGATTCAGAAACAACTGCAACAGAATATCCAATCACAATCAAACACGCATTAGGCGAAACAGTTATTGAAGAAAAACCAGAGCGCGTTGCGACAATTTCTTGGGCGAACCAAGACGTAGCATTAGCACTTGGTGTTGTACCAGTTGGTTTCTCTGCAGCAAACTACGGTGTTCAAGATGATAGTGGTATGCTTCCTTGGACTGCAGAAAAGTTAAAAGAACTTGGTGAAGAAAATCCAAACATCTACCAAGATACAGATGGTTTAGACTTTGAAGCAATTGCAGATTCAAATCCAGATGTAATTCTTGCTGCTTATTCAGGTATTACTCAAGAAGAGTACGATACATTAAGCGAAATTGCTCCAGTTATTCCATACCAAAAAACTCCTTGGGTAGCTTCATGGCGCGATCAAATTACTTATAACTCAATGGCAATGGGTATGGCAGAACAAGGTAAACAACTGATTGCCGATACAGAAAAATTAATTGCTGATAAAGCAAATGAACACCCTGAAATTAAAGGCTTAAAAGCAGCATTCGCTATGTTCAATGCAACAGACTTATCTAAGTTCTACGTTTATACACCAGCAGATCCACGTGGTGAACTTCTTAAAGAATTAGGCATGGAATATCCTGAAGGCGTTAAAGCACAAGTTGCTGATCAAGAAAGCTTCTACATCGAATTAAGTGCTGAAAATGCAGATGCTTTAAACGATACGGACATTTTCGTCGCATATGGTGATGACAATACATTAGCTGCATTACAAGCTGATCCAATTCTAGGTAAAGTACCAGCTATTCAAAAAGGGAATGTTGTGATTATTGCTGACAATACACCTCTTGCAGCAGCTGGTAACCCGAACCCACTTTCAATTCAATACACAATTGATGAGTATGTTTCTTTAATCTCTGATGTTGCGAAAAAGATGAAATAATATGAATAAATTATCCGTATCAGAAAAACGGCAAGTTCTCATGCCACGTAACTTAATAACAGTATGTATCCTTTTAGTAATTTTACTTGTTGTTTGTATCGTCGCTTCACTTGCATTTGGCTCTCGGATAATTAGTGTAGCTGATCTGATGGATGGACTATTCCATCCATCTGTTCAGTCTCATGAAGCCGTGGTTGTTCGACAAAGAATTGTTCGAACAATTTTTTGTTTCATGTGCGGTGCTGCACTAGGTGTTTCAGGAGCATTAATGCAATCCGTAACGCGCAACCCAATAGCAGATCCAAGTATTTTAGGTGTCAACACAGGGGCATCTCTTTTTGTCGTTTGTGGGATTGCCTTTTTAAATATTAGTTCGGCTGGACAATATATTTGGCTTGCAATAGCGGGGGCCTTTATCACCGCTATTTTTGTATTTGGTATTGGTTCGATGGGCAGTAGCGGGGCAACACCTTTGAAGCTTGTTTTAGCAGGTGCTGCGACGAGTGCGATTTTATCATCACTTGTTGTTGCCGTGATGATTCCACGATCTAACGTTATGGACCAATTTCGATTTTGGCAAGTCGGTAGTGTGGGCTCAGGTAACTGGGATTCCATCTCATTATTTATTCCGTTTTTAATTGTCGGAATTGTCATCGCCATTTTCACAGCGCCTGCATTAAATGCACTCGCATTAGGTGATGAGGTTGCGAAGGGGTTAGGCGTACGTACGGGGACAATTCGAATGATTGCCGCACTTGGCGGTGTTTTATTATGTGGTGTGGCAACTGCATTAGCAGGGCCGATTGGTTTTATCGGCTTACTAGCGACACACGTTATCCGTTTAATAATTGGTCCAGATTTACGTTATGTTATCCCAATGTCCGCTCTATCAGGTGCCATTATTTTAACGATATCCGATGTTTTAGGCCGACTTCTTGGCAGTCCAAGCGAACTTGAAGTTGGAATTGTGACAGCCTTTGTTGGGGCACCAATTTTAATATTAATTACAATGAAAGCGAAAATGCGTGCGATATGATAAATGAAACGATTAATTCGATTAGAGGTTCTAGGTTAAAAAGACGTCGCCGTTTTATCATGACGACTACAGTGCTAGCAATCATTACATTAGCACTTTGTTGTGCAATGCTTATGTTAGGAAACACGATTTATCCAGTGAAAGATGTAATTCGTGTGTTATTAGGTGAAGAAGTAAAAGGGGCGACCTTTACAGTAGGTACACTACGTTTGCCAAGAATGCTTGCGGGTCTATTTGCAGGATTTGCCTTTGGTGTCGGTGGCTACATATTCCAAACGATGTTACTAAATCCACTTGCCAATCCTAATGTTATCGGGATTACATCAGGTTCTAGTGCAGCGGCTGTATTTTGTATCATCATATTGCATGCGAACAATACGGTTGTATCAATTGCTTCGGTTGTCGGAGGACTTGTAACGGCAATCGTTATTTATTTATTAGCAAAGGGAACTTCCTTTTCAATTGGAAGATTAATATTAGTTGGGATTGGTATTCAGGCCATGTTGACTGCGGTCATTAACTACTTAATGTTAATCGGAAAAACAAATGATATTCCAACAGCAATGCGATGGTTAAGTGGTAGCTTAAACGGAGCGAAGTTGGAAAATCTTTATCCACTAATTTTTGCGGTAATCGTATTCACGCCTATTATTTTGTTTTTCGGAAAACGATTAGAAATGCTTGAGCTTGGGGAACAAGCGGCAACTTCACTTGGGGTTGATACGAATAAGACAAGGGTGATACTGATTGTTTGTTCGGTGCTGATCCTTGCATTAGCAACTGCAGCAACGGGCCCAATCGCATTTGTTGCGTTTCTTTCTGGACCAATTGCCAAAAAATTAGTGGGTGTTGGATTTTCGAATATACTTCCTGCTGGCTTGATTGGGGTCATATTAGTATTAGCATCAGATCTTATCGGACAATTTGCATTTGTTGCGAGATACCCAGTAGGTGTCATCACGGGTATTTTGGGTGCACCTTACTTGATTTATTTACTAATTCGAATCAATCGAAAGGGAGATTTATAAATGAAACCAACGCACATATTTCAAGCAGAAAATATTACGGCGGGCTATGACAATAAAATGATTTTACAGGATATCAGTCTTACCATTCCGAGCAATAAAATAAGCATTATTATCGGTGCAAATGGCTGTGGGAAATCGACGCTGTTAAAAACGATGGCTCGCCTCATTAAGCCAACTTCGGGCCAAGTGACATTAGACGGTAAACCAATCAATAAAATTCCACCAAAGCGCTTAGCTTGTGTTTTAGGCCTATTACCGCAATCACCAATCGTGCCAGAGGGAATTACGGTAGCGGATTTAGTTGGTCGAGGAAGATTCCCACACCAAACCTTTTTAAAAGGCTGGACAAAACAAGATTATGAAGCCGTTGCAGAGGCAATGGAAATCATGAATATTACCGAATTTGCTGATCGTAATATTGATGAGCTTTCTGGTGGACAAAGACAACGTGTTTGGATTGCGATGGCACTTGCCCAACAAACCGATATTTTATTTTTAGATGAGCCGACAACGTATTTAGATATTACTTATCAAGTGGAAATTTTAGATATGCTAACGGATCTCAATCGAAAATACGGGACAACGATTGTGATGGTGCTTCACGATATTAACTTATCGGCACGTTATGCAGATCATATTTTTGCAGTCCATCAAGGAAAATTAGTAGCGGAAGGAACACCGGAAGAGGTAGTTTCAAGCACGTTAATTCAAGATATTTTTGGTTTGAAATCTTTAGTCATTCAAGACCCTGTGTCCGATTCTCCGTCTGTTGTACCGATTGGACGACATCATAATCAACTAGATATGTGACTCCTAAATAAAAAATAGTGTGACAATCAAAAGCGAACTTTCCAAATAATTTTGGTTAGTTCGTTTTTTGATTAAAACTTAGTGATTCATTATAAGAGGCTGAAAAGTATTTACCCAAAAGCATCGACACTATCAAAAGGCAAGTTGTATTTTGTAAATATATAATATATATTATGGATAATAATGGTTTTATTATTTGATAGAGCTGATCCGAAGTGATAACTAGATGAGGGATTTTAGTGGCTTTATTGAAAAGCTATGCATCGTTAACAATGTAAAGACAAATATGGATTGAGGGGGAAGTTTAGTGATATCTGTAGCACTGTTTGGCTTAGGGAGAATTGGAATTACGCATCTTGAAAATTTACTGAATATTAAAAGTTTTGATTTAAAAATAGTATGTGACCATAACTTAGAGTTAGCCCAAGAAGTAGCGGAAAGGTACAGTATACCTCAGTTCACAAGTCGGCCCGAAATCATTTTCGAGGATGACTCAATTCAAGCGGTTGTTATTGTAACTTCTACAACTACTCACTTTGAATTAGTTACAACAGCTTTAAAAGCAGGGAAAGCTGTTTTTGTAGAAAAGCCATTAACGATTGATTTAAAGCAATCACTTGAAATTGAAAAAGTACTTCAAGAAACAAATGGCTTCTGCCAGGTAGGGTTTATGCGACGTTTTGATGATGACTACATGGAAGCAAAAAAGGCAATCGATGCAGGGGCCATTGGGAAGCCACTTTATTTTAAAGGAGTCAGCCGTGATCCGTTTCCACCACCAATAAGCTTTATCGAGCGAAGTGGCGGAATATTTATTGATTTAATGATTCATGACATTGATTTAGCGCATTTTTTAATGGGTGAGAAGATAACTGAAATTGCCGCATTTGGAAGTGTGATAAAGTATCCGGATTTTGTACAGGCAAATGATGTCGACCAAGCACTTGCTGTTCTAAAATTTGAAAGCGGTTCTGTTGGCGATATAGAAGGAAGTCGCTGTGCATTTTATGGTTATGATGTGCGAACAGAGGTAGTTGGAACAGAAGGAACGTTAGTAATAGGGAGTAATCGGAAAAATAATGTCTCTATTTTAACTAATACAGGAAACCACCATGAGATTATTCCGGTGTTTCAAGACCGATTTACAAATGCTTTTGTCAATGAGTTAAATGCTTTTGCGTACTGTATTGAACAACAGTTACCTTCTCCATCTTCCGTTGAAGATAGCATACAGGCTTTAAAAGTTGCACATGCAGCAGCTAGTTCATTACAAAAAAATGGTTTACTACTACCCACAAATGCTTAACTTAAGCACCCTCTAAAAATTAGCTCTATCGACTAAAACGTAAAAGCGAAAACGGCTTTTGCGTTTTTATTTGTCAGAGCATTCTCTCCTACCTGAATTATCAAATTCTCCTCATGACAATTGGTGAAATTACTATGAAATAATAAGGGATTGAGGTAGTTTAGTAAAAGTCGTCAACACCTTTTCAGATGCAAGTTACGGTTTTAATGGCAAGTGTTGGGCAATTTGATAAACGAAGAGTGCTATTTTAAAAGCTTTTGAATTTGGCACTGGATTTGGTACCAATTTATAGGTCATTTTTTTAGGAAATCTTATTTTACGATAGTAGTACGAAAGGAGGCGTACAAAATGAAAAAAAGTTTCATCACATTTTGTGCATTTGCACTTTTAGCTACGCAAGCCCCAGCAGCTAATGCGGCGGCAACTACTGGAGGAGAATCAGACGTTCACTACGAGAAATCGTTTAAGTCTGTACAAACTTATAAATATAATTCGATTGTTTTAAATCAAAATATTAAAATATGGGATTCAATTTCTAATTTTATAGAATTTAAAAAAGCTATTCCGGTAAAAGGTAATGTTTCGGTGAAAGTGACAGAAGTTAAAAAACCAGTGACAACTCAAACTGAGGAAAAAGCGCCTGTATCACAGACAGCACCAAAACAATCAACAACAAAGGTTGAAAAGGCTCCAGAAGTAACAAAAGAGCAACCGAAGACACCGGTAACAGAGGTGACACCTGAGCAACCAAAAGCTACGCAAACAACAACAGAACAACCAAAAGCACCAACTACTGAAGTGAAAGCAGAACAACCAAAAGCCCCAACAACTGAAGTGAAAACAGAACAACCAAAAGCACCAACAACTGAGGTAAAAACAGAACAACCAAAAGCTACTGAGCCAACAACTCAGCCAAAACAAAATACAACAACACCAGTGACTTCTACTACATCTGATATCGATGCAATTGAAGCGGCAGTTGTTGAATTAACAAATGCTGAGCGTGTGAAAGCAGGTTTACAACCATTAAAAACCTATGCACCATTAATGGCTTCTGCTCGTGAAAAATCTCAAGATATGAAAGATAAAAATTACTTCTCTCATACAAGCCCAACTTATGGTAGCCCATTTGATCAAATGAAAGCGCGAGGTATTAGCTATACAGCGGCTGGTGAAAACATTGCCAAAGGTCAACGTACAGCTGAGGAAGTTGTGACAGCTTGGATGAATTCTGAAGGTCACCGTGCGAACATTTTAAATGCAAACTTCACACATATCGGTGTAGGCTATGTAAAAGACGGTAACATCTGGACTCAACAATTTATTAAACAATAATTCTTACAAACCAAAAACCTGCTTCTAATTGAAGCAGGTTTTTTAGTATATACCACTCTTAGCACCGACCATTGAAGGTTGTAAAAAATGGCTAATCGCAATAGATGCTGCACCGAGGACAATCGCCTTATCTTGAAGTGTCGAGAACTCGAGTTCAGTTTTATTAACGATATGAGAGCTGGGTTGCTCAGTCATGATATCTAAAATGCTTTGCTTAATTTGGTCTTGAAGTAAGGTAATACGATTGCCGATAATGATTTTTGACGGGTTGAATGTGTAAATTAAGTTCACTAATCCTATACCAATATAGTGTCCAATGTCGTTGAATATATTTTGAATAGCTTTTTCCTTTGTCGAGAGCGTAATCAGCTTTTCAAGTGTTAAATTAGGAATGCTTAAAGCTGCTTCTGCTTCTTGAATAAGGGCGTATTCTGATGCATAAGCTTCCCAACAGCCATTTCGACCGCATCTGCATTTTTTTCCGTCTACTTGAATTATCATATGGCCACTTTCTCCAGAAAAGCCAAATTCACCGTGATATAACTCACCATTTACAAAGATGCCGACCCCGATTCCGTATCCGATACTGACAAAAAGCATATTTTGATGCTGTTGATTGTGAATAAATGAAAACTCTGCAAAAGCACCAGCATTCGCTTCGTTACTAATATAAAGAGGGTAATTTCCGTGTTCTTTTAGCATGGTTATTAAGTCGACGTTTTGCCATCTTAAGTTTGGTGCATTGATAATGAGGCCTTCCTTATCAATAATTCCTGGCACAGCAATACCTAAACCGATAATCTTATACGGGCTTGCTGGTACATTAAGTTCTAAAAGTTGAATTAGCGTAACGATTTTTTGAATGTAACTAGTGAAAGTTGTGTCTAAAATTTCCTCGCTACGATCGAAAATGATGACGCCATTTAAGTCTGTAATAATTCCACGTAAGTAGTTTACCCCAATATCGATACCTAGTGCATAGCCTGCTTTTTCGTTAAGTTTCAGTAATTTAGATCTTCTGCCACCAGTAGAAACATCCATACCAGCTTCTGAAATGAATTGTTCTTCGATTAATTCCTTTACTAAATTAGCAACGGTCGCTTTTTTAAGGGAAGTATTTTCGATTATCTCATTTCGTGAAATGCCTGAATTTACGATCACTTCTTGCAAAATCACTTCTTTGTTAAATTTTTTTCCTATTTTTTGATTCCAATACATTACTTTGCCTCCCTACTCATATGCAACATTATAGGTGCATATTACCTGAATTGTATAGCTTTTAAAAACTTTGTTTATCCGATAGACAAAGTTTTTTCGCTATGTTAATATGACCATATATTACATTAAAAGGAAATGTAAGGCGGCTGAATGGAGAAATGTAAGGGGTTTCAACAGTATGTCGATGATGAATATCGGTGCATATCGGCAGTATATCGTGCAAGGGGTAATTTTAATTCTAGTGGTTTGGGTTGACGTAGTAAGTAAAAACAAATAATAGGGGGTTTCTGAAATGGCGTACTTTAAAGATATTTCAACAATTCAATATGAAGGTTCTCAATCAAAAAATGGCTTAGCTTTTAAATATTATAATCCACAAGAAAAAGTGGGCGATAAAACGATGGAAGAAATTTTACGTTTTGGCGTTGCGTATTGGCATACATTTACATATGATGGTGGCGATCCATTCGGTGCTGGCAACATGCAGCGCTCTTGGAACAACTACTCTGATATGGACTTAGCTAAAGCGCGAGTGGAGGCTTCATTTGAGTTTTACGAAAAATTAAATGCTCCTTTCTTCTGCTTTCACGATGTCGATGTAGCGCCAGAAGGTTCAACTTTAATGGAGACAAATAAAAACTTAGATATCATTGTAGATGAAATTGAGAGTCATTTAAAAACATCTAAAACAAAACTTTTATGGAACACGGCAAACATGTTTTCAAATCCACGTTTTGTACATGGTGCAGCAACTTCACCTAACGCAGATGTGTTTGCATACTCAGCTGCTAAGGTTAAAAAGGGCTTAGAGATTGCAAAGCGTTTAAATGCTGAGAACTATGTTTTCTGGGGCGGTCGCGAAGGTTATGAGACTCTATTAAATACCAATATGAAGTTAGAGCAGGATAACTTAGGACGTTTCTTCCACATGGCTGTTGATTATGCAAAGGAAATTGGCTATGAAGGTCAATTTTTAATCGAACCAAAACCAAAAGAACCAACGAAGCATCAATATGATTTTGACGTAGCGACAGGCATTGGCTTCTTACGTACTTATGGTCTAGAAGATAAATTTAAATTTAACATCGAAGCAAATCACGCAACATTGGCTGGTCATACTTTCGAACACGAGCTGCACACGGCACGCATTAACGGCATGTTAGGTTCAGTTGACGCCAACCAAGGAGACACCTTACTCGGCTGGGATACAGATGAATTTCCAACAGATTTATATACGAATACGTTAGCAATGTATGAAATTCTTAAAAATGGGGGCTTAGGAAAAGGTGGCTTAAACTTTGATGCCAAAGTGCGTCGTGGCTCATTTGAACAAGATGACCTATTTTATGCACATATTGCCGGAATGGATTCATTTGCAATTGGCTTAAAAGTTGCACATCAATTATTGCAAGATCGTGTGTTAGAGGACTTTGTAGATAACCGCTATGATAGCTATAAATCTGGCATTGGTCAAAAAATTGTAGCGGGCACGACGAATTTCAAAGAGCTCGAAACTTACGCATTAGGTTTAACAGACATTCAAAATACTTCGGGTCGTACAGAAAAATTAAGAATGATTATTAACCAATATTTATTAAACACTTTAAAGTAATCGAGCTTCAAGTAACTTTTTTATAAATGCTGTCTTATAAGGATTTTCCTTGTATGGCAGCTATTTTTAATCATAGGAGGTATTTTTAGATGAAGTATGTTTTGGGGATTGACTTAGGGACAAGCGCAGTAAAAACTTGCTTAATGAATGAACAAGGTCACATTGTAGATGAGGCGTCATATTCTTATAAGTTGTACCATGAAAAGCCTGGCTATTCTGAGCAACAGCCGAAAGATTGGGTAGCTGGTGTAACGCAAACAATCCAAGAAATTGTTAGTCGTTTTTCAGACGATGTGGCAGAAATTGTTGGTATTAGCTATTCAGGACAGATGCATGGACTTGTGTTATTAGATGAAGCTGGAAACGTATTGCGACCAGCAATTTTATGGAACGATACCCGTACAACAGCACAATGCGCACAAATTATAAAACTAGTAGGCAAGGAAAAGTTATTATCAATTACAAAAAATCCAGCGTTAGAGGGCTTTACACTACCAAAGTTATTATGGGTGAAGGAGCATGAGCCTGAAATTTTTAGTAAAGCCAAGTATTTTTTATTGCCAAAGGATTATGTGCGTTACGTGATGACGAATAAAATGCACATGGAGCGTTCAGATGCTGCGGGAACATTACTATTAAATATTGAAAAAAAGGATTGGAGTGCCGAAGTTGCGGAGGCAGTTGGTATTGATATAGCAATGTGTCCGCCTTTAATCGATGCAACGACAGAGGTAGGTACAATTACAACGCAATTTGCTGCCAAAACAGGGCTTTATGCTATGACTAAAGTATATGGCGGTGGCGCGGATAATGCCTGTGGAGCTATTGGGTCAGGTATCGTAAAGTCAGGTAAATCAATGGTGAGTATTGGGACTTCAGGGGTTTTATTGTCTTATGAGGAGGCAGCTGATAAAGACTTTGCAGGAAATGTGCATTACTTTACCCATGCTGTAACAGATGCCTACTATACGATGGGCGTAACGCTGTCAGCAGGGCATTCTTTAAGTTGGTTTAAAGAAACGTTTGCGAAGAATAGTTCTTTTGATGAGTTGCTACAAGAAGCGGAAGAAATTCGAGCAGGTAGTAATGGACTTCTCTATACACCTTATTTGGTAGGGGAACGTACACCATATGCAGATAGTAACATTCGAGCAAGCTTTATCGGTATGGACGCAGCACATACACGAGCGCATTTCACCAAAGCTGTGCTAGAAGGTATTACGTTCTCCTTACGCGACACACTGGAAATTTTCCGTGCCTCAGGTAAAGACATTAACGAAATTATTTCCATCGGAGGCGGTGCGAAAAATCCATTGTGGCTACAAATGCAGGCAGATATTTTCAATGCCACGATTTATAAATTACAAAATGAACAAGGCCCAAGTATTGGCGCCTGTATGATTGCACTTGTTGGATCAGGACTGGCTGCTTCTTTTGAAGAAGCTGTTGAAAAATGCGTAGCAATCGGCGAAAAATTTGAGCCAAATAGAGGGAATGTAAAGGTATACGAAGAAATTTATAAAGTATATATACAAATCTATGAGCAAACAAAATCTTTAAATGAAGCACTGCAATCAATACGTTAGGAGGAATAGTAGATGAGAAAAGTAAAGTGGGGGATTCTTAGCACGGCTAATATTGCACAAACGCAATTAATCCCAGCAATTCAACGCGCGGAAAATGCCGAGGTTGTAGCGATTGCGAGCCGAGGAGCTAAGGTGCATGAAGTTGCGCAAAGATTAAATATTCCACATGCTTATGAAAGTTATGATGAGCTACTATTAGATCCAGAGGTAGAGGTCATTTATATTCCGTTACCGAATGATATGCACAAAGACTGGTCCATTAAGGGTGCTGAAGCCGGAAAGCATGTTTTATGTGAAAAGCCAGTTGTATTAGCGAAAGAGGATCTCGAGGAAATTATCGAAGTGTTTTCTAGACATAATAAATGCTTTATGGAAGCGTTCATGTATCAGTTTCATCCACAACACCAGCGCGTGAAGGATATATTAATGAGCGGGGAAATAGGTGAGGTTAGGCTATTCAAATCGAGTCATTCCTTTAACTTTGAAGACCGTGAAGGCGATATTCGCATGGATGCAGGCAAAGGTGGCGGTGCGCTATGGGATTTAGGCTGCTATTCATTGCATGCACTACAGTATTTCTTAGATAATCGTGTTTTATCGATGTCATTTAAGGCGGATTTTGATGCTACAGCAGGTGTTGATGTTACAGCCCTTGGTATTGTTACGCTTGAAAATGACGTAATGGCATTAATCGATTGTAGCTTTGATATGACAGCACGCAATGAATATGAAATTGTAGGAACAAAGGGTATGATTAAGGTGAAAACAGCTTTCCGACCTGACGTCTACAGTGGAGATGCGCAAATTATTGTGACAACGGGTGCTACTGAAAGGGTCGAGCATATTCAAGGTGATATTTATAAGCTAGAGGTTGAATATTTTTCAGATAAAGTATTAGATGGCTCTTCATTTGAAGAACAACACCAAGCTTCACGAAAAACGACAGAATTACTATTACAGGCACATGCCAGTTTGAAGGATGAACAATAAATGCTAAGACAAATATCGCAAGCGGGCTTTGGGGAAATTGATGGCTTTGAAGTCATTGAAACGGTGATGCAAAATGCTAATGGAATGCGGTTTGCAAGCTGTACGTATGGCGCAACGATAACAGAAATTGCGGTACCTAATCGAGAGGGACTAATCGAAAATGTTGTGTGCAGTTTTAACCGAGTGAAGGATTATAAGCAAAATCCCCATTTTTTCGGCTCAACGATTGGTCCTTTTGCTGGTCGTCTTGAAAATAGCGAACTTGTTATTGATGGCAAGGTACTTCGAGTAAAGCCAAATGAGGGGAAGCACCTATTGCATGGTGGGAGCTTAGGATTCCATAATGCACTGTGGACAGTTGAAACAATTGAACGGCCAGACAGCTTAACGACGAAATACACGTTAACATATAATCAGGAATTTCCTGCGATTATTCAGATGGAGGTTTCGTTTACACTTCTAGAAACGAATGAAGTAGTAGTTGCTTATAAAGGTTTCGGTAGCGAGGATACGTATTTAAATTGTACCAATCATAGCTACTTTAATTTATCAGGTAATTTAAAGCATTCTATTCATCGTCATACGTTACAATTACACGCGCAAAGCTATATCCCAATTGATGAAGAAAGCTTACCACTTGGAGAGCCTATTACGGTAGAGGGGACCCACTTTGACTTTTCGAGGGGAACAACATTACAAGAGATAATTGGGCAAAATGATGCACAGATTCAATTAGCGAGTGGTGGATTGGATCATCCTTTTTTATTGAACAATGGGACGATTGTTTTGACAGATGAAGAAAGTGGGAGAAGGCTAACTATTGTAACGCAAGAACCAGCTGTTGTTATATATACCGGCAATAAAATCGGGGTAGGTTACCAGTTTAAAAATGCGCCTGCACAAGACTTTTTAGGAATTTGTTTAGAAGAGCAAAACGTTCCAAACAGCATAAAGTATCCACATTACCCAAGCTCACTTTTGAAGAAGGGCGAATTGTATGTTAAGAAGACACATTATAAGTTTGATGTTTTAGGTGTCAACAATTTATTAAACAATAACCTTCACGAACCTGCTTCTAATTGAAGTAGGTTTTTGTTTGGTCTAACCCCAATATAGCCAATCTAAGAATGACTATCCAAAGAATAACTATAATGAATAATTCCATCCAAAATTGCCCTATACTGCATCAAAAAGGGGGGGCCGCATGAAACAAAAAACAGAAATTCAGAAAGAAATCCAACAACTGAATAAGAAATTCCTTCATTCTTCAGATTTCATAGCGAAGGAAATTGCTTGGGGCCCAGACGAACAGGCAATTTTGTGTTTTTACTCTTCACTGGTGAAAAAAAGTGATGTCGACCGTAATCTTCATATATTAAGACTCGCACGAAATATGCCCACACCCTCAGAAACAAACACAGGACAAGAAGATGCGAATGGGCAAAAAGCCGAGCAAGCTGAGTCCAATAAAAATAAAAATGATTCCGAGCAAGGCAAGTCAAATAAACAGAAAAATGATTCCGAGCAAACCGAGCCAGCAAGTCAACCAACGCTGATGATGGATGATTCTGTCACGATTACTACTGAATCCTATGATTATAAAAAACTAATCCAATATATCTGTAATGGCGAAACGCTTATTATATTGTCCCAAACGAAAGAATTAATAAGGATGAATAGCCCAGATTTTGTGCACCGTACACCAGAAGAACCTGGCAATGAACAAGTATTACGTGGCTCGCATGAAGGACTTGTTGAGAACTTTGATTCGAACGTGTCGCTTATTCGAAAACGCATTAAAAATAATAAACTGGTTGTTAAGGAGACTATCCTTGGCAAGGAGACGCAAACACACGCCTACTACTTATATATGGAAAATCTTGTGGATAGAGAAGCGCTGAAAACGGTAGAGGAGCGTCTACAAGCGATCGATATTGATAAGTTTTATAGTGTCGGGCAGCTTAGTGATTGTTTAGATGATCAAGTTTGGTCCCCGTTCCCACAACTTTTGAATACAGAGCGACCGGACCGCGTTGTAGCGAACATTCTAGAAGGTAAAATCGCTATCATGACGGATGTATCACCAACAGCACTCATTGGACCAGTAACTTTTTTTACATTTTATCAATCACCGGACGATTTTAATGCACGTGTGTTAGTCGGTACGTTTTATCGGATTGTGCGGATATTAAGTTTTTTAGCCGCGATTTTTCTGCCTGCGTTTTATATTGCCATTGTTAGTTTTCATTTCGAAGTCTTACCGTTAGAACTGGCTAATAAAGTAAAAACAGATATTAATCAAATCCCTTACAGGCCGCTAATTGAAGCGCTGATTATGGAAATTACGATTGAACTGATTCGTGAGGCCAGTGTGCGTCTACCGAAATCGATTGGACAGACAATTGGTATTGTCGGAGGGCTTGTTATCGGGGATGCGATTGTGAGCGCGGGTCTTGTATCGAATTTAATGGTCATTGTCGTAGCGTTCACCGCAATATCAAGTTTTGTTGTACCTTCTGTTGAACTCAATACATCGATTCGCATGCTACGCTTTCCGTTTATGGCTCTGGCTGCGCTGTTCGGCTTTTTTGGAATTGTTATAGGGACGTTCCTATTTGTTACTCATTTATTGAATTTAAGTTCATTAAAACGGCCTTATTTTTCACCAATTGTTCCATTTCAGCCAAAAGAGCTGCGAAAGATATTTTTCCGTGAACCTTATTATAAAGCGAAAAAACAAGTTACAAGTTTTTCGCCGCAAAAGGATGACGAATCGTGAAAATTCAATTAACGAAAATACAATTATTCATGTTAATGTTCGTTATGCAAACCGGCTTTGTCTATACGTCTTACCAAAACTTAGTCATTGAGCATAGCAAACGCGATGCTACGATTCAATTTATCATCATTGCCATTGTATTTTTTTTCCTATTACTGTTTTTCGAACGAATGCATAAGTACTTCTTATTAAATCGTTTTACAAAAATACTATATCTTATGTATTGGTTTTTTTATATTATTGTTTTCGTTATCTATATTACGTATGTACTAACGACATGGGTGTTTCCAAATACACCAGATGTCGTGCTAATCGCCATTTTTCTATTCGTGTGCTTTTATGCGAGTGTAAGCAGACCAGAAACGGCTGTCAATATTGGGGTCGTTTTACTGCCAATGCTTGTCCTGTTTATCATTTTTATGTTTTTAGCGATTCCAAATTTGCATGCCACGAATTTACTACCGCTATTTTATGATCGAAGCAATACATGGATGATGGGGTTTGTTTATTCTGCGTATGCATTTGGTGGTGCGGAAACATATCTCATGCTGCGCAAATATGTATTAAATAACGAAAAGATAACTAAGAAAGTGTTGACGTTGTATTCTATCATTTTGACAAGCTTTTATTTATTGGCCCTTTTATTTACACTCATGTTTTTTTCAATCGAAGAAATCAAATTGATTCCTGAACCCATTCTGTATATATTACACTCGCAAGAAGTTACCTTTGTAAAGCGCCTCGATTTGTTTTTTAGTTATATTTGGCTATCCTGGTCACTAGTAGCAATCGTTAATTATGTACTCGTAATGCGGCTCATCTATTTTGAGAAAAAGCGAAAAGCACCTATACTACAGCAACTCATTTTTTTCACTGTCATTGGTGTGGTTTCAACCATTCTTACCCGCTTTGCAGTACTAGATTTTTTAAAGCATTATGTTATTTATGCCAATCTCATATTTACGGTTTTAATACCAATTATTATTATACTAGTAAATAAAATAAGGGGGCGAACTGTATCCGAATCCGATACATCATCTTAATGTTAGTGCCACTATTACTAGTAGGTTGTTGGGATGAGCGTCTTTATAAAAATTCATCTGTAGTATCATTAACTGGCTTTGAAGGGGAAATGGGCGATGTGACTGCGTACTATGCCTATCCACAATCAACAACAGAAGAAATGAAGATGATTGTGATTTCTGGAAAGGGCATGTCGCCGCGAGATGTACGACAGAACGCGGATCTCAAAGTAGAGCAAATACTGGATTTATCGGAACTGTCTACAGTACTTATTTCAGAAAAAACCGCTAAAGATGATATTTATGACTATTTGGATGTTTATTTTCGTGATTCGTTCAATCCCATTACACCGAAACTGGCCATTATACAAGGAGAATTAAAGCCATTTTTTGATTTGACACAGGAAATGCAAAGTACTACAGGTGAGTTTTATAATCGCTTTGTTACAAGTTTGGAAGAAAACTCGATGGTCATTCC
>JAZUES010000116.1:0-9340 GCA_045640265.1 Solibacillus sp.
GTACGCTTTTGTTGTATAGTTCCTCATCAATGTATTCCATAATATATGTCTATAGGCATCTCCATTACCATTATGTAATGTAGCAGAAGTATAAATATTTTCAGCGTAATTTGTAGCCTTTTGGGCAGCTAATAACGCTTGTAATCCGTATACTTTATTTGAATTGAATACTACTATCTCTTTACTATTTAACATGTTTTCTACGTAAGGAATATCAAGAGTTACAATTTGCCCTGAGTCTTTATTCATAATTTCTCCCATTATTAGAGACAAATAATTATCCTGTTCTTTAATAGTAGCCTCAGGATTTGAAGATTTATATTCTTCTAAAAGTGTTATGTATCTTTCAACATCAGAATAAGTTTTAATAGCGTTTGAATAGTCTACATTTAACTTTACATTAATTAAATTTTGATCACTAATTGGTTCAAAATTTAATTCTTTTACATTGAGTTCGGATGCTTTACTCTGCAATCCTCCTCCTAATGATAGTATTGCTACAGATGCTAGTACAATAAGTCCTCTTTTTTTCATAACATAAATCAGCTCAATTACTTTATTTTCTTTCTAAGTAAAATATTACCAAATAAAAAATAAAAGTCAATTAATTCTGGTTTTTTAGTTGTTTTTGGGATGCTAGTATTTAGAATATTAAGTTTTTCAGTGAATCATATACATTCCCAAAGCGCGATTTGGGAACATTGGCACTAATACCCATCTAGCTCTAGAGCATATTTTATTTGTTTTATATGATGTAAATCGTGTTCTATTAATCCTTTTAAATATTCATAAAGTGTTAGTTTTGACTGGTTAATCTGTAATTCAATCAACCAGTTATCATCAGATATTTGGCTTATTTGACTAAACAACTCGTTACGAATGAGTATGCATTTTTTTAATGTAATTTCAATCTCTTCAGTTCTAGCAAGTAATGCAGATTGGGTGTTTAAATCTTTAGTATTTGGACCTTTTGGTAAATGCTCGCTCTTAAATAAATATGGAATTCTATATTGTAAAACAAATTCATCCCAAGCGTAAAAGTGACCTATTATTTCTATGACGCTCCATTTTCCTTCATCAATAGGTTTTCTTAGCAGTTGTTCACCTAAATTACTCAAGTTTTTTATGAAAATTATGAAGCTCTGATGGTGTTCTAATATTTTTGATTTTTCATTCAGCAAGTGTACCACCTCGTATGAATTTATTCGCTATTGATGTTAGGAAACCTTCACAAGATAAAGATAAGAAATATTGAATAGGTATTAAAACGTGCCCAAACCGACGTTTGGGAAGGTTAAATGCTTATCGTTGTAAATCCGCATAAATCTGGCGAGACCCCGATTACAGCTGCATCATCGTATTTAATGAATAAAATCATGTATACGATCGATTCATTTAAACATGATAAAAAATCTAGCTTGGACGTAATAAAAGATGGTGAATATCAAATTAATCCTTTAAAATTCTTTAAAATTCATGAAATTAATTGATATTCTTATAGATTACTCTAGATAAATATTCTCACCCTAGAAAAGTTCTCATGTTTTGTATATCGAAGAAAGAACTCAAAATACAACAACATATTGAGCTCACTTTTTTGCTTAATTTTTATGTTTTTAAATAGCGTACAGCTAATTCCCATCTATCTTTTCCATGTCCCAATTCTCCATGTATTTTATCCATGACTTCTTTTGTTTCTTGATATAATTTTTTATCTTCTATTTTTAAAATACCGTAATCTGATTTACGATCACTTGCACGATTTTCTAAAATACGAGCCATCATTTGTTGATGAGCAGGAGTAGATAACTGTTCCATACGGTTTCTTGCATAAGCATGCCTAAACCCATGTGTACCTCGATTATTTTGTTCAACGCCCGCCTTTTTACACGCAGCATTCACTCCATCGCGCACCGTTGTTGGGGCAACAGCAACCACACGTTGTTCGGGCGATTTATTTTGCAGCAAACGTTCTAATCGAGGCTCAAATTCTCTAGGTACAGGAATTTTTCGATAACGTCCACCTTTTGTGATACCAGCACCATTCTCAATCTTTATATGCCACACGCCCTGATCTCGCACAAAATGTTCGCGTCGAACATAAACAGATTCGCGCACACGTAAACCTAAATTTTGCATCAAATCAACTGATTTTTGAACTTCTGGCGAACAATGCATCCGAATTTTCGCCATTTCTGAAGGACTGTATGCTCGATTTTGAGCATTCTCGTTCCGCTGATAAGTTACTATGCGTTTTTCGGGACAAAATCCATCAGAGTGTTTCAAATGGCTATTAGGACGCTCAGAATGTTTCTGAACGCCTTTTTCTAGCAAACGAAGGGATGTCTCTATATTTCGAATATGACCATTAGAAACCCCCTTAGATTGCAAATGAGATACATATGATTTATAGTGCTTTTGCTTTACATCATTTAGAGACAAAATTTTATATTCATCGCGCACCCATTTAGCAAAATTTTGAGCATCAGACATCGTGTTGCTCATTTGCTTAGTTGAGTGGATGCCAGTATCGCCAGCGCGCCTTGCAGCTCTTTTAGACGCCCCTATCTTGTCAATGGCGCGCAAACTTTCGCTAACTTCCCTTACAATCGATTTTCGTCCTCTTCTAGTAACCTTCCCCACCCCCATTTTGGTGATTTTTGAATACTTTAAATGTCGCTTTTGCATAGACGTTAGCCAAATTTTCCACATCACTTCGCAATCCTTTTGGCAAATCTGCTTCTGTCGGACGGGATGTCCGACCGCTAATTTTCCTTTGGATTTCATCAAAGGTTAAATTCCCTTGCATCTGTCTTTGTTTTGCAAGTTGCAAAACTTCTTCCCACCCCAATTGTTGGCCATCACACTGGATCATCCCTTGCTCGACAAAAAAATCAATCATCGCACGCAAAAGTTCGCTTTTTTTCAACCCACATACCCAAGCTACAAGCGTAAGGTCCTCATGGAGCGATTCGGTCAACCTTACATCCACTTTCTTTGTTTTCACTTCGTCTGACATGCGTCTGACACCCCTTTATTTTTATTTTTTCGTCGGACGGTGCGTCCGACGAGTTCGGCTGCGCCGAACAGCCCCCTTACAACCGATTTTTTTCGATTAGGGAGCAATTCTTCGCCCGCCTTATGAGGTCGCCGGCTGGAGCCGACAACCTCATAAGGCGTCGATTCGAATCCTCAAAAAAATATGCAAATGTCAATGTACCTCGTAGCTCATATTCAACTTGCCGCACTTTGATATCGAGGTGTGCCTTAAATAATCCCCGCCTGCAAAACAGGTGCACGCCAATGCGTGCAATCAATCGGTAACCCGATTGATATGTTTGACTGCTTCGCAGCCAAATGTCGCAACTTGTTTGCGACAAGCTGGTGAACGCAAAGCGATCACCAGGCGTTCGGTTTCACCAAACGCAAAAAAACACACACCATCAAAATTGGTCTGTGCCTCAAATACTCCCTCGCGAAAAGCGAGCAATGATAATACGGCAAGCCGTATTATTTTTAAATTTCCCTCTCTCCTTTCGATTTTTTTATTAGTAATCTATTTAAAAAACGACGTATCGTTTGTTGTTTTCGTATTTGTGCCGAGTGCAAATGTTGGGTGGATGAGCCAACTCAAGTACGTGTCTATTTGCTAAAGTAATAGCTAGATAAAATAAAACTCATTGCATTTCCCAACAAAAAAAGCACCCGTCGGGAAATGAACAGACTTATCCTAAACAGATAAGTTTGAACACTCCAACGAGTGCTTTACAAAATGCTCACGCTTTTCAGCTAGAGCTAATAAAAGTTAAATAAAGTAATATTACGTAAAATTATAGCATTTCAAATGATAAAATCAAATTATATTTTCAATCTACTATTATTTATGACTTATATTTTTTTATGAATTTGAATAGATTAGAATGGAATCAAAGGGAGCGTGAATTAAATGGGGAAAAAAGTAACTCTGAATACAACTGTTGCCGATTTTATTGAGATTGTAAAAAATCAAATGCTTTCTAATATACAAGCAAAAGAATTACTAGACAGTTTAGGGGAGAACGTTTCCAAAAATATCATTTCGGATATTTATTTAGCCGCAGGATTTGAAATTGTAGACGCACGTAAAAAGATTATAGAACCAACAGCTAACGTAAATTATGAAATGAAATTGAAAGATGCCATTAATTTAGCACGTTTAATGCGTACGGAAAAAGAAAAACAAAGTAAAGACCAGATGAAGCCAGTAAAAGAAAAAATGAAGGCACCTGTAATTATCGATGTACCTAAAGATGTTGAAACTGAGGAGCAATTCGTGGGTATAACCCATTCGAATCCATTTGAGTTAGAACAACCTGAACAAGCACAAAATTTTATTTTAGCTGCTCTAGGTTTAACAAAAAATCAATTAAATGTGCTGAAACAATTAACTGATCACAGCGAATTCGTGGGGACGAATTCAAATGAATCTATTTATGAAGCTGTAAAACAATTAGGTGGTCGTGAACGAATTAACAAGACCTATTATATTTCTAAAGAAATTATAGAACTTACAGCTGCGTTTTGTGAAGATAAAAGTGTGAAGGTAAGCCAGTTCGTTGAAACGGCCTTACTGGATGCATTGAAAAAATATAAATAATGGGAATAGATTCGTGGATATAACCCATTTGAATCTACATACAAAAGGACTGGTTTTCTATAAACTAGTCTTTTTTTAGTTTAATAGTATGTAAAAAGTGCGAGGTTTCGTTTTAAACGCTGTTTAGCAAAATATTAGATATCTAATAGAGAAATTATTTTCAAGTGAACTACGAGCCTTCTAATAGCTTTAAAAAGGAAATAATTTACTGTAACTTATTCTCCTTTTTAAAAATGTATTTTACTCCTTTTGTACTTTTTATTCCGTTTTAATTGAGTTCATATTTATATATATATTTATTAATCTTTTAAAAGATTAATTATATTAATTATATTTAAGAATCGTTTGAGCCTTAGAGCCACAAACGATTCAATGTTCTATTGAAACTTTTACTCCTGTTTATTGAAACTTTTACTCCTGTTTCGTTGAAACTTTATTAAATATAGGTTTTAATAAAGTTATTACAAAGAAACTTCAATCTAATTAAGTTTCTTAAAAAAGGAGTAAAAGTTTCAATACATTTTTTAAAAGGAGAAAAATACATAGTAAACAAGGGGATGTTGGGAATGGTCAGGATTAATGATAAAGTCCAATTAGTGAATTACGAAAATAGTATTCAAAAGAGTAATGAATTTTCAATGGCTAAATTAAATCAAGGTTTAACGCTTAACCAGATGCAGTTATTGGCTTTTGCTATTTTTAGCACTCAACGTAATGGACAAACTGAATTTCATAAAGCGGATTTTGAAAAGAAATTTAATGTTGCACAATATCGTACTTCAGACGCTAAAAAAGATGCCCAAAAATTAACGTCACTTCAATTTTCTATTGAGGATTCAGAGCAAGATTATTTTGAGTTTATCAATATTTTTGGATCTATTAAATATAAATCAGGAACATTTATTTTCAAATGGAACGAGGAAGTTTTACCGCATATTATTGGACTGAAAGAGAAGTATATTACAACAGATTTAACTATCACATCTAATTTTAAAAGTAGTTTTAGTTGGACGCTATATGATTATTTAAAGGCACATTACGGTTATTGGCACAAACCAATTAGTAAAGAAATAGCGTCAAAATTGTTTGGCGTGGAAAATGTCGCGAGTTATAAAAAAAATGCTAGTTTGTTTAAAAAGAAAGTTTTAGATACCGCCATTGCCGAAATTAATGAACATACCGAGTTTGAAGTATGGTACAAGGATGAAAAAGTAGGTCGTTCTATTACTGGATTCGATTTGTATTGGTCTACTGGTAAAGGTGAAGCAGCTGCAACACAAGCTCAAATGAAAGAGTTAAGAACCATTATTGATGCCGTTATGGAAGATCCATTTAAGTATGTAGACATTTCAGACGAAGCTGCTCGTGGCGAAGCTATGGATCGTGTTCGAAAGTTACGTGAATTTTACCAGCATATTAGTGATCCAATTTGTATCACTAAGCGGTATGCTGATAATTTATTAGTTTTAGCGAATGACCACTTACGTCAACTGGAATCGATTTTGGCACGTGAATTTAAATCGAAAGAAAACAAAGTTCCATTCTACAACTGGCTTGATGAACGTGAAGAATGCGAATAATTTAATGCACTTGAACCCATTCGAATTGAATTCGTGTGGGTTTCATTTTGTATATGAACCCTCAGACAAATCGAAAATTAAAAGTACCATCAACCCATGATGTCACTTTGTTTCAGCTACATTTTTGTATTACGCACCTTCGCCCCAGGTGTTCCAGAACCACCAGCTACGTTGACGTAGCTCCTGCAACTGGTGCTGCGTTTTATGGGGAGAAACAGGGTGAAAATCTCGATACTATCTGGATTTTCACGATTTTTTCGTTGACGTAGGTACACCTTTTTGTATAGAATTGGAATTGTAAAACACACACAAACATTACCTAGTCAGTAATTAAAGTGCCAGTTTTTAGTACTTAACTTATAGTCTTATGAATAATTATAATGATAACGGGAACGTTAACATTAATCGCAATTTAAATTTGTCAGATCGGCTAGTCATCCATGACTAGGAAAAGGACCACGAACTAGTCACTCGGGTCCTTTTTTTTATAAAAAAAAGCACTGTCAATTGCTAACAGTGCTTTTCTTGGGAGTCCTACTCGAACAGATTCCCTAAGAACGTTTTAATCGCAGCTACAATACACTTAAAGAATACAAATTTCAAAACCGTGCGCAGAATAGTCAGTCCTTTTGCACAAAACTTGTGGAACTTGTCCATGCGTCGTTGCTTTCGTTTGTCAGATCGGCTTAGACGCTCCATGACTTCACCTCCTTTTTGGAAAAGATGGAGGTGGTTAAAACCGAATTCACTTTTAATCAGGCTAAACGAGAGTCACTCGAATAGGCTTGCAACCCTGACCAATATTTATCATAACATCATAAAGTTGGAAAGCTTATAATTTTACCTATAATTTTTTATAAAAATATATTTAGTAAGAGGTCTAGTAGCAAAAAATGCGTAATCGCAATGCTAATAGATCTCTTTTTTATTTGAGAGTATTATGCATGATTTATACAGTAGAATTTAAAAAAACGTTCCCAAATGTCACTTTGGGGGCGTTAAATTCAGCAGCTAAGGAATACACCTAGTTTTTAGCTACTGTTTATTTCATTTGGTTACCAAACAACGATTGTGTCATGTTTCGTGATAATATATTTTATAGAAAATATTACCAAAGGGGATTTTTATGATAACTCAATTTCTAAAGGACATACCATCTAACGAATTAGGATTAAATATCAAAAAAATCAATGCACTTATTGAGTATTGTAAAGATGAGGAATCAGATGAACTAATACTCATTTCTAAAAATGGAATGTATCATGAAAACTTCACAAATACGAATGAACCAATTGCCATCAATTCGTTGACGAAGGTTTTTGCTGGAACTGCCATCGGATTACTAATGGAGGAAGGCTTAATTTCTTCTTTACATACACCTATTTCTACATATTTCTCAGATTTAAACAAAGCAGAAATGAGTGAAATTACACTTTGGCACATTTTAACGCATACTTCTGGATTTCATACAGATGGGCATGATAATGAGCTTAGTGCTGCTCCGAATATTGCAGAATATGTTTTAGCTTTACCGATAACGGATAAGCCAGGTACTGTTTCAAAATATAATAACGAAGCAGTTGGTCTAATTTCTGAAATTGTACGAAGAATAACAGGTAAAACAATAGACCAATATCTAAATGAAAAACTATTTACCCCATTAGGAATTAAGGAATGGGAATGGTTAAAAGACCAATCAAATAACCCTTATGCCTATGCGGGGCTTTCATTAAAAGGAATTGACTTAGCAAAATTTGCTTATTTGCATTTAAATGATGGTATATGGAATGGGCAACAAATTATTTCTAAAAATTGGATTGATATGGCTACTCACCCTACCCAATCCATTAATAGAAATTGGGGCTACTTATGGTTAACAGCTTATGTTGAAGATGTATATATTGGCTACGGAATGAGTGGTTTTGGCGGTAAATATTTATTTGTTAGCCCGAAAGAACATTTTATTGCAATCCGCCTTGTACATAGAAGAGACCCTATTCCTGCTCCTAGTGCAGACCTATTTTTCAAACTTGCGATTGATATAATCAAATAATTTGAAAAAGACTTTATATACGGCTCATTTTATACATTTGGATACAAAATAACGTTCCCAAATCAAAGTTAGGGAATTAATCAGTCCCGTTCAATTGAATAGGGCTGATTTTGTCTGCTTATGAACAGTAAGCCCCCAAACCTCGCTTTGGGGGCATTTTTTCTTCAACTAACGCAGCATTTAGTTCAAAAAGAATAATGTCTTATCACATGGAAATACTACTTTAAGTTAGGTAGGTGATTAGATGAAAAACAAATCAGCAATTTTTTTGCTATTGCTACTAAGTTTAACAACGGTGTTTTATGTAAATTGGGAAAGTTCAACAAAAGCAAAGTTTGCAGAGACAAATGAAAACAAAGTATTAGCGACATTATCTGCTAAAGTAACAACAACTTTAGAAGAACATGCTACACCAATTAGTAACTCTCGAATTATTGTAATAAATTCATTAGGTGAGATAATCGGAACCGAATTAACAAATTCTGATGGCGAAGCAAAAATACCTGTTTCAGTTTACAAGGATCCTAGGTTTTTATTGAAAAACATGGGGGAAGTTACTGTCATAGCAGTTGCAAATGGGTATAACGAGTATATTAACTTCAGTGTTCCAATAAATGAATTTAACGATAATACAGGGAGTGTTTCAATTCCTCTTTGGAAAATAGACCCTAACAGACGAAATGAACCTCAATTTATCCACGGAAGTTTTCATCGTTTTACTGTTTTTGAGATGCTTGATTATTATGCAAAAAAAATAGGGTTAAAGAGACAAAATATCAAAGGAGATTCTTTATTACCAGCTCCTTGGGGACCTGAATTGAGTCCACAGTGAATAATGTTTTGAGCAGTTCCTTATTTAACTAACAGGGGCTTTAATGAAAAAAGGATTTATAAAGCATACAAAAATTAGCCAATAACGTTCCCAAATGCAAGTTTGGGAACGCACCAAAAAGGCACAAACACTGTCAAATCAGCGTTTGTGCCTTTTTTAGTGGAACATTGTCTATGCAGGTTTTTATACAGCTGGTTTCAACCGTTGATCCAGCTGCGTTTTGGGTTATAGGACGTGTT
>JAZUES010000117.1:0-22992 GCA_045640265.1 Solibacillus sp.
ACTTGAGTTTTGTTAGCGCGAGTGTCTACTTCGAAAGTATACTTTTTCTCTGCCATAATTTCTGAAGAACGCTCAGTAATGACTGGACGTTTTAAAATATCACGTGCTTCCATTATCCAAGCACCTCCTCAACTTTTTTCACAGCGTCTTGAGTGAAAACAACTTTATCGTGACCTAATAGGTCTAATACGTTGATTCCTTCAGCTGTTAATACTGTAACACCAGGGATGTTACGGGCAGATAACGCTACATTTTCGTTAACTTCAGCAGTTACGAATAAAGCTTTTTTGTTGATTTCTAATGCAGTTAATACTGCTTTGAAATCTTTAGTTTTTGGTGCATTTAATGTTAATGCATCAAGTACTAAGAAGTTTTGTTCTAATACTTTAGCAGATAAAGCAGATTTAAGTGCTAAACGACGAACTTTCTTAGGTAGTTTGTACGCGTAACTACGTTGAGTAGGACCGAATACAACACCACCGCCACGCCATTGTGGAGAGCGAATCGAACCTTGACGAGCACGACCAGTCCCTTTTTGACGCCATGGCTTACGACCACCACCAGCAACTTCTGAGCGGTTTTTAACTTTGTGATTACCTTGACGTAATGATGCGCGTTGAGCAACAACTGCGTCGAATAATACAGCTTCGTTTGGCTCGATTCCGAAAATCGCATCGTTTAATTCGATTTCACCAACTGAAGCACCTGTTTGACTAAGTACTGAAACCTTTGTCATTCCTGTTTCCTCCTTTCTTTAAGAGAATTATTTTGATTTAATAGCAGATTTAACTGTTACTAATGCTTTTTTAGAACCAGGAACATTACCTTTTACTAATAGTAGGTTACGTTCAACATCAACCTTAACGATTTCAAGGTTTTGGATTGTTACAACAGTACCACCCATTTGACCAGGTAATTTCTTTTGTTTAAATACGCGGTTCGGAGCAACTGGACCCATTGAACCAGGACGACGGTGGTAACGAGAACCGTGGGCCATAGGACCACGAGATTGACCATGGCGTTTAATTACACCTTGGAAACCTTTACCTTTAGTAACACCAGTTACATCAATTACATCGCCTTCTGCGAAAATTTCTACCTTGACTTCTTGACCAACTTCGTAAGAAGCAACTTCTAAGTTGCGGAACTCACGGATGAAGCGCTTAGGAGCCGTGCTTGCTTTCGCTACGTGGCCTTGTTCAGGTTTGTTAGAAAGCTTAACGCGCTTGTCTTCAAAACCAACTTGGATTGCATCATAGCCATCAGTTTCAACAGTTTTCTTTTGTAAAACTACGTTTGGAGTAGCTTCGATTACTGTTACTGGGATAAGATCTCCGTTTTCAGCGAAAACTTGAGTCATACCAATTTTTCTACCTAAGATTCCTTTAGTCATTTGTCACACCTCCTGTAAATTTTTAAAAAGTTTATATTGTGTTTTTACCATTAAAGTTTGATTTCGATATCAACGCCAGATGGTAAATCAAGCTTCATTAACGCGTCGACAGTTTGTGGTGTCGGGTTAACGATGTCGATAAGACGTTTATGTGTGCGCATTTCAAATTGCTCACGAGAATCTTTGTATTTGTGAACCGCACGTAAGATCGTGTATACAGATCTTTCAGTAGGTAGTGGGATCGGACCCGATACACCAGCACCTGAACGTTTCGCAGTTTCAACGATTTTCTCAGCAGATTGATCAAGGATACGGTGATCATACGCTTTTAAACGAATACGAATTTTTTGTTTTGCCATTACTTTCCCTCCTTCTCGCCTATTTTCTAGACATTCTCCACGAAAATTTCTCCTACACACCGCCATGGCAAAGCGGCCGGGTGTGTCGGCAACCTCTCGCTTCATCGCAGTCAAAGACCAACATTCAACATTATATACAATAAAAAAGAAGTTCGCAAGTGTTTTAGCAAAATTCTTTTTTTATAATGTTTTATTCTTCATTTATATACGTTCGCTCTTTTGAGCCGTTTTCTAGTATATAAGACTATGCCGGTGAAATCAACTGAAAAGAAATGGAAGTTCTTTATATATAATATTCTGAAAAAAACAGCTTCTTATTTTCTCTGTAACTATAAAAAAATCACTCTCAATTTCTGAGAGTGATACTTGTATTATAGGAAGAAAACAACTGCAAGCCATCCGAAAATGATTTGTGGAATGTTGTAGAAAAGAAAGGTTGGAACACATGTATCCCATATATGATTGTGTTGTCCATCGACATTTAAGCCTGATGTTGGACCGAGCGTTGAGTCTGATGCTGGAGATCCTGCATCCCCAAGAACACCAGCTGTACCGATTAAACAAATAATTGCTAAATCACTTAAACCAAGCTCTACACCTAAAGGAACAAAGATTGCTGCAATAATTGGAATGGTTGCGAAAGAAGAGCCGATACCCAACGTTACGATTAAACCTACTACTAACATAACGAATACTGCTACACTTACATTACCACCAAATATATTCATCGCATTCGTAACAAGTGGTTCAACGTCCCCTGTTGCGGTAATAACAGCTGAAAATCCATTAGCAGAAATCATTACAAATCCTACGAATGCCATCATGCGCATGCCGTCCGAAAGTACTTGATCTGCCTCTTTTATTTTTAAAGCACCTGTTACATATAAAATAGCAATTCCGACGATTGAACCAATAATCATTGAATCAGTTGGAATTTGTACGGCTAATGAAGCGACTAACGCAACAGCTGCAAAAATAAGGTTACGAGTTTTCACTACTTTTTCTGGTTCATTAGAAGCTACGATTTCTATGTTTTCATACTTGCGAGGCTTACGATACGTGATAAACGCTCCTAGAAGCCCAACAGCCATTCCTATAGCAACGATAGCCATTGCCTTAGGAACATCACTCATTGCAACATCAACGCCTGCTAAGCCCATCTGTGTAACCACAATGTCTTGATAAATTAGTCCAAAACCAAAAGGTAAGAACATATATGGCATAACTAAACCAAATGTTAAAATACATGCAATTAAGCGACGATCAATTTCTAGCATATTCATTAACTTAATCATAGGAGGCACGATTAACGGAATAAATGCAATGTGCACGGGAATTAAATTTTGCGACATAATCGCAAGTGCTAGTAATACTAAAAAGATAAGCGATTTTGCTAAGCCTTTTTTTTGTGAATCTCCTTCACGCTGCACCAACTTTAAAATTGCTTTTACTAAAACTTCAGGAATACCTGTACGCGAAATTGCTAACGCAAATCCACCAAGTAATCCATAACTTAGCGCGATTGTTGCACCGCCACCAAGACCATCCACAAACGCTTCGATTGTATCTATTATATTTAAACCACCAGCAAGACCACCAATAATGGCGCCAATTGTTAGCGATAAAACGACGTTAATACGCAGTAAACTTAAAATAAGCATAATGCCAACCGCTACTAGAACTGCATTCATTTCTCCCACTCACTTTCGTGTGCTAAATTACTAATGTGTTAAAGTTACAAGAAAATCAGCCAGTCGTCAACGGAAAAAAACCGTCAATTAATAAAATATTGACGGTTTTAAAGAATTATAACGCTTGTTTTATCACTTTTTTGTAATATTTCAGCGAAAGTAATGCGAATACACTGTATAATGCGATGTAAAGTAGCATCGTTATGACCAAAGGTGTCACTAGTTCATTTCCAAATAAGAACCACCCTGATTTTACCGCGAAGTAACTATGCAATAAACCAATTAACAGCGGCACACCGAAGTTAAATAGCTGTTTAACAACGATACCACGCATGATTTCTTGCTCTGTAAAACCAATTTTTCGTAAAATTGTATATGAAGCAACTTCTTCATCTGCTTCAGACATTTGTTTGAAGTATAAAATACTGCCTGTCGCAAGTAAAAAGGCCAACCCTAAAAAGGCTGTCGTAAATATCAACACACCATACATATTTAAGTTGGATTTTGTCTCAGCTTGAAGTGAGCTTAATATAATTGTTTCCTCACTAGTTTTTGATTCATTTAAACGATTTGCGCCAGTTTCCTTATAAAGCTTTTCTGCCTTAGCATATGCTTCATCTGATGCCTTGACTAAATTTATTGACGTTTGTTGCTTTGGTGTCGTACCAATTGGATATGTTTCATTTAAGCTTTGGAACTGTTTAAATAACGCATCTTCTGCGACAAGGATAAAGTCACCCTTGGTCAGACGCCATGCTAAGACCGACTCCTCATCCACTTGCTTCACTTTTACAGGGAACTTTTGATCTTGATGCATGAGCGTCATCGTAAAACCACTTTCAATAGGGAACATATTCGCCATAAATCCATTGTAAGATGTGATAATCGCTTCACCTTGCATCAATTGTAAGTCCGGTTGTAATTGCTGATATTGTGATAGTGGAATAACGATTGTATCGCTAAGCGTATTCCCCTGCAGCATTTCAAGCATATCTTCTGGTAAAAATTCCGCCATATCCATTTGAACAGATGTTATGTCAAATCGACTTGTTGTATAAGCAATATCCGCTTCATCTAACGACTTCAAAAATGCCGTTTCACGACCATCTACTGTAATATAATCTGCTGGTACTTGACTATAAGCTGAACTTTCAGCCGAGTAATAACTAATATAAGACAACGTAGTAATCGCTAATGATACCGCTGTTAATACGGTGATTAATGTTAGTGACTTTGCATTGCCCTTCATACGGTGCATAATAGGTGTCACCGCTAATACGTATGCCAAATTCAAATGGCCCTTTTTACGCAAGCGCACTAAATTCATTAAAAATGATACCGAATAGCGGAAGAAGAAATATGTCCCACCAATCGTTGTCGCTAATATTATGACCATGTTTAAAAAGAGATTATTGCCCGTTTCCGAAGAAAATAACTTTGTACTACTGTAATAGCCGTAAATAATAAGTGCTAGTCCAATTGCGCCCATTATCATCGGGAACGCACTAAAACGTTTCACACGCTCATCCGCTTGTCTTGAAGCTGTAAATAAGGATAATAATGTTGTCTTCAGTACCATAAACGCCATTTGTCCTAATATAATAAGAAGTAAAAATCCAAATATGATAAGTGTATTTACAACTGCGACTTTACTAAAGGTCATCGTCACGACAGCATCAAATTGCAAAATCTTAAGTAAGATCATTGCAAATAAACGCGAGCTTAGTAACCCAGTAACCATCCCAATACCTACTGCACCCGCAAATAATAAAATATTTTCAAACGCAATAAGGCGAATAACTAACCCTTTGGTCATCCCAATCAATTGATATAACCCAATTTCCTTACTGCGACGCTTTATAAATAAATGATTAGCGTACAATACGAAAAAAAGTACAATGAAGTACAGCATATATGAAGCGGCTTCAAACCCAGACGAAGCAGTCCCGCTCGCTTTCGTTGCTTCGATAATAGATTCGTTATATTGCAATGTCACAAACGAGAAAAAAAGCGTTACACTAAAAATAAGTGCGAAGAAGTATAAATAGTAATGCTTCATGTTTTTCTGCATGCTTTTAAAAACAAGTTGACTAAGCTTCACCTTGCTCACCGCCTAAAACACTTTGCGTACTTAAAATTTGCTGAAAGAAATCTGTACGCGACTTATCTCCTTTATAAAGCTCCGTAAAAATTTGACCATCCTTTAAAAACAACACACGTGAGCAGAAACTTGCCGCCACCGCATCATGTGTAACCATCATAATCGTCACATTTTTTGATTGATTAATTCTCGATAAATTGTCTAGTAATGCTGTCGCAGATTTCGAATCAAGCGCACCGGTTGGCTCATCAGCAAATACAAGTGACGGATTCGATATAAGTGCACGGGCTGCAGACGTACGCTGCTTTTGCCCTCCTGAAATTTCATTCGGATATTTTGTTAAAACATTTTCAATACCTAAAACCCCGACTAGCTCCTGTAAACGTTTCTCTGCAGCTGCTTTTGGAATCGAACTGATTGACAGCGGTAATAAAATATTTTCTTTCACCGTTAACGTATCAAGTAAATTATAATCTTGGAAAATGAAGCCAAGTTCCTCTCGACGAAACTTCGCTAGTGCACGTTCTTTCATACCTTGTAGTTTTTGACCATTAATTTCAACGAATCCGTCTGTTACTTGGTCAATTGAACAAAGTACATTTAATAATGTCGTTTTACCTGAACCTGAAGACCCCATTATGCCAACAAATTCCCCTTTTTCTACTTCTAAATCAATGCCTTTTAACACTTCTTGTGTTAATGAACGCTTACCATATGTTTTTCGAACTTTACGCGCGATTAATATGCTCATATAAATCATCCTCCCTGTTGCTATAATTTTACCGTTTCTACGAATTAGAATCGTTTGATTTACATGACAAAGACGCTTCGTAAGTGACAACTTCGTCACATTGCGAATGTTTTTATATAATCGTTCTGTTGAGGAAAATAAATTTTCACGGTTGTACCAGCCATTTCAGTTGAAGTAATCGCTAACTTTAAATGAAGTGAATCTGCGGCTTGCTTTGCCAAATAAAGCCCCATTCCAGTTGCCGCACTCGTTTCACGTCCAATTGTTCCTGTATAGGATTTTCTAAACACACGTGGTAAATCTTCACGCTTAATGCCGACACCATCATCTTCAATTTGCAGCACAACTTGTCCATCTTCATGTGTTGTAAACAATCGAATTTCACCACCTGTATAGCTATACTTAACGGCATTCGATAAAATTTGCCTTGTAATAAAGCCAAGCCACTTAGCATCAGACAAGACAAAAACATCGACATCCTTTAGTTCAATTGCTAAATTCTTTTCAAAACACCAACTGCGAAGCGCCTTTACTTCATTTACAATGACATCTTTTACTGAAATTTTTTCAATACGATTATCTTGTTCAATCGTCAGTAGTCTAGTCGCATGGAGTTGTTGATCTAATAATAAATAGAGTCGTAACCATTCATTTTCAATCCGTTCTTTTAGCTCCGCATTATCTACTTTTTCAGCGAGTAGCTGCATGGCCGTCAATGGAGATTTCATTTCATGTACCCATGCTAAAAGCTCGTCTTGATGCTCTAATACAATTAATTTTTGCTCTTGCACTTCTACTTTCATATCGCTGAGCTGTTCCATATAATCTTCATGTACAACGGTCAAATAATCGCCAGTACGTCCCTCATAATCCTTCATATGCTTTCTATCTTTGGCATAACGCCAAATTAAAAAACAAAAAAACAAAATGAACCAAACAAAATTCATATATATAAACGAAACACTCTGGAATCCTTTATCTACGTATAGAATTAAATTCAGAAACAGTTGCAATAGGACCGTAAAGCATATCCACGGAATATACTGTTTCAAAAATAATTGAATCATTGCTCCACCGCCATATATCCGAGTCCTTTTTTCGTAATAATTACATCGATTAACCCAATTTCCTCTAAACGTTGGCGCAAGCGATTCACATTGACCGTTAATGTGTTATCGTTCACAAAGCGCTCATCATCCCAAAGCTTGCGCATCAATTCGTCACGTGACACAATTTGCCCCTTTGCCTTTACTAACACTTTCAAAATAAACAATTCATTTTTTGTTAATTCAATTTGTTTGCCTGTATAATGCACCGTTGCCCTGTCATAATGAATCTCGGCACCACACCAATTTTCTAAATCATGCGTAACATTTTCCTGATAATCATACACGCGACGCAGTAATGCTTGTACTTTTGCGATTAACACTTCCATGTGGAACGGCTTTTGTACAAAGTCATCGGCGCCCATTTGCATCGCCATCACCATATCCATTGGGTGATCCCGCGAGGAAAGAAAAATTATTGGCACATTCGAAATCGCTCGAATTTCACGACACCAATGAAACCCGTCATAGGCCGGTAATTGGATATCGATGATTACTAAATGGGGTTGCTCCCTTTCAAAGTCGTCCATTACCTTTTGAAAATCAGTAGACCCGGTTACAGGTAATGACCACTGCTGTAGCCGTTCCTTCACTAACTCATAAATAGATGCATCATCTTCTATTAAAAATACTTTCATCACCAATCACTCCTTCTTTAAAAATTAATATAACACGCTCCATTACTCCCATTATTGAATTACATATGTAACTACATTCAAAATAGTATTTTACATAATTTTCTCACTATTGTTGTTTTTATAGTTAATTATGGAATATAATAACTTATACGTACAAGTTTGATATTTTTAGCATATATTTATTTACTTATATTAGTGAGTGGAATTAGCTATTTCATTAATATAAGTCTTTTACTCTCATTTAGGAGCAGCAGAGTTTCATAATTTATGCTATAAGCTACTACTAATTGTACATACAAATTTTTAGTTATCAGGGGGATGTACCATGTTAAATGTAAGGGATTACACGTTTTGGTTTGTTACAGGTAGTCAGCATCTTTATGGGGAAGATACATTAAGAGAAGTAGAAGAGCATTCAAAAATTATTGCTTCTCAGTTAAATAATCACACACTACTTAATTTCAAAGTCGAATATAAACCAATTTTAACAACTGCGGATGCCATTCGAAAATTATGCATAGAAGCAAATGCAGACGACAATTGTGCAGGTATTATTACATGGATGCATACATTTTCTCCAGCAAAAATGTGGATTGCTGGTTTAAGCATTTTACAAAAACCATTATTACACTTGCACACACAATTCAATAAAAATATTCCATGGGATTCTATCGATATGGACTTTATGAATTTAAATCAATCTGCTCATGGCGATCGTGAATTTGGCTTTATTGGCGCAAGAATGAATATCCCAAGAAAAGTCATTACAGGCTTTTGGCAAGATGAAGAAGTAATTCAACGCATTCGTGAGTGGACATATTCTTCAGTGGCTTTCATGGAAAGTAAGTCTTTAAAAGTAGCACGTTTTGGCGACAATATGCGTGATGTGGCAGTAACTGAAGGAGATAAAGTAGAAGCACAAATCAAATTTGGCTGGTCTATTAACGGTTATGGTATTGGTGATTTAGTAGAACGTGTAAATGATGTTTCAAGTTCAGATTTAAAGGCCTTATTAGACCAATATACTGAGTTATACGAAATTGATCAAGCTCTGAAATCTACACCAAATCTTTGGGCATCGATTGAAGAACAAGCACGTATTGAAATTGGGCTAAGAAACTTCTTAATCGATGGAAACTTCGGTGCTTTTACAACAACTTTCGAAGATTTACATGGCATGAAGCAACTTCCTGGTCTAGCTGTCCAACGTCTAATGGGACAAGGCTACGGCTTCGGTGGCGAGGGTGATTGGAAAACAGCCGCAATGACTCGAATATTAAAAATTATGGCTGCCGGTGAGAAGACTTCCTTTATGGAAGATTACACATACCACTTTGAAAAAGGAAACGAGTTAATTTTAGGTGCACATATGTTAGAAATTTGCCCGACAATTGCTGCAAGTAAGCCTAAACTTGAAGTACACCCATTATCTATCGGTGGTAAAGCAGATCCAGCACGTATGACGTTTGATGGTCTTACAGGTAAAGGCGTTGTAGCTTCATTAGTTGACTTAGGGAACCGCTTCCGACTGATTGTCAATGAAGTGGAAGCCGTAAAGGTAGAGCAATCTATGCCAAACCTACCAGTTGCACGTGTATTATGGAAGCCAGAGCCGTCATTACGTGACTCTACAGAAGCATGGATATATGCAGGTGGCGCACATCATACCGTATTTTCATTAGCACTATCTCCGGATCAACTAAGTGATTGGGCTGAAATGACGGGCATTGAATGTGTATTTATTAATAACGATACAAAGCTAGGGCAGTTTAGAAACGAATTACGTTGGAATGATATTTATTGGTCAACACGAACGCACTAATAAAATTAGACTATTTGGATTGCCAAATAGTCTTTTTCTTTGTTATTCCATAAAAAAAGCTAGAGAATCAACCTTCCCTAGCAATTTCATTTATTTATCCTGGCCGTAATACGCTTTTGCTCCATGCTTGCGTAAATAATGCTTATCCAATAATTCTTGATCAATTGCCTTTACATTAGGTTGTAGTGTAAGTGAATGATATGCCATTTTTGCAATTTCTTCTAACACAACCGCATTGTGTACTGCGTTATGGGCGTCTTTTCCCCAACAAAATGGCCCATGATTATTAACTAAAACCCCTGGCAATTCAGCAGGACTCTTGCCAGCAAATGTTTCAATAATGACATTACCCGTTTCTAATTCATACGCACCTTCGATTTCATGCTTTTTCATTTTACGAGTGCAAGGGATTTCCCCATAAAAATAATCCGCATGTGTGGTGCCAAGAGCAGGTATTGACCTTCCAGCTTGTGCCCAAATGGTTGCCCACTGTGAATGTGTATGCACAATGCCGCCGATATCCTCAAATTCTTTATATAGTGCTAAATGGGTGGCTGTATCAGAAGATGGCTTTAAGTGTCCTTCAACTACGTTACCTTCTAAATCCACCACTACCATATCTTCAGCTTGCAGTTTTGAATACTCTACACCACTTGGTTTTATGACAACAAGTCTACTTTTACGATCGATTCCACTAACATTTCCCCAAGTAAACGTCACAAGATGATGTTCTGGTAATTGTAAATTTGCCTCTAATACTTGTTGTTTAAGTTGTTCAAGCATTACATTCACCTCGTTCTCAGCTTTTAGTTATAACTATTTTTAATTGCTTTTAATCGTTTCATGACATCATTCTCACCACGACCAAAATAATCATGTAGTAGTACATACTCTTTATATAAAGCTTCATATTTTTGATGATTTTCAACGTTTGGTACAATTTTTTTATCTTTAAGACGTGCTAATTTCTCTGCAGCCGTTACGATATTATCAAAGCCACCCGCTTCACGACCAGCAGCAACAGCTCCATACATTGCTGAACCTACTGCAGGTGTTTGTAGATGCGCAGTGATTGCGACATCTAATCCTGTTACGTCAGCATAAATTTGCATCAATAATTGGTTTTTATGAGGTAGACCACCACATGCTACTAAATGATCGACACGCACACCATTATTACGATAGGCATCAATAATTACCTTTTTCGCAAAAGCAGTCGCTTCAATTAATGCGCGGTAAATTTCTTCTGGCTTTGAGTGCAATGTTAAGCCAACAATTAAGCCCGTTAAATCTGTGTCCACTAATATCGAACGATTCCCGTTATGCCAATCGAGCGCTAATAAGCCACTTTCTCCAACTTCTAATTTAGCCGCACGCTCTTCTAATAGTGTATGAATCGAAATTCTTTGCGCTAATGCTTCTTCATGATAGCTTGCTGGGACACAGTTCTTTGTAAACCAGGCAAAAATATCACCTACTGCGTTTTGCCCAGACTCATAGCCAAATAGCCCAGGTACAGCGCCACCTTCTACTACACCACAAATGCCTGGAACTAAATGCTCTTCTTCATCTAACAAAATATCACATGTAGAAGTGCCCATGATCATTAACATCGTACCCGGTTGTGTAACACCTGCTGGGGCAACCGACACATGAGCATCAACATTACCAATTGCTACAGCGGTACCAGGTAATAAGCCTGTCCGCTTAGCCATTTCATTTGTTAACCCACCTGCTCTATCACCTAACTCTGAAATGACTGTTCCTAACTTCTCTTCTACAAGGTTTTCAAGACGTGGATCTAAACTTGCAAAAAATGCTTTGTCCGGATAGCCATCTTGCTTATGCCAGATTGCCTTATAACCTGCTGTACACGCATTTCTTGTTTCATTACCCGTCAACTGCCACACAATCCAGTCTGCAGCTTCAATGAAACGGTTACTAGCTTCATAAATTTCAGGTGCTTCATTTAAAATTTGCCAAATTTTCGGAATCAACCATTCTGAGGATATTTTCCCTCCATAGCGTTGTAAAAACTTTTCACCTCGACTTGCTGCAATATCATTTAGTCGATTTGCTTCTTCTTGTGCAGCATGATGTTTCCAAAGTTTCACCCAACTATGTGGATTACTACGATATTCCTCTAGCTTACAAAGTGGTGTGCCATCATATTTAACAGGGAGCATTGTACACGCTGTAAAATCAATACCAATACCAATAATATCTTCTACCCCAATAGATGGTTGTTGTTTTAATACATCTGATACAGTTGCTACAAAAACATCTACATAATCATCTGGATTTTGTAATGCCCAGTCTTTTCCTAGCTTCACATCTAATCCTGGTAACTTGTCTACAATTACACCATGCGGGTATTCCATGACTGCTTCTGCAACTATTTCGCCATTACTTAAATTCAAAAGTACAGCTCTTCCAGATTCAGAACCGTAATCAATCCCTAACGAATATTTAGTCTGTTCCATGTTGATCCTCCCATTACTTATTGCTCTTGCATGACATTTCCTTAATAAGGGCCGCGGATATGATTACTTACTTCATGCACATAAAAATCAGCAAGCTTTTGTCGTTCTTTACTTGTAAATGGTTTGGCATGGACTGCCGCTAAATTTTGTTCTACTTGCTGAACCGTTTTAAAACCAGGAATCGCACAAGTCACTTCAGGTTGATCTAAAATCCAACGTAGTGCTGCACTCGTCATAGAATCACGCCCTTCCGCGATCCAGGACAACTGATTGCTTAATTCCACACCTTTTGTAAATTCAAGACCAGCAAATGTTTCGCCAACATTAAAACTTTCTCCGTTTGCGTTAAATGAACGATGATCATTTTCGGCAAAGCTCGACTGTTTTGTAAATTTACCTGTCAGCAAACCACTCGCCAACGGTACACGCGCAAGAATGCCTACACCTTGTTTTTGGGCAAGAGGTAGTAGTTGGTCTAATGGTTTTTGACGGAAAATATTAAAAATGACTTGTAAAGCCTTCACGCCTGACTGCTCTAAGCAAAACAGTCCTTCCTCGACAGTCTCAACACTTACGCCATAATGACGAATCTTCCCTTCAAGTTGAAGCTTATCTAGCACATCAAATACATCTGTATTTTGTAAAATCTCTAACGGGGGACAATGAATTTGATATAAATCAATTCGTTCGCGTCCTAATCTTTTTAAGCTTGCTTCACAGTAAGAACGTACCGCTTCTTCTGAGTATGTATAGGGGTCATAAATATCTCCTGCTCGACAAAACTTAGAGGCAATATGAATTTGATCCTCTTTTCCCTTTGTTGCTTTGCATAGTAACTCTTCACTACGCCCACTGCCATACACATCAGCTGTATCAAAAAAATTAACCCCTAAATCCATTGCTCTAGCTAGGCCATTAAGGGCTTCTGTTTTATCAGAATGCCCCCATCCACCACCTATACCCCATGTTCCAAAACTGATTTCACTTACTTGCAAATCTGTGTCTCCTAGTCGGCGATATTGCATTTGACCAACACTCCCTTATCAAGCAGATTTATTTTTGTTGTACACGTCAAATCCAACGGCAATTAATAATACAAGTCCTTTGATTGTTTGTTGGTAGTCTACACCTAAGCCTATTAAAGACATCCCGTTATTTAGCACACCCATTACTAAACCACCAACAACAGCTCCGATAATGGTACCAATTCCACCATATGCTGAGGCACCACCGATAAATACGGCTGCAATGGCATCTAACTCAAATGAGTTACCTGCTTTTGGTGTTGCTGCATTTAAGCGAGCCGCAAATAGTAAGCCTGAAAGTGCAGCAAGAACACCCATGTTGACAAATACCCAAAACGTTAACCATTTTGTTTTAATACCAGATAGCTTTGCGGCCTTTTCATTGCCACCTAAAGCGTATAAATGACGTCCTGTTACTGTTTTGTTCGTGAAGAATGAATAAGCTACAATAAGTACAACTAAGATAACTAAAATATTAGGAATACCTTCATATGAAGCTAAGAAATAAGCAAATATCATAATCACCGATACGATAAATACTTGTTTTAGAATAAATAACCACATTGGCAGTACTTCGAAATTATATGAAAGTTGTTGCTTACGTTTTCTCAAATCACCCCAAATTAAGATAAGGGAAATGATAAAGCCTACTATTAAAGTTAAAATATCCAAATCACCCGTTTTACCAAACCCAGGTAAAAATCCTGTGCTCATTTTACGGAATGACTCTGGGAATGGTGCAATAGATTGCCCATTGAGTACAAGCATGGTTAATCCCCGGAAGATGAGCATCCCGGCTAGCGTAACAATGAACGCAGGTACCTTTAAGAAGGCAACCCAAAATCCCTGCCATGCTCCGATGATTGCACCAATAATTAAGCACAAAATAACAGATAACCATACTGGTAGGCCCATATTTACCATAAAAACTGCCGACATTGCTCCTACAAATGCTACAACCGATCCTACAGATAAATCGATATGACCTAATAAAATGACTAATAACATACCAATAGCTAATACTAATATGTAGCTATTTTGTAAGATTAAATTTGTTATGTTTAAGGGCTTTAATAGAACACCTGATGTAGTAATTTGAAATAGCACCATAATCAAAAATAATGCCAATACCATCCCATACTGCCTAATATTACTTTTAAATAAGTTGATAAGTGTTTTCATTATGTTCCACCCCAGTCTGTGTCATGAATTTCATAATTTTTTCCTGTGTCGCTTCACTACGCTCAAATTCTGCTGTAAAATTTCCTTCTCGCATAACGTAAATTCGATCGCAAATACCTAAAATTTCAGGCAACTCAGACGAGATTACTAGAATACCCTTTCCTAAGTCAGCCATCTCATTAATAATGGAATAGATTTCATATTTTGCCCCAACGTCAATACCACGTGTTGGCTCATCTAAAATTAGTATGTCGGGCTCGGCAAAAATCCATTTACTTAATACAACCTTTTGCTGGTTGCCTCCACTCAAATTTACTGCCTTTTGTAAAATACTCGGCGTCTTAATGTTCATTCTTGTGCGGTAACCCTCTGCCTCTAGAATTTCCTTATTATGATCTATAATATTATTTTTCGAAATTTTCGGTAAATTTGCTAGAGTAATATTTGTTTTAATATCTTCTTCTAACACGAGACCGTATGATTTGCGATCTTCTGTTACATAAGCAATCCCATTTTTAATTGCTTCAGTAACATTTTTTAACTTTAACTCTTTCCCTTCCTTAATCAGTTGTCCTTTAATTTTCTTCCCATAGGCACGACCGAAAATACTCATGGCTAGCTCTGTGCGTCCTGCCCCCATTAAGCCTGCAATACCAACAACTTCTCCCTTACGAATATTGAAATTTATATCTTCAACAATATTCCGTTCGGGGTTATTTTCATCTTGAACAGTCCAATTTTTTACTTCAAAAATGATTTCTCCAATATTCGGTGTATGGTCTGGATAACGGTTTGTTAAATCACGACCAACCATTCCTTTTATAATCCTATCTTCTGTGACACCTTGCTTCATATCGAGTGTTTCAATCGACTTGCCATCACGTAGGATTGTTATGGAATCTGCCACTTTCGCAATCTCATTTAATTTATGAGAAATGATAATCGAGGTAATTCCTTGATTTTTAAATTCAAGCAATAAGTTTAAAAGATTTTCACTGTCATCTTCATTTAATGCAGCAGTAGGCTCATCTAAAATTAGCAATTTTACATTTTTCGAAATTGCTTTTGCAATTTCCACAAGTTGCTGCTTCCCTACTCCCAATTTATTAACGGGTGTATTTGGCGATTCTTTTAATCCTACAATTTTTAATAATTTTTTTGCTTTTGAAATTGTTTCATTGAAATCAATAATTCCGCGTTTTACTTGTTCATTACCTAAAAAGATATTTTCAGAGATTGATAGATATGGGAATAACGCTAATTCTTGGTGAATAATTACGATACCAAGGTCTTCACTTTGCTTAATATTCTTAAATTCGCAAACGTTGTTGTCGAATAAAATATCACCTGAATAGCTACCATGCTCATAAACGCCACTTAAGACTTTCATTAAAGTTGATTTTCCCGCACCATTTTCCCCACATAATGCATGAATTTCACCTGTATTTATTTGTAGATTTACATTATCTAAAGCTTTTACACCCGGGAATGTTTTCGTGATATTTTTCATTTCTAATAAAATTGATGACATACCATTCACCCCATTTATATGTATGAACACTGCCCCACTATACTTACGTGCAGGCAGCATCCACAATGTCTTAAGATTATTGTCCTAAATCTTCTTTTGACCAGTAACCTGAATCTACTAATTCTTTTTCATAGTTTGAAACATCAACAGAAGTAGGCTCCAATAAATATGAAGGTACAACTTTTTTACCATTGTCGTAGGTTTCTGTATCATTTACTTCTGCTTCATTACCTTTTAATACAGCATCAGCCATTTCTACAGCTTTTTTCGCTAATGCACGTGTATCTTTAAATACTGTTTGCGTTTGCTCGCCCGCAATAATTGATTTTACAGAGGCTAACTCAGCGTCTTGGCCTGTAATAACTGGCAATGGATTACTACCTGTACCATAACCTACGCCTTTAAGCGAAGAGATAATACCAATACTAATACCATCATATGGTGATAAAACAGCATCAACGCGTTCAGTTGAATATTTAGAACTTAAAATATTATCCATACGAGTTTGTGCTGTGGCACCATCCCAACGCAATGTTGCAACTTGCTTCATATCTGTTTGACCACTTTGCACTACTAATTTACCTGACTCAATGTAAGGATTTAAAACAGACATTGCACCATCGAAGAAGAAGTATGCATTGTTATCATCTGGAGAGCCAGCGAATAACTCGATATTAAAAGGCCCTTTTCCATCTTCTAAGCCTAGCTTCTCTACAATATATGAAGCTTGTAATACACCTACTTTGAAGTTATCAAATGTAGCGTAGTAACTAATATTCTCTGTACCTTTAATTAAGCGGTCATACGAAATAACCTTAATATCTTGATCTCCAGCCTTTTGTAATACTTCTGTTAAAGACTCCCCATCAATCGGTGCAACTACTAAAATATCTACACCTTTTGTAATCATGTTCTCAATTTGAGCAACTTGGTTTTCAATTACGTCTTCACCATATTGTAAATCCGTTTTGTAGCCTAATGCTTTAAACTCTTTTTCCATGTTTTCACCATCATACACCCAACGCTCTGATGATTTTGTTGGCATCGCTATACCTACAAAACCTTCGTCGCCACCCCCGTTATCACCTGTGGATGAGCCTTCATCACTATTACAAGCAACCAGTGTGAATGCCATTACTAATAAAAAAATTACCCCTAATAATTTTTTCACTCATGAACATCTCCCTTTTATTAATAAAATATTTATCAAAACATTTATCGCCTATTATTTAGGCAATAAATGTAAAGAACAACAAAAAGTGTTTACGCTTACATTTATATAATACAACTTGTAAGTACAAGTTAGCTACAAAAAAAATACTTGTTTTTATACTTTTATTTCGACTTTTTCTCGAAAAAAGCAAAAAACCCTTAAATTATAAGGGTTTTTGGACATCGATTTATTTTCTCTGTGGAATGTCTAACAATTAAAAGTGGTTCAAATTGAACTTCTAGCGTTTCGACCTTTTCCTTTTGCTCAATTAATTGAACCATCTTTTCTCCGGCTAAGCGTCCCATTTCAAATTGTGGATGTCGAATAGTTGTAAGCTTTACCTCTGAAGCTGTTGCTAAATTAGAATCATCGAAGCCCACGATTGATACATCGCCTGGTACATTTAATTCAAGTTCACGTAGCACATCTAATACTTCTATTGCTACTTCATCGTTATAACATACGATTGCGGTTGGGGAAGCGCTTTCAGTAAATAAATTTTTAAACTCAACACTTAAAGTATTCTCCCAATCATCTTTTGTTGCCGCTAGCATTCTATTAGGATTTAATGCAATATCATATTCTCTATGTGCTCTTATATATCCTTGCATACGTCTTGCCCCTTGACGGTCATCAATTTTAAATAATCCCACAATTCGAGTATGCCCCAGCTGGATTAAATGCTCCGTAAGCAAAAATGCACCACCCTCGTCATCTAATGTAATGTTAGGTGGGGTAAGCTCTGGATATGTCGCATTTAACATTAAATACGGTATATTTTCACTTTCAAATTTTAAATAATACTTAAAGTTCGGATTATAAAAATTACTTTTTGTTGGCTCAACAATTAATCCTGCTATTTCACGCTCTAAAATATTTTCTAAGCATTGTCTTTCTTTCTGCAAATCATTATTGGTACTATACAGTAATAACGTATACCCTCTGCTACTTAAATAAGACTCTACCCCTTCAATAATTTTTGGAAAAATATAATTTGAAATATACGTCGTGACAAGCGCTATAGTTTTTTCTGAACCAGGTTTAGGGGGGATTTTTGATTCTGAACGATCAGCACAAAATGTACCTGCACCTTGCTCCGTATAAAGCCAACCTTCATTGACTAAATCATTAATAGCTTTTCTTACTGTATGACGACTAACGCCGAATTTGTCAGTCATTTCTGCTTCTGAACTTATTTTTTGGTTTGGCTGATAATGCCCTGCTATAATAAATTGTTTAATACCCTGCTTAACTAACTCATATTTTTTCATTGTTTTAACAGCTCCTATATACAAATTCATATTATCACAACTTGTATGTACATGTATAAATTTGTTTTCCAAATAATTCTTTAATAGGTACAATATACTTATAATATAGTTAGGCATACTTTATTAAACATATAGAACAGAGACTTTTTTTAATAGCGCTGATTTCTAAATAATCAAAAATTATATTATAATAGGGGAAATTGTTTGAGGAGAGATTTCATGGATATCCGTCAGTTAGAGTACTTTGCAGAGGTGGCAAGGCATTTGAGTTTCACGAAAGCAGCAGCTACCCTCCACATATCACAGCCATCTATTAGTAAAGCGATTCAAAATTTAGAAGTAGAACTTGGCGTTCCTTTATTTTATCGGTCCTCAAAGAAGCTTGAATTGACAGATGCAGGGGAGGCTGTACTTGTTAATGCTCAGCATGTCTTATTAGCCTTTCAAAATTTACGCTCAGAACTAACGGATATAATGGATTTGAAAAAGGGACAAATTCGTATCGGCATTCCACCAATTGTCGGTGCAGAATTTTTTTCAAAATTAATTAGTTATTATAAAGAACAACATCCTTATATTGAAATTCTTTTAACTGAAGTAGGTACAAAACGCATCCGCCAAGAAATCGATGCAGGGGAGCTTGATGTTGGGTTAGTATGTAGCACTACATCGACAAATGATAATTTAGAAACAATCAGCTTTTTAATCGATCCTTTGCAGCTAATTGTTCACGAGGATCATCCACTTGCACAGCTGGAATCAGTTGAATTATCTGATTTAATGAATGAAGCCTTTATTATTTATAGAAAAGACTTCATCTTATATGATCGCATCATTGAAGAATGCTCGAAATACGGATTTTTCCCAACGATTGCTTGTGAAACGACCCAAAAGGACTTATTTACCGAAATGGTTCAGGCAAAACTAGGTATTGCATTGTTACCTAAAAAAATTGCTGAAAAAATACCTAATAGTTCAATAAAATGCATCCCTTTCAGAAAAGAAACAATTAATCTAGAACTCGGAGTTGTTTGGAAGAAAAAAAAATATTTACCGTTTTCGGTACGAGAGTTTATCCGACTTGCACATGAATTTGTTTAAAATAAAATAGTTGCCTAGAGGATTTCTAACTCTTTACCAATCATTTTACAATTTTCATTCACTCACCTGAGCTGATATTTCTTGAGTTTCCTCCACAAAACCGAAAAAAACGCTAATTCATTTAAATGAATTAGCGTTACATGTTATTATGCATTCACCTTTTGTTTGGCTTTTGCTTCTAAACGTCTTTTGTGTAAAATTGGTTCTGTATAACCACTTGGTTGTTGATACCCTTTAAATATTAAATCACTTGCTGCTTGGAACGCCACAGACTCTTCAAAATCCGCTGCCATTGGTTTATATTCTGGATCATCTGCATTTTGCTCATCTACTACTTTTGCCATGCGCTTTAATGTCTCTTCTACTTGTGCTTTTGTACAAATGCCATGATGTAACCAGTTCGTTACATGCTGACTTGAAATACGTAATGTCGCACGGTCTTCCATTAAACCGATGTCATGAATATCCGGCACTTTTGAACAACCAACTCCATGCTCTACCCAACGAACCACATACCCTAAAATACCTTGTGCATTGTTATCAAGCTCATTTTGAATTTCTTCCGTTGTCCAGTCTGTATTTGTAGCAACCGGAATTTCTAAAATTGCATCTACTAAATCCTCTGAACTTGCAATGCCCTTTTGTACATCTTTCACATTTATTTCATGATAATGTGTAGCATGTAGTGTTGCGGCAGTCGGAGATGGTACCCATGCCGTATTGGCACCTGCTTTAGGATGACTAACTTTTTGCTTAATCATTTCTGCCATTAAATCTGGCATCGCCCACATACCTTTACCAATTTGAGCACGCCCTTGTAACCCCGCATCTAAGCCAACAAGCACATTTGACTTTTCATAAGATGTTAACCAAGTCGATGTTTTCATCTCACCTTTACGAATCATTGCTCCTGCTTCCATCGACGTATGAATTTCATCACCTGTACGATCTAAGAAACCCGTATTAATGAACACGACACGATTTTTTACTTCTTTAATGCATGCTTTTAAATTTAGCGAAGTACGACGCTCTTCATCCATTACGCCAATTTTTAATGTGAAACGTTCTAAGCCAATTAAATCTTCAATGCGTGCAAATAATTTATTCGCAAACGCTACTTCTTGTGAACCATGCATTTTCGGTTTTACAATATAAACAGAACCTTTTTGCGAATTTTTATGTTGAGTATTGCCTAGAATTTCATGCTTGGCGATTAAACTCGTTACGACACCGTCTAATATTCCTTCAGGTACTTCTTGACCGCTATATAATATCGCAGGGTTTGTCATTAAATGACCTACATTACGAATGAACATTAATGAACGTCCATTTAATGTAACCGTTTCACCATTAACTCCTGTGTATAGACGATTTGGATTTAATGTACGTGTCATCGTTTTTGACCCTTTTTCAAAAGTCGCTGATAGATTTCCTTTCATTAATCCTAACCAATTTGAATACACTTCGACTTTATCTTCTGCATCAACAGCAGCAACGGAATCTTCACAATCCATAATTGTTGTAATAGCAGATTCTAAATACACGTCTTTTACACCAGCTGCATCATCTTTTCCGATTGGATGATTACGATCGATTTGAACCTCAATGTGTAAGTCATTGTTTTTAAGTAATATCACAGTCGGTTCTTCCGCCGTACCTTGATAGCCAACTAACTTTTCAGCTTGCACTAGTGTTGTTGTATCACCATTAGTTAATGTGACTTGTAATGCACCGTCAACTACTGCATACCTTGAAACATCCTTATGTGAGGCACCTTTTAATGTAGCCGCTTGATCCAAGAAATTTTTCGAATACGCAATAACCTTTGCACCACGTACAGGATTATAACCTTTGCCCGCCTCAGCACCGTCTTCATTGCTAATTACATCTGTACCGTAAAGTGCATCATAAAGGCTACCCCAACGCGCATTTGCAGCATTAATTGCATAACGCGCATTGCTAACAGGTACTACTAGTTGAGGACCTGCTTGAAACGCAATTTCTTCGTCAACATTTTCTGTTTCGACTTCAAAATCTTCAACTTTCGGTTCTAAATAACTAATCTCTTGTAAAAATGCTTTATAATTGGCATGTTCGAAAATCCCCTTATTTTCTTTATGCCAATTATTAATTTGCTCTTGTAATTCTTCACGACGAGTGAGTAATGCTTTATTTTCAGGTGCTAACTCATGAACTAAAGTGTCAAAACCATCCCAAAAGACTACCTGTTCAACACCACTATTTGGCAATACACGATCATTAATAAAGTTATATAAAAGATCTGCAACACGTAAATTTCCTACTTGAATATAGTTTGTCATAAATCAAATCCCCCTTTTAATGAACAACTCTTATCTAATATTAGAAAAGGAAAACCCTTGCTCTTACATCTGATTATAATCGAAACCATTCATATAAATAAAATACATATATTGAATAAACATTATGCTTTTTAACTATAAAGCGTACAAAAAAACCACCTTGCAAGCGTCCCTACAAGGTGGTTGTTTTAGAAAAATTAGCTAAAAGCTAAAATTATTTTTGGATAGATGCTACTACGCCGGCACCTACAGTACGTCCACCCTCACGGATAGAGAACTTAGTACCTTCTTCGATAGCGATTGGAGCGATTAATTCAACAGTCATTTCGATGTTGTCGCCAGGCATAACCATTTCTACGCCTTCTGGTAACATACAGATACCAGTTACGTCAGTTGTACGGAAGTAGAACTGAGGACGGTAGTTAGAGAAGAATGGAGTATGACGTCCACCCTCTTCTTTTGATAATACATAAACTTCTGCTTTGAAGTTTGTGTGTGGAGTGATTGTACCTGGTTTAGCTAATACTTGACCACGTTGGATTTCTTCACGAGCAACACCACGTAGTAATGCACCGATGTTGTCACCAGCTTCAGCATAGTCTAATAATTTACGGAACATTTCAACACCTGTTACAGTTGTTTGTTTAGCTTCTTCGCTGATACCAACGATTTCAACTACGTCACCAACTTTAACTTGACCACGTTCAACACGACCAGTTGCAACTGTACCACGACCTGTGATAGAGAATACATCCTCGATTGGCATCATGAATGGTTTGTCAGTTTGACGTTCTGGAGTTGGGATATATTCGTCTACAGCGTTCATAAGTTCAACGATTTTTTCTTCCCATTCAGCTTCACCTTCTAAAGCTTTAAGAGCTGAACCTTTGATTACTGGAAGATCGTCGCCTGGGAAGTCATATTCAGTTAGTAGGTCACGGATTTCCATTTCTACTAATTCTAATAATTCTTCATCGTCAACCATATCACATTTGTTCATGAAT
>JAZUES010000118.1:0-28446 GCA_045640265.1 Solibacillus sp.
GTTACGAAATGCATTAATTATTACAGAAGATGGAACAACAACTGCTGTATCGTTAGGAAAAACAGTTACATTTGATGAGTTAATTAACGGTAAACGTGCTGACTTTGAAGAATCATACACAATCGTAGGCTCTGCAGAAGCGGATCCAATTGAAGGTAAAATTTCAAATGATTCACCAATCGCAAAAGCGTTAATGGGCAAGCATGTAGATGACGTTGTTAAATTAACAACACCAGGCGGAGATATGGAAGTTGTTATTTTAAAAATTAAATAATTTTTAAAAAATATGAAGCAGTTAGCGAAGTATGCTAACTGCTTTTCTTTTTGGAGTAATAATTAGTTTTTGAGGAAATTACAGAAGAAAAAACGTCATTTTGAATGATTGAAGTACAAAATGTGTTTTTCTAATGCTAAAATAGATGCATGCATAGGGGGAGATGAAATGGAACGTAAAAAACGATTTCAAACACGACAACAGTATGCGGAACAAAAAACAAATGATTCAAAATTTAATAAGGTCAATCACTATTTAAATTATTTAATCGCAATTGTTGCGGTATTAATTATTTGTACACTTTGGTTTATTCTTTCAAAAGATACGAAACCCGTTACTGACGAAGCAGAAGCACCAGAACAAGCAGAAACAGTCGACAAGGATACGGAGACGTCTTCTAAAGAAGAAAATGAAGCTAGCCTTTCAAAAGAGGAAAAAAGCGAAACAGAGCCCTCTGAAGACGAAACAACAGATGAAACATCTCAGGCTCCTGAAGCTAATGTAACCTCTTCATCAGATCCAAACGTAACAGAAGTACAAACCGATCCCAATTGGCAAGCGTATCCTACTGAACAAACCGGGGAACATGTATCAACATTTGAAAAAGGAAATATTGATTATGAAGAAAAGCTAAAAGCAATTTTTAGTGTGATTGATTTACAGCAAGAGGACAGTATTATTAAGAGCGTTCGTAATAATGGTAACGCACAGTCAGCAATTGCAGTTGTCACATCAATGGATAGTGAGAAAAAATACCGTGTTAGCATAGAATGGATTAATGGTGAAGGCTGGAAACCCGTGAAGCTAGAAGTGTTAAACTCATTGGATAGTAATTAATCGCACTTTTCCTTGACGGATAGCTAGTGAATTGATTATTTTTAGAACAGTGTCTAAATATTGGAGGAATAAATTTTATGAAAATTGCCGTAATCGGAGCAATGGAGCAAGAAGTAGAATTACTAAGAGCTGCATTAGAAAATACAACAACAGAAAGTATCGCAAACAGTGAATACACAACAGGTACATACGAAGGCAAGGACGTTGTACTATTAAAAAGTGGTATCGGAAAAGTAAACGCTGGAATGTCTACTACTATTTTATTAGAAAAATATCAACCAGATGTTGTTATTAATACAGGTTCAGCAGGTGGTTTTGATACGTCGCTTAAAGTGGGCGATATCGTCATTTCTGATGAAGTACGTCATCATGATGTAGACGTAACTGCTTTTGGTTATGAAATTGGTCAAATGGCGGGTATGCCAGCAGCGTACCATTCAGATGAAAAATTAATCGAAGTTGCAAAACAAGCAGTTGCAGAAGTAGGCGAACACACATCTGCAATTGGTCTAATTTGTTCAGGTGATGTATTTATGAGCAACCCTGTACGTGTAGAAGCTGTTCGTAAAGACTTCCCAACAATGAAAGCCGTGGAAATGGAAGCAGCAGCTGTTGCACAAGTATGCTATCAATTTAATACGCCATTTGTAGTGATTCGTGCATTATCGGATATTGCGGGTCAAGAATCGAACGTTAGCTTTGATGAATTTTTACCAGTAGCTGCTAAGCATTCAACACAAATTGTATTAAAAGCAATTACAAAGCTATAATTCATCATTCGTTCATAAAATGCCTTTCCAAGTGTTAAAAAAGTCACAGTCAGTTTTTTTATTAAATGTTAGGGTACTAGTAGAATAACTACTTCGATTTTTAAGGAGGCAAAGCAAATGGTATTTTTAATGGCAATCGCGGTTGGTATTACAACGATTTTAGGATTAGTTATGTTTGCTGAAACTAGTGAAGGTTTAGAATAAAGTAATCTTTTTGTTGAACAAATGACAAGGTGTTTTGTAAGTAACCCTACTTACAAAACACTTTTTTGTTATTGCGTATGTTCATTATGCTTAAACTGTTGATACAGCTTTATGAGTGCTCGTTTTTCGATGCGCGACACGTAACTGCGGGATATATTTAATAGCTGCGCAATTTCTTTTTGCGTGAGTGGATCTGCATTTTGTAGTCCGTAACGATAGGAAATAATTTCGAGCTCTCTAGGATCTAACGTGCTCAAATACCGGTACAGCTCATCGAAATGCTCTTTTTGTTCAATATGTTCCATTGCTGAGGGTTCTTCAAGTTGTAACAAATCTCGAATTTGTAATGATTGACCGTCTTTATCGGTGCCAATGGGTTCGAAAAGAGAAACATCCTTTTGAACCTTTTTTTGAACGCGCAAATGCATAAGGATTTCATTTTCAATACAGCGTGCAGCATACGTAGCAAGGCGTGTTTTTTTCTCTGGTGTAAAGCTACTTACAGCCTTCATTAAGCCAATTGTGCCTATCGAAATATAATCATCTAATAATTCGTGAGGAGGATGGAATTTTTTTACGACATGCGCAACTAACCGCATATTATGTTCGATTAGTTCAATGCGCGCTTGTTCGTCTCCTTCCATATAGCGTGCAATAACTTTTGCTTCTTCTTCTCGTGATAGGGGATTATAAAAAGTTTGGCCTTTTAAGTAGCCTATTAAAGCGGGGAGCTCAAGCCAAAGATGCAGCAAGGAAGTGAACATACCGCTCAAGCGAAACATCCTTTCTTTTTCGACAGTATATGACAACAATTTAGTGGAAATGAAAAAAAGTGTAAGAGACGAATCGCTCTTACACTTTCTTTAATGTAAATGTACTAATCATTAGAATAGCTAATACTGGGAATAAAACCATGTAGAATGTTACGGATAACAGGTTGGTAAAGAAATACGAGAACGTAAGTAATGTACCTGCTGCAGTAATGGGCAATCCAACAAAGTAACCGTTAGAATCCATGACATTAAATCGTGCTAAACGTAAAGCCCCTGCTGCTATAAATAATACGGGCATCATCATTGCAGTAATGCCACCGTCTATAAGTGCAACTTCATACATAAGTAATGCGGGCGCAACACCAAATGAAATAATGTCTGCCATTGAATCAAGCTGTTTACCAAGCTCCGATTCTTGATTGAATTTACGTGCTACTTTTCCGTCGTAGCGATCTAAAAATGCAGCGATGAAAATTAATAAGACACCGTAGCTATATGATTCATTAAGTGTAGCCATAATAGCCGCACCACCAAATGACATATTAGAAATTGTTATAATATTTGCTGCATTAGATTTTATTTTTTTTACTGTTGAATCAACTTTTTGAAGTAAAAACATTAGAACACTCCTTTGCTTAATCCGCTATATTCTATTATACTTCTAAATTTTAAAAAAGGTAGTAGTTAAAATCTAATAAGACCTTTCCATGAACGAATTTCCATTATATAATTTATCTTTATCCCACCTTCAATAAAGGGTGACTCAGGAAAAACGTGGCAATATTATAAAGCTTATAAAAGCTTAGTTAGACTATTGGAGGTCCATAGATGAAAGAAAAATTATATCAAAGCTTAATCGAACTTTCAAATGGAAAAATCTCTTCGAAAATTTTGCAACGTACGGCACAATCGGCTGTAAGTAAAAAATTTATTCGTAGTTATAGTAATATATACGGAATTAATTTAAAAGAAGTTTCAAAATCTCCTGATCAATTTTTAAGTTTACATGATTTCTTTGTTCGTCAATTAAAAGAGGACGTACGGAAAGTGGATATGCGAGCGAATATATTTGCGAGTCCTGTTGATGCAAAAATAGAAGCGTTCGGAAAAATTGAGGATGGAATGACGTTTGTTGTAAAAAATAAACCGTATTCAATTGTTGACTTATTGGGAAGTGAATCTCAAGCTACTCGCTATGAAAATGGTCAATATATTGTATTTTATTTAAGTCCAGCAGATTATCATCGTATTCATAGCCCAATTGACGGGTTTGTTCAACATCAGTATGTTTTAGGACAAAAATCGTATCCTGTGAATCAACTTGGATTGCAATATGGCAAAAAACCGATAAGTCATAACTATCGTATGGTTAGTGAAATTGAATATGATGACATACATACGACGGCATTTATTAAAGTGGGTGCGACGTTTGTCAATTCAATCAAGTTAACGAATACAACGAAAAAATGGCATAAAGGAGAAGAAGTGGGGTACTTCACTTTTGGTTCGACTGTCGTCATGTTATTTGAAGAGGACGCCATACAATTCAACGAGCGAGTCATTCGTGGTTCGATGATAAAAATGGGAGAAGCCTTTGCTACTATGTTATAATAGAGAAATAAATTTTGAGTAAGGGGCTACGAATTTGTATAACTTTTTATTACCAAATGAATTTGTGAGCAGTGTGTTTGAAATTACACCTGAAAAACTAAATGAATTAGGCATTAAAGGTATTATTACCGATTTAGATAATACGTTAGTGGAATGGGATCGTGCAGATGCAACGGAAGATTTAGTGGCATGGTTTAATATGATGCGTGAGGCGGGTATTAAGATTATTATTGCTTCAAATAATAATGAAGAGCGTGTTCGTAAATTTGCAGAACCACACGGAATACCGTTTATTTATCGTGCAAAAAAACCGTTAGGCGGAGCATACTATGCAGCACTTGTACAGTTACGTCTACGTCGCAATGAAGTTGCTATGTTGGGAGATCAGCTATTAACGGATATCATGGGGGCAAAACGTCAAAAATTATATACGTTTTTAGTGCGTCCAGTTGCGGATTCAGATAGCTTAGTCACAAAATTTAACCGTTTTGTTGAACGTCGTGTATACAACGATTTGAAACGAAAAGGACAATATCCTTGGGAACAATAGTACCAAGTGTTGCACAAAAGTGTGCGAAATAGTCAGGAGGAACTTTTTTTATGAATGAAATGCCACAATGTATTGGCTGTGGAGCAGTGATCCAAACAGAAGACCAACAGGGACTAGGTTATGCACCTGCATCTTCTTTAGAAAAGGAAACAATTATTTGTCAACGTTGTTTCCGCTTAAAAAATTACAATGAGATTCAACCAGTTAGCTTAACGGATGATGATTTTTTACGTATTTTAAATGGTCTTGGAGAGCAGCAAGGTCTTATCGTTAAAATCGTCGACATCTTTGACTTTAACGGCAGCTGGTTACCTGGTTTACACCGTTTTGTAGGGAAAAACCCAGTACTTTTAGTTGCGAATAAAGCGGACCTTTTACCGAAATCGGTGAAAGAAAAGAAAGTTATCAACTGGTTAAAACGTGAAGCAAAATCGTTAGGGTTAAAACCAATTGACGTGAAGCTTGTCTCTGCACATAAAGGAATGGGCATGGCTGAAGTTGTGGAGGCGATTGAAGAATATCGTCACGGACAAGACGTTTATGTTGTCGGCTGTACGAATGTAGGGAAATCTACGTTCATTAACCGCATTATTAAACAAGCAACAGGTGAAGGTGAAGTTATTACAACATCTCATTTCCCAGGAACAACGTTAGACATGATCGGTATTCCACTAGATGATGGTGCATCACTTTTCGACACACCGGGGATTATTAACCACCACCAAATGGCGCATCATATAGATTCAAGTGAATTAAAATACATTATGCCGAAAAAAGAAATTAAGCCGAAAGTATATCAACAAAATCCAGGGCAAACATTATTTATCGGTGCACTAGCACGCTTTGATTTCATTCAAGGTGAACGTTCAGCATTTACAGTGTATGTAGCAAATGATTTACCAATTCACCGTACAAAACTTGATCGTGCAGATACATTATACGCAGAACATAAAGGGGAGCTTTTAGCGCCACCAACAGCTGCCCATATTGATAAATTACCCGAGCTAGTTCGTCACGAGTTTTCGATTAAAGAACCGAAAATGGATGTCGTGTTCTCAGGTCTTGGTTGGATTACGGTACAACATGCGAATGTGGTCGTAGCAGCTTATGCTCCAAAAGGCGTAGAAGTATTTATCCGCCCATCGTTAATTTAGAAGAAGGAAGCGTTTATATGAAAAAGTGGTTTGCAGTTATTGGAGATCCGATTGCACAATCAAAATCTCCAGAAATGCATAATGCATGGTATGAAGAAGAGAATGAGGATGCAACGTATATCCCCATCCACGTTAAGCCCGAACAATTACAACAAGCAGTTGAAGCGTTCAAGTTGCTAGGTGCTAGTGGGTGGAACGTAACAATTCCACATAAACAAACAATTATTCCATTCTTGGATGAATTAGATGAGCTTGCTGCAAAAATGGGCGCGGTGAATACCGTTGTTCGAACAGCAGAAGGCAAACTTAAAGGCTATAATACGGACGGTCCAGGCTTTGTGAAGTCTTTAGAAAATGTCATTGGGACAACGTGTCATGATGAACATGTTTTAATCATTGGTGCAGGTGGTGCAGCACGAGGGATTGCCTTTGCGCTCCAACTAGCAGGTTATCGTAATATAACAATCGCTAACCGTACTGTTGAAAAAGCTCAGCAAATTATTACTGAATTAGGCATTGGAAACGCGATTTCCATGCAGCAGGCTGAGCAGAATTTATTCCGCTACAAAATTTTTATCCAAACAACGCCTGCTGGCATGTCGACAGGGAACTTTGCATTACCTTTTTCGCTTGAAAAGTTCCCAACAGGCGCAATTGCAGCAGATATTGTGTATAATCCATTAATGACGCCATTTTTGCAGGCGGCTGAGCAAAAAGGCGCTACCATTGTGAATGGCTTAGGTATGTTCGTTCATCAAGGGGCAATAGCCTACCAATATTGGTTAGGTGACTACCCAAATACAAATGTAATGATTGCTCGCTTAACGAAGCAATTAGGAGGAAATTAAATTTTATGTTAACAGGTAAACAAAAACGTTTTTTACGTGCTGAAGCACATCACTTAGATCCAGTTTTCCAAGTTGGTAAAGGTGGCGTAAACGATGCAATGATTGCACAATTACGCAATGTATTAGAAGCACGCGAACTAATTAAAGTTCGTATTTTAGATAACTGTGAAGATGACAAAAATGAAGTAGCACAAAGCCTAGCAGAAGGTACTCGTGCTGAGCTAGTACAATTAATTGGCTTAACAGTTGTTTTATATAAAGAATCACGCAATAACAAAAAAATAGTATTACCAAAAGTTGCAACGAAATAAGGTGAATTGTGATGAAGAAGGTTGGACTTTTTGGCGGAACATTTAATCCCGTGCATATTGGACATTTAATTATGGCAAATGAGGTATACGCAGCACTCAATCTTGCAGAAGTTCGTTTTATGCCCAATGCAACTGCTCCGCATAAGGAAGCTTCAGCATCAGCTACCAACGAACAGCGTCTCCGTATGGTGGAGCTTGCGACTATAGACATCCCTTATTTTAAAGTGGAACGCTTTGAAATGGAACGTGGGGGTGTGTCATACACGTATGATACGATGAAGGCGATGCGTGAGCGTGAGCCTGATGTGGAGTTCTATTTCATTATCGGTGGCGATATGATTGATTCCCTTCATACGTGGTATCGTATTGATGAACTAATGGAGCTCGTTAACTTTGTTGGAGTGAAGCGTCCTGGTTCAGAAGCAAAAACTTCATACAATGTGCAGATGGTAGAAGCGCCAGAAATCAATCTTTCTTCAACCTTTATTCGAAAACGATTACAGCAAACAGGACCATTACAGTTTTTATTGCCACATGCTGTTGAAAGCTATATTCGAAAGGAAGGTCTTTATGGAGCGACAAGAATTACTCGCGGCCATTAAAGGTCGTATGCCTGAAAAACGCTACATTCATACAATTGGCGTGATGGAAACAGCAATCACATTAGCAAAAGCATACGGAGAAGATTCTAAAAAAGCAGAAATCTCAGCAATTTTACATGATGTTGCGAAATATGCAGATGTAGATTGGATGAAACGTATTGTAATCGAGCAAAAGCTTGATGAGCGATTGCTGGATTGGAATGCAGAAATTTTACACGGACCAGTTGGCGCATGGATTGCACAAACTGAATTTGGCGTTGAGGACGAAAGTATGTTAAATGCGATTCGTTATCATACAACGGGACGTGCAAACATGACAAAATTTGAAAAAATAATCTATGTAGCAGACATGATTGAACCGAACAGAAAGTTTGATGGAGTAGAGACGCTTAGAAATTTAGCGGCAAAAGATTTAGATGAAGCGTTTCGCGAATGTGTTATGCATACCCTACGTTTTTTAATTACTTCTGAACAAGCCATCTATCCCGTATCAATTGAATGCTATAATAGCCTAATGAGAGAGGATTAACATACATGAATGAAACTTTATTAAATCTTACGTACAAAGCAATCGATGACAAACGAGGTGAAGATATCGTTGTATTAAACATGCAAGGTATTTCACTTTTAGCGGATTATTTCGTAATTGCAGAAGGTAGTTCAGAGCGCCAAGTGCAAGCGATTGCCCGCGAAATTAAAGCTCAAGCAGAAGAAGCTGGCTTTGTAGTTCGTAAATTAGAAGGTCTTGATACAGCACGTTGGATTTTAGTAGATATGGGCGATGTAGTTGCACATATTTTCCACAAAGATGAACGTGCTTACTATAACTTAGAGCGTTTATGGGGAGATGCACCACAATTAGACGCACCACAATTAGAAGAAGATAATGAATAGTTATAACCGTTTTGCAGAAGTGTATGATGAGCTAATGACCGATATTCCATACGAAGAATATGTTCAATGGGTTCAATCACATGCACCTGCAACTGGGTTTCCAAAGCTATTAGACATTGGCTGTGGAACAGGGACGTTAGCGTTTATGTTGCATCAAGCAGGCTATAATGTTTCAGGTATTGATCTATCTGAAGAAATGCTAGCAATCGCAAGCAGTCGTCTGGGCGCAGCTGGTGTATCCATTCCGCTCTATGCTATGTCAATGGATGAGCTAGACGGTTTCGATAATTTAGACGTAGCCATTATCCCAATTGATTCGATCAATTACGTAAAAGAAGAAGCAAATGTTGTAGAAACGTTAAAACGTGTTTATGACAGTCTCCGTGATGGTGGACAATTATTTTTTGATGTTCACTCACTTTTCAAAATGGATGAGATCTTTTTAGATGGCCCATTTACGTATGATGACGGAGAAATTACGTATGTTTGGCATACTGAACAAGGTGAATTTGAGCATTCCATTTATCATCAAATGACGTTTTTCGTGCAAACAGCAAATGGCTTATTTGAGCGTTTTGACGAAGAACATTTTCAACGTACATTTGCGCATACACAATTTGAAAAATGGCTAAAAGAAATAGGCTTCTCTCAAGTTGAAATAACGGCAGATTGGACAACGAAAGCACCGTCTGAAGAAAATGAACGCATTTTTATTCGCGCCGTAAAGTGATAGAGGAATTTTTTCCCGCAATCTAAATAAAGTAACTAGCTGAAAAAGAAACTTTCGGCTGTTTTGAACAAAACATCTTTTCAATAAGATAGGAAATTTGTATAGTGGAGGTAAGCTCCATATATAAAACCATCTTGATTTGAAAGGGTGTTTTTTTATGCCTCCATTTCTAGAAAAGTACGGAAAACAACTACTTATCCCAGGTGGTATTGGAATAGCCTTCCTCGTTTATTTCTTCTTTTTACAAGATTCTCCTGAACAATCCTCGATAGAAACGATTGATACCATTTCTACATTCGCAGCTACGGACCCTGTGCCTGAAATCGAACAACCTTTGGCAGATATCTCACCGCAGTCTGTATTGGTTGATGTGAAGGGTGCTGTTCGCTATCCAGGTGTTTATACGCTTGAAGATGGGCAACGGATTATCGATGCCATAGAACTTGCTGGTGGCTACATCGATCAAGCGAATCCTTCTTTAATTAATCATGCACAAAAGTTGCAAGATGAGATGGTCATTTATATTCCCAAAATAGGTGAGGAAGTAAGTGAAACAATCGAACAGTTCGTACAAGTCGCACAAAATACGACCCCTTCTGGTGGCTCTACAAAGTCGGGCAAAATCAATTTAAATCAAGCAGATGAAAATGAATTAACACAGCTACCAGGGGTGGGCCCGTCGAAAGCAAAGGCTATTATTCAATACCGTACGGAACAAGGCAAGTTTCAAGTAATTGAAGATTTGAAAAAAGTAACCGGCATAGGTGAAAAAACATTTGAGCAGTTAAAAGATTTAATAGATGTAAAATAACTAGAGATTTCTGAAATATCTTACATTGCGATTCATAGCAACTACGTTTAAACTAAAAGTGAATTAAATTTTGGGGGTTATCATATGGAGCGTATTACTTGGGATCAATTTTTTATGGCACAAAGTCATTTACTTGCCCTACGAAGCACATGTTCACGATTAGCTGTAGGATCAACAATTGTTCGTGAAAAACGTATTATTGCGGGTGGTTACAATGGGTCGATTTCAGGTGACGAGCATTGTATCGAACAAGGATGCTATGTGGTCGACAATCATTGTGTCAGAACAGTTCATGCCGAAACGAATGCCTTATTACAATGTGCAAAATACGGAACTCCAGCGAACGGAGCGGATCTTTATGTCACACATTTTCCTTGTTTACCATGTACAAAGACAATTATCCAAGCGGGGATTAAAAATGTGTATTACGCAAAAGAGTATAAAAACAATCCGTATGCGATGGAGTTGTTTAAAAAGGCAAATGTTAATGTCGTACATATTCCGTTTGATGAAGCGAAAATTGACTTTTTAAAGGATGAAAAATACGCATTAACATTTGAAATGCTCCAAAAGCTACGTGAACTTGGTGCAAGTAGAGAAGAATTGCTCCCTCTTGAGGAGAAGATTCATGCTTTATTTGGTCAACTTGTTCAAGCATAGTTGGATTTATTACGCCTTATCGATTTTTATTAGTGCGCTTGCTGCCTTTGAATCGGTAAGGCTTTTGTTGTTACTTGGCTTGCTTATCCTTTTTGGCTTCTATAAAAAAATGTGGAAAGTCCATCTGGTACTTTTAACTGTCGTTGGCGTTTTCTCGTTTAGTTATTTTAGTTACGAAGTAAAAAAGTTAGACAAGCCCGTTATGCTCCCAACAGAGCTAACTTGGACTGATGAATACAAAATTAATGGAATCACACTACGTGGATTTATGGTAGATGAAAAAAGCGAGAAGCTTTATGTGACTTATCAATTTAACAGTGAACAAGAAAAGCGTTATTTTGAAGCACAGCAGCTTGCTGGTATGCGTTTTAAGGTCTTCGGTGAACAATTACCCCCATCGCTCCCCGCACATCGCTACGGCTTTTCTATGGCCCGTTATTTAGAAAGCAAAAATGCGCGCGGTATTATTGAAATATCCTCCTTCTTATTTCTAGAAAAGCAAAAATCAGTATTACAGCCACTTTATGACCAGCGTTTTAAAATGAAAGAACATATTGAACAAACTTTTCCACCTTCTCTTATTGCAGAAGCGCAAGCCTTGTTAATTGGTTTACAAGAAAATGTGGATGATGAATTAAATCGAGCTTATCAAAAGCTAGGCATTACGCATTTATTTGCCATATCCGGCTTACATGTTGCGCTCGTATCCGTATTATTTTTCCAACTTTTATTAAGGATAGGAATACGTCGAGAGCTTGCAAACATATTACTACTCATCGTTTTGCCTATGTATGCTGTTTTAGCGGGAGGCGCACCTTCCATTTGGCGTGCAGTTAGTGTGGTGGAGTTTATTATGCTAGCGCAATATTTTCGTCTAAAAATTCCGATAGATGATGCCTTATCGCTAAGTTTTATTTTCTTTGTCTTGCTAGAACCAGGTGCGATTTTTCAAGTGGGTTTTCAATTGTCGTATTTAGCAACGTATAGTTTAGTTTATTCTGGTCGCATATTATCGCGTTACTCGAATTGGTGGTTGCAATCATTTTTTATTACCTTTGTTTGCCAGATTCTTGTGTACCCATTGCTGTTATTCCACTTTTATGAGATTAGTTTGTCTTCTTTTTTAGCCAACATCCTATTTGTCCCTCTATTTTCCTTTGTTATTTTACCAATTAATTTATTGCTATTAGGGCTATCTTATATTCCACTTCCGATTGATACGCTCCTTTTTACGGTTTATGAACCACTTCGTACAGGTTTAACAAATGCTATTATTTTTCTTCAGCGACCAATAGTACAAATGTGGAATCCTGGAAAGCCGTCAATTTTTTGGCTCCTTGTTCTTTATAGTAGTGTGTTTATAACGTTTTATTTACTTGATCAAGCTGCGAATAAGAAGAAGGTTTTCACGATTTTACTTGTTCCTGCTATCGTTTTTCATTTCCATACGTATGCCCATAAAGACTTGCAAATTGCGTTTGTCAATGTCGGGCAAGGTGATTGTATCGTTATAGAACTTCCATATCGTCGACAAGTGATCGTCATTGATGCAGGAGGGTTGCTACGATTTGGCCAGGATAAGTGGAAGGAACGGAGGAACCCTTATGAAGTTGGAAGACAGATTGTAGTACCGTACTTAAAGGGAAGAGGAATTCAAAAAATGGACATGTTTATATTAACGCATGCCGATGCTGATCATGTAGAAGGTGCAGAAGAGGTACTGCGAGAAGTAAGGGTAAAAGAAGTCCATGTCACGCCAAATTCACTTGATAAAGCGGTGATGAATGACTTTTTAGACGAATTAAAGCGTACAAAAGCAATTGTAAAAGAACAAATTGCGGGTCATGAGTGGCAAACTGGTGATGTGAAATTTCGTTATTTATGGCCGCATGAAACAGAATATGAAGGCAATAATGATTCGCTCGTATTACTCGTGCAGCAAAATGGTTTTAAAGCGCTATTTACGGGTGATTTAGAAAAAGAAGGAGAGGCAGAGCTGGTGAAATTGTATCCAGACTTACTGCGTAATGTTCATTTGTTAAAGGCGGGGCACCACGGAAGTAAAACGTCAAGTATTGAGGAATTTGTCGCATTAACAAACCCACGCTTTGTTGTATTTATGGCCGGTGAGAACAATCGGTATAGACATCCACATATTGATGTGGTCAACCGTTTTGAACGACGTAATATTCCTCATGTAACGACAGGATATGAAGGGACGGTAGAAGTGAAAATTCAACATGGTAAAATGCAAATAGAAAAATCGAATACATTTTTTCAAAAGTAAAAAACGGAGCGACTCCAATTAATTTAGAGTCGGTCCGTTTTTACATAGAACGGGTTGCAACTTCTACTACGATTGCAATGATGAACATTACGATGAAGAAGCCTCCACCGATGATGAACCCGTTACCTACGATACCAAAATCATTGCCTTTTAGTGCGCGACCTTGGCCTTCAAATGGGTTTTCAGAAACATAATTTGGATCTTGATGTCCTGCCATAATTATCCCTCCTAATCTTCAATCATTATAAGGCAATCGACTAAAAAATGCTATATATAATCCTAATTATTCCTTTTATAGTAAGGGTTTGTCTTGCCTTAAAATATTCACATTCTCAATATAAGAAAAAATGTGTATACTATAATTTACGATATCAAAGGAGGTTCCCGTATGTTTACTAAAGTATGGCAAGATTTTAAAAAAGGGAATTTCGCTCCAGTTTATTTACTTGTAGGGGAAGAATCCTATTTTGTAGATGAAACGATCAAACAATTAAAGGCCGCACTCAGTAAGGAAGAAGAGGCGGAATTGATGACATTTGATTTAAATGAACAGCCAATTGATTATGTGATCGATGAAGCCGATACGATTCCGTTTTTTACTGAACGTAAATTAATTATAGCCAAAAATGCCTCTTTTTTAAAAGCGACAGAAAAAGGGAAAGAAAAAATAGACCATGATGTGAAGCGTCTAGAAAGTTGGTTGGCAAATCCAACTGATACGGCAGTGACGGTATTTATTGCACCTTATGAGAAGCTAGATGAGCGAAAAAAAGTAACGAAGCTGATGAAAGAAAAATCGGTTGTTTTATTAGCCCAAACACCGCAAAATCAGGATTTAGATGTGTGGATTCAAAGTGAGACAGCTAAACTCGGCAAGGCGATTACAACTGAAGCGATTAATAAGCTAGTTGAAATGGTCGGCCCAAATATGCTGCAGTTGCAAATGGAAATCGAGAAGATGTCTCTTTATTTAGGAGAAGACCATGAGATCACGATGGAACTTGTCGAAGATTTGGTTGCAAAAACATTAGAGCATGATGCGTTTAAAATGTTAAACGCGTATTTAAATCACAATCAACAAGAAGCATTAAAAATTTATCATGATTTGCTACGACAAAAAGAAGAGCCGATTAAATTAGTCGGTCTGCTTGCGAATAATATCCGAACGATGACGAATGTATTTTATTTGCAAAAGAAAGGCTATCATCAACAACAAATTGCCAAGCAATTAAAATTACATCCATACCGCGTGCAAATTATGCTAAGTCAAAAAAATCGCCCATCTGATCAACATCTCTTACAAGCACTTTACAGCTTAGCAGACGTCGATCTACAACTAAAAACAACGGGCGGTAATCGAGAACGCCATTTGGAACTATTTTTATTAAAAAAATTATAAAAGAAAACTGCCTAGAGGAAGGTGCTACACCCCCCTCTAGGCAGTTTTTGATTATTATCTTTATTTTAAAAGAATGGTAATCGTATCAATAGTTATCTCAAAACTAATTTCAACGACAACGAGAAAAGCCAACCGTTCATGAAGAACAGTTGGCTTTAGAAGTTAAATTAAGCTTTTTTCGCTAAACGAGACTTTTTACGAGAAGCCGCGTTTTTGTGAATAAGACCTTTAGAAGCAGCTTTATCTAATGCTTTAGAAGCAGCAACTACTAATTCTTGAACGTTTTCAGAACCAGAAGCGATTGCTTGTTCAGCTTTTTTAACTGTAGAACGCATAGCTGATTTAGCTTGTACGTTTGCAGCGTTAGCTTTTTCGTTAACTTTCACACGTTTGATAGCAGATTTAATGTTTGGCATATATTTTCACCTCCTAGATTTTAGGTACGAGATGAGTATCTTCTCACTTATTTCATGTGTCAATACAACAAAAACCATTCTATCAAAGGATTGAAGTAATTGCAATACATAAATGCAAAGAATATTTACTTGACAGATTGAACAGACTTCATGTGGAGGTGTTTTCGTGAAGAAAATCGAGTGGAACTATTCGGATTTAATCGATGAAACAAAAGAAGTTGTACTCCATCAAACGAAGGAGCAAAAGGAAAAGCTTCATCGCGAACGAGGCGTTCGTATGGAGGAAATGCAACAAAATCGAGTAAAAATTACGAAAGTAGAAGTAAATGCTGTAGGAGAGGAGAAAATAGGAAAAAAACAAGGTACGTATATTACATTATCGATACCTACCTTAACAATTGAAGATAAACAGGGCTTTGAACAAATGAAAGAAACATTACTCAAGTATTTACATGAATTGCATAAAGATATTTCTTTAACGGCACAATCGAAAGTTTTAGTTATCGGACTAGGAAACAAAACCATAACACCAGATGCAATTGGTCCATACACAATTGATGCAATGCATAAAATGCAATCAGAGCTAGAACAGCCCGAGTTTATTTTGTACGCACCAGGCGTTACAGGTCAAACGGGCTTTGAAACGAGTGAATATGTAGAGGCATTAGCCGAAAGAATTAAGCCTTCGCTTGTCATCATCATAGATGCGCTCGCAACGAGTGGTAGTGCGCGGTTATGTCGAACAATTCAATTAACGGATACAGGCATTCACCCAGGAGCTGGAGTGGGAAATCAGCGAAAAGAAATTTCTAAAGAAGCATTAAATATTCCAGTTACTGCAATCGGAATTCCGACCGTTGTCGAAGCGCCGACATTAATTGCAGATGCTATCGATGTAGTATTTCGATCAATCGCAGCCAAAATCGGAGAAAAAGGGAAGCCATCGAGTAAACTATCAGTATCAAACTGGACACCTTCGAGGGAAGAAGTGGATTTAACTACAATTGAACCCATCTTTGGACAGTGGACAACGTGGACAACCGAAGATCGACGCCAATTGTTCGAGGAAGTATTTAACACGCATCCCGAGCGACTTATAGTTACACCAAAAGAAGTGGATTTTTGGTTAAGTCAATATGCATATTTGTTGAGTGAAAGTTTATTCGATTGGATAAAAAATGCTAGAAACACGTTCTAATTTTATGCCTCTCTCCATATCGTAGTGGAGAAAGGGTGTTATGCATGCAAAAATTAAAACGCTTTAGTTTATTGTTCTTATTTCTATTTACATTGCCAATCATAATTGGGCAACTACCTTTTCCAAACAATGAATTTACTGAAAAACCAAAAGAACAGGCGCATGTTGTGTATGCCGCATCACAAGTTTTATCAACACAGCAACCATTGATTCAAACGAGTACTCCGTTTCATGTATTAATGCTTTATACGCACTCTCATGAAACTTATAAGCCTGTTACTCTGCAATCAAAAGGTTTACAAGAGGTATACGATGATCAGACAAATATTTATTCGATGCAGCAAATGATGCAACACTATTTTCAGCTCAATCAAATTACATCAAGTGTCGTTGATTTTGATGTTATGAGTGAAATGAAGAGCACTGGTGCAAAAATGTATCAAGCTTATGGTGTCATGCGTCCAGTATTAGCTAAAAAATTAAGCGATGCACACTATGATTTAGTCATTGATTTCCATCGCGATTCAGCAACGAGTAAAGTCACAACGCTAGAAAGTAACGGTGAGCGATATGCGAGAGTTTCCTTTGTTGTTGGGGGAAAACATGCAGGATATGAAGCAAATTTAGCGTACGCAAGCAAGCTTAGTGAACAATTAAATCGTATGATGCCTGGTATTTCACGTGGCATTCTTAAGAAAGAAGGGGAAGGCGTAAACGGTGTGTATAATCAAGATTTATCGCCAAAAATGGTTTTAATTGAACTAGGTGGTATCGATAATTCAAAAGAAGAAGTTGAACGAACGATGGCAATTTTAGCGCAAGCGATTAAAATGGCTTTTATTGAAACTACTGTTTAAGAATTTTTTTGTCTAATATAGAACTTTTAAATGGCACGATAGAAAATTTGATTTCGATCGTTTAGCGTTGGCTGTTGTAGTTTGGCGTCGGTTCATAGTATAATTTAAATTACAAAAAGCCTCTAGTGAACCTTTACTTCATTGGTAAATGTGCACAGAGGCTGTATTTTAGTAGAAAAGTAAGTGGATAAAGATCTACATACGTAGTGACACCACCCCTCGCTCGACAATGGGATTCGGTGTTTTTTCTAATTAGGAGAGGACAAATACATGAACCGAGAAGACCGCTTAAAACGCCAAGAGAACATTCGAAATTTCTCAATTATCGCACATATCGACCACGGGAAATCAACTTTAGCAGACCGTCTATTAGAAGCAACAAAAACTGTCACACAGCGTGAAATGAAAGCGCAGTTACTAGACTCAATGGATTTAGAACGTGAGCGCGGAATCACGATTAAATTAAATGCTGTGCAATTAAAATATAATGCAAAAGACGGAGAAGTGTACACACTACACTTAATCGACACACCGGGACACGTCGATTTCACGTACGAAGTATCCCGTTCATTAGCAGCATGTGAAGGAGCTATCCTAGTAGTCGATGCAGCACAAGGTATTGAAGCGCAAACATTAGCGAACGTTTATTTAGCACTAGATAATGATTTAGAAATATTACCAGTTATCAACAAAATTGACTTACCAGCTGCTGACCCAGAGCGCGTCCGTGCGGAAATAGAAGATGTAATCGGTCTGGATGCTTCTGAAGCAGTACTTGCTTCAGCTAAAGCAGGTATAGGTATTGAAGAGATTTTAGAGCAAATCGTAGAAAAAGTACCAGCTCCACAAGGTGATCCAGACGCGCCGTTACAAGCGTTAATTTTCGATTCTGTCTACGATGCATACAAAGGAGTAATCATTTCTATTCGTGTTGTAAATGGTACAGTAAAACCTGGAGACACGATTAAAATGATGGCCACTGGTGCAGAATTCGAAGTAATCGAAGTAGGTATCCATACACCAAAAGCAATTCCTCAAAAGGAATTAACAGTTGGTGATGTAGGTTACTTAACAGCATCAATTAAAAATGTTGGCGATACACGTGTAGGTGATACCGTAACATACGCTGGTCCTAATGGTGCTACGGTAGCGCTAGAGGGGTACCGTAAGTTAAATCCGATGGTATACTGCGGTCTTTATCCAATCGATACAGCGCGTTACAATGACCTACGTGAAGCATTAGAAAAGTTAGAATTAAACGACTCAGCACTTCAATACGAGGCAGAAACGTCTCAAGCGTTAGGCTTTGGGTTCCGTTGTGGATTCTTAGGACTTCTACACATGGAAATCATTCAAGAGCGTATCGAGCGTGAATTCAATATCGATTTAATTACAACAGCTCCATCGGTAATTTATGAAGTAAAATTAACAGATGACTCGTCTCTAAAAGTAGACAACCCTTCAATGATGCCAGATCCTCAAAAAATCGCAAGTGTTGAAGAGCCCTATGTAAAAGCGACGATTATGGTACCTAACGATTACGTAGGTGCTGTCATGGAGCTTTGCCAAAAGAAACGTGGTAATTTCTCCGGTATGGATTATATCGATTCAACACGTGTGAAAATCGTTTATGAAATGCCACTAGCTGAAATTGTTTATGACTTCTTTGACTTCTTAAAATCAAATACAAAAGGCTATGCCTCATTTGATTATGAGTTAATAGGATACAAACCTTCTAAGTTAAACAAAATGGATATTTTATTAAACGGTGAGCAAGTCGATGCATTAAGTTTCATCGTACACAAAGACTTTGCGTATGAGCGCGGAAAAATAATTGTAGAGAAATTAAAAGAATTAATTCCTCGTCAACAATTCGAAGTACCAATTCAAGCAGCGGTTGGTCAAAAAATTATTGCTCGCTCAACAATTAAGTCAATGGGTAAAAACGTACTTGCAAAATGTTACGGTGGTGACATTTCCCGTAAACGTAAATTACTTGAAAAGCAAAAAGCAGGTAAAAAACGTATGAAACAAGTCGGTTCAGTAGAAGTACCACAAGAAGCCTTCATGGCGGTACTAAAAATGCACGATGCAAAATAAGTTTTATAAAGACAGAAAGAGCAATCTTTCTGTCTTTTACTTTTTAGATGAGAAATAGGTTACAATTTGCTAAAGTAAGAAAGATATGAAATCCAATTTAAAATGAGGCGTGATTCTATGACGGACATTTTAAACTTTTTAAAATTTAAAAATGAGAAATTAGAACGTCAGCTTGAAAAACTATTTGAACGGGCTAATTCTCCAACAGACCTTGTTGATGGATTATTAGAAAATAAAGCGGTACAACTAGAAGATCATAAATTGTTTTTGGCGTTTTTAGCGTATTTAGAAAACAAACAGCTCGATGCAAAAAAATTATTTCAAGATGTTATCAAACTACCAAAATATCAGTTTGAAGCAAAATATGAAATGAATTGGACACAAGTCATGCAATTAAGTGTCACATTTCTTACAATTTTGCGCATAAATGATAGAGAAAGCTATAAACATTTCATTGAGTAGCTTGTCGGAACGTATGACTATTAGCTATAATGATGAAATGAGTAAAAGGATTGAGAGGAGCAACAGTCGATGAATGAAGAACAACGACTAGCTAGTCAGCAGATTAAACAACCGAAAGAAGAAAAAGACTATAGTAAATATTTCGAAAAAGTATTTACGGCTCCTTCATTAAAAGACGCGAAAAAACGTGGTAAAGAAGAAGTGAAATATCATAAAGACTTTGAGATTGAAGAAAAGTTTTTAGGGATGGGAACAGACCGTAAGTTTTATATTCGTACATATGGCTGTCAAATGAATGAACACGATACAGAAGTAATGGCTGGTATTTTCATGCAGCTTGGCTATACACCGACAGAAATGATCGAGGAAGCTGATGTGGTACTCTTAAACACATGTGCAATTCGTGAAAACGCAGAAAACAAAGTATTCGGTGAGCTAGGTTTCTTGTTAAAATATAAACGTAAAAATCCAGAAATGTTAATCGGTGTTTGTGGATGTATGTCGCAAGAAGAATCAGTGGTCAACAAAATTCTAAAACAGTATCAACATGTTGATATGGTATTTGGTACGCATAATATTCACCGATTACCAAATATTTTACATGATGCCTATATGTCGAAAGAATTGGTCGTAGAAGTATGGTCAAAAGAAGGCGACGTGATCGAAAACCTTCCGAAAAAACGTATTGGCTCGATTAAAGCATGGGTGAACATTATGTATGGTTGTGATAAATTCTGTACATACTGCATCGTGCCTTATACACGTGGTAAAGAGCGTTCTCGCCGTCCGGATGAAATCATTCAAGAAGTACGTGATTTAGCAGCACAAGGTTATAAGGAAATTATGCTACTTGGTCAAAATGTTAATGCTTACGGCAAAGACTTTGAAGATATGGAGTACCGTTTAGGTGACTTAATGAATGAACTACGTAAAATTGATATCCCACGTATTCGTTTCACAACAAGTCATCCACGAGACTTCGATGATCATTTAATCGAAGTATTAGCAAAAGGTGGCAACTTAGTAGATCATATTCATTTACCAGTACAATCTGGCTCGAATGAAATTTTGAAAATTATGGCGCGTAAATATACGCGTGAGCACTTTTTACAATTAGTTGATAAGATTAAAGTAGCCATTCCAGGCGTAACATTAACAACCGACATTATCGTTGGTTATCCGAATGAAACGGAAGCACAATTCCAAGAGACGCTTGATTTATATCGCAAAGTGGGCTTTGATATGGCGTTTACGTACATTTATTCGCCACGCGAAGGGACACCAGCTGCGAAGATGATCGACAATGTAACTGAAGAGGAAAAGAAAGACCGCTTACAACGTTTAAATACAGTCGTAGGGGAATTTTCTGCAAAAGCTTTAAAAGATTTAGAAGGTCAAATAGTTGAAGTTTTAGTTGAAGGCAGCAGTAAAAGACGAGATGATGTTTTAGCTGGCTATACGCGTAAAAACCGTCTTGTAAACTTTAAAGCAGATCCAAAATACATTGGAAAGCTTGTTCAAGTAAAGATTTTAGAAGCAAAATCATACTCACTTATGGGAGAGTTTGTTGAAGAAATTAAAGAATAGGTGGAATTCGTAACATGACAAAATTATATTCTAAAGACGAAATCGTTGAAAAAGCAAAAGAAATTGCACATATGATTGCTAACACGGAAGAAGTAGAATTTTTCAAAAAGGCAGAAGAAAAAATTAACGAAAATCAATTTGTTCGTGAAAAAATTGCATCTTTAAAAACGCTTCAAAAACAAGCGGTCAACTTCCAACACTTAGGTAAAGAAAAAGCGTTAAAAATGATTGAAGGTAAAATTACAGGTATCGAAGAAGAAATTGATTCCCTTCCAGTCGTGCAACAATTTAAACAATCACAATTTGAAGTAAACACATTATTACAATTAGTATCAAATGCCATCGCCAATAACGTAACAAATGAAGTCATCGAATCAACTGAAGGTGATTTATTAAAAGGTGAAACAGGCTCGAAAGTACGTAATAGCGTACCAGGTTCTTGTTCATAATTTTTTTTTCAAACAGCTCTCTACAACTTGCTAGAGGGCTATTTTTTATGTCTTTATACAATTCATATGGGGATTTTTGTCGTAATATAGGGAATTATTTGCTATACTTCTTAATTAGTGTAATAAATTAGGGAGGAAATGGTATATGAGCGAAATTGATAATCAGCGACTTAAGGATGAGGAAATGTATTTTTGGTTATGTCAAATGGCACGACAAATTGACTCAGCTGTAATAATTATTAATCCCAAAGAAGGATATTCAATTGATTTCGTAAATCATATCTTTACTCGTATGACTGAATACAACGAGTTAGAATTAACAGGGAATACATTATCAACATTGCACGGTCCGTTAACGGATTTATTAAATGAACAGGCAATACAAGATAGTATCGAAAATGGCTTAACATTTAAAACATCTTCTTTCCATTATCGAAAAGATGGCTCGGCATTTTGGAATGAGGTAAGTAACATACCAGTTCGCAATCAAAATGGTGAACTACAATATAGCGTGCTTATAATGAATGATGTTACCGAGTCAGTAAATATGGAATCCTTAATTGAATTAGAACGTGATGTCTATGCAAGCTTAGAAAATGGAGATTCTATTGGTGAAGTTTTAGGAAATATATGTTCGAATGTAGAAATGACATTTAGGAAAAAATGCCACTGTTCGATTGTCATACATAACAAAATTGACCAATCTGTTAAATATTACGGAGAATTTGTGAACGAGTTAATCGATATTGACATAAATTTACATACGTTAAATCTATGTGGTGATAGACAGAATCTTATAAAAAAGCCAGTCATTGTACGAGATATTCATGATTCAAATTTAAATGGGGAATATAAACAGTTAATCGATAAATTTGATTTGCAATCATTATGGAGTCAGCCAATTTTAAATACAGATGGTGAAATGATTGGACTATTTACGATGTATTTTGAACAAGAAGCAGTGCCACAAGGAGTGGATTTCAAGTTTTTAAATCGTATTGCACCAATTGTTACATTAGCGTTGAAGTATTTTGAACAAAAAAGTTCCATCCAGTTATTAGCGTATCAAGATGTTTCAACAGGATTAATTAATTTAGAACAATTTAAAAATACGGTGAATGTATTAATTGAACATGGTTATGAAGGCTATTTATATATTATTGAGCCTGGTGAATATCAAAAGATTGTCGATTTATACGGCCGGCAAGGTGGCGATGAAATTTTACGTCAATTAGCAGATCGACTACAAAATATTTCTACCTTTGGTGATTCGGTGCTTGCACGTTATACGAACTCATCTGTAATAGTTGCGTCACGTTTAGAAAGAAATGACATTAAAATTCCGCAACAAGAACTGGAGCAAGTATTGTTTGAACCTTATTACATCGATGATAAAGAAGTCTACGTTACATTAAAGATTGGTACTTCTGGTTTTTGTAAAAAAGTGACCTTAAACAAAGCAATTCGACAAGCTGATACGGCATTATCAAGTGCATTAAAGGCAACAGGTACGGTTATAAAACAATTTAAAGTGGGACTAATTAAATCAATAGAGCAGGAAATGAATGTATTAACTCATATTCCTCGCGGGTTAAAAAATGGTGAGTTTTTCCCAATGTTACAGCCGAAAGTCAATATTGAAACCGGTGAAATTAAAAGTTTTGAAGCATTGGCACGTTGGATTTCAGATGATTTAGGATTCGTTTCACCTGCACAATTTATCCCTGTTGCTGAAAACGCAGGAAATATTTATAAAATCGACCGCGAAATTTTCCGGAAAGTTCTGCAGTGGCAGAAGCAACGTATGGAGACGGGCTTCCCAATGTATCAAGTATCGGTCAATATTTCGCCAAGTCATTTTTATTATCCAACATTTGTCGAAGGCTCAATCCATTTAATCGAACAGTATGGAATTGACCCAAGATACATCAAATTCGAAATTACAGAGAGTGTAGAATTAGAAAATGTCATACGAGCAAAGCGTATTATTAACGAACTAAATGAATATGGTATTGCAATATCTATAGATGATTTCGGAGTCGGTTATTCTTCACTAAGCTATTTACAACAACTACCATTTGAAGAAATTAAAATTGATAAGAGCTTTGTTGATAATTTAGCAGACCCGCGTATGAATGCGGTCATTAAAACGATTATTCAGCTTTCGAACGATTTAAATATGGAATCCGTAGCAGAAGGAATTGAAACTGAAGAACAACATCTCGAATTGAAGCGCCTTGGTTGTGAAAATGGACAAGGTTATTACTATTATAGACCGATGAAGTTAGAAGACATTGATCAATTGTTAGCGGACCAATTGTTAAATAATAACGCATAAAGCAGCTATCTTTTTTTAGTAGTTGCTTTTTTAATTTTCACTTCACCCTTTAGGCAACTGACGCATACACTAGTGCGAGTAGTTGAAGAAAGGGGAGATGTTCGGTGAAGCGTTTACGTCAAATTGTAACAAAAGCAGTGATTGCGAAAGGAAAAAAACGTACCGAATGTAAAGAAACGCTTTGTCCACCGAATGCGCCGACGAGTATTCTCGGCTGTTGGGTTATTAATCATCATCATCAAGCAAAACGTGTTGGAAAATATGTTGAGGTGTCAGGGAAATTTGATGTAAATGTTTGGTATGCGTACAATAATCATTCGAAAACGGCTGTTTTTACAGAAACGATTTCGTATAAAGATCGTATAAAGCTATCATTCCGAGATGGTGATACGAGTGATTCAGATGATGTGAAAATTCGTGTGTTGCAACAACCAAATTGTATTGAAGCCATCATTACGAAGCAAGGCGATAAATTCCAGGTGACGATTGAAAGGGAATTCTTGGCAGAAATTATTGGAGAAACGACAGTTGTTATTAATGTACATCCATCAGATTATGAAGAAGATTGGACATACGATGATGAGAGCTCAATGAATGCATCTAGTTCTTCCAGCTCTTCCAGCTCTTCTAGTTCATCTTCGTCATCGTCAAGTTCATCTGCAAAATTTGATTCTTCATCATTTGAATAATCGGTCTTATGCTCAAGCGATAAAAAGCTTGAGCCTTTTTATTTTCAAAAAATCGTTTTGAGATTGTTTTGCAAGTGAGGAATTTCAGGTGGCTAGTGGTATAATAGCAAGTACAAGTTTAGCAAATGAGGGAAGTTCGAATGACTACATATACACCAATGATGCAGCAGTACATGCTCGTTAAACAAGATTATCAAGATGCGTTTTTATTTTACCGTTTAGGGGATTTTTATGAGCTCTTTTTTGATGATGCCATTAAAGCATCACAGCTTTTAGAAATTACGTTAACAGCGCGTGGAGGAAATACAGACAATCCGATTCCAATGTGTGGTGTGCCACATCATGCGGCACAGGGCTATATTGAAACACTCGTTGCAAAAGGCTATAAAGTAGCAGTTTGTGAACAAACAGAAGATCCAAAGAATGCAAAAGGCGTGGTGAAGCGAGAAGTCGTACAAGTTATTACGCCAGGTACAATTACAGAAGGAAAAGCACTTGACGGAAAAACGAATCATTTCATCGCAGCGGCAGAAAGTCTTTCAAATAATGAAATTGCGTTTGCCTATTTAGATGTGTCAACTGGTGAAGCGCATACGTCTATTTTAGAAGGCAGCGCAAAGGAATTGGTTCAACAATTAAATGCGTATGCGATAAAAGAAGTTATCCTAACAGAACAGTTACAGCTTTTAATGGCCGACTTCGCCGAAAATAGTGGTATCGTATTGTCATTAGAAAAAGAAGAAATGGATGAAGTGCGCGCAGCAAAATATGTGAGCGACATTCCAAGTGTCCTGCAAGGTATTGCTAAGCGTTTATTACAATATGTAGAGCGTACACAAATGCGTTCATTGTCCCATATTCAAGCATTTACGTATACAGAAGCAAACAGTTACTTACGCATCGATACAAACTCCAAACGGAATTTAGAACTCATTCAATCGATTCGTGGTGGGGATGCAAAAGGCACATTACTTTGGCTACTAGATGAAACGGTTACAGCAATGGGTGGACGTAAGCTAAAGCAATGGATGCATCAACCATTAGCAAACAAGCAAGCAATTGAAGCACGTCAAAGCGTTGTTACAGAGTTAATCGAGGAATTTTTCTTACGTGATGAGTTAACACAGCTCTTAAAAAGTGTATATGATTTAGAACGTTTAGCAGGACGTGTTGCCTTTGGTACAGTAGGTGGTCGTGATTTAGCACAACTACGTGAATCTTTACGCCAAGTACCAGCAATTAAAGAGAAATTAATTGAAAGTGGCCGTGAAAAATGTGTAGCTCTTGGGCAAAGTTTAGATTTATGTTCGGATGTCGAACAATTGTTAGCCAATGCAATTACCGATCACCCGCCAATTTCCATAAAGGAAGGCGATGTGATTCGAGATGGCTACAATGACCAGCTTGATCAATATCGTGATGCATCACGTCACGGCAAGGATTGGATTGCCCAACTTGAGCAAAAAGAACGTGAATTGACAGGCATTAAAAACTTGAAAATTGGCTATAACCGTGTGTTTGGCTACTATATTGAAATTACGAAATCTCACTTAGGTAATACTGATTTAGCACGTTTTGAACGTAAGCAAACATTAGCCAACGCCGAGCGTATTATTACAGAAGAGTTAAAAGAAAAAGAAGCGCTTATTTTAAATGCGGAAGAGCAAAGTTTAGCACTAGAATATAATTTATTTGTGGCATTACGTGATGAATTAAAAGCCTTTATACCACGCGTACAAGCATTAGCAGCTCAAATTAGTGAGCTCGATGTATTGATGAGCTTTGCTGCTGTAACCGATAAATATCGTTTTACAAAGCCTAACTTCCATGAAGGCCGTGCACTTAAAATCATCGAAGGGCGCCACCCAGTTGTAGAAAAAATGCTAAATAAGCAAAGCTATGTACCGAATGATTGCGTGTTAATGGATGATAAGAACATGATGCTCATTACAGGACCAAATATGTCGGGTAAAAGTACTTATATGCGTCAAGTGGCGTTAATCGTAGTGCTCGCACAAATGGGTTGTTATGTTCCTGCACAAGAAGCCCTATTACCGATTACTGATCAAATTTTCACACGTATCGGTGCAGCGGATGATTTAGCAGCAGGACAATCAACATTTATGGTTGAAATGTTAGAATCACAACATGCGATTACCCATGCGACAAAAAATAGTTTAATGCTATTCGATGAAATTGGTCGTGGGACGTCAACATATGATGGTATGAGCTTAGCGCAGGCAATGATGGAATATATTCATGAAGAAATTGGCGCCAATACATTATTTTCAACGCATTATCATGAGCTAACGGATTTAGAAAATGAACTAGATCGACTACAAAATGTTCATGTAAGTGCAACTGAGCAAGATGGACGAGTTGTATTCTTGCATAAAGTGAAAAAAGGCGCGGCAGATAAAAGTTATGGCGTGCATGTGGCTGAGCTTGCAAACATGCCTCAAGGGATATTAAGTCGTGCACGTGTGTTGTTAGAGCAATTCGAAGCAAGCGATATGAAACAAGCAGCAATGCCAACAGCACCAGTTGAAGTGTTAAAACCAGAACCAAAACCAAAACCAGAACTAGAACCAGAAAAAGTGGTCATTCAGCCGACTGTTGCTGAAGAGGAATTACAATTATCCTTGTTCCAAATTCAAGAAGGTCCTGCTATTTCAAAAGAAGAACAAGAAGTGTTAGCGGCTATTACAAAATTAAACGTTATGGGGACAACACCAATGCAAGCCATGACGATGCTTTATGAATTACAACAAAAATTATTAGCAAGTAAATAAGGAGGAATACCGGATGGGAAAAATTCAAATTATGGATGAATGGCTGTCGAATAAAATTGCAGCTGGTGAAGTAGTAGAACGACCATCATCCGTTGTCAAAGAGCTCGTTGAAAATGCTATTGATGCGGATAGTACATCGATCGAAATTTTTCTTGAAGAAGCCGGTCTTACTTCCATTCAGGTAGTAGATAACGGAAGTGGGATGGACGAAGACGACGCATTAATGTCATTTTCACGTCATGCGACTTCTAAAATTGAAAAAGAACAAGATTTATTTCGAATACGTACGTTAGGTTTCCGAGGGGAGGCTTTAGCGTCAATTGCGTCTGTTTCTAAATTAACATTACGCACATCGAACGGAGAGGGTGGGGTACACCTGTATTTAGAAGGTGGCCATTTAAAAGAGCATAAACCGACTGCCCTTCGTCGTGGGACGGACATTACAGTGGCGCAACTATTTTACAATACACCTGCACGCTTAAAATATTTAAAGACGATTCAAACAGAGTTAGGGCATACGATTGATTTTATTAACCGTATCGCATTAGGTTACCCAAAAGTTGCAATTAAGCTTGTGCATAATGGTCAAACATTGCTACAAACAAATGGACGTGGTCAAGTTCAACAAGTATTAGCCGCAATTTACGGGGCACATAATGCAAAAAAAATGCTAGCTTTTGAAGGTAGTAATAATGACTATAAAATTCATGGCTATGCGTCACTACCTGAAGTGACACGTGCATCGAAAAACTATATGTCACTGTTTGTAAATGGACGTTGGGTAAAACACTTTGTTATTCAAAAGGCCATAATTGATGCGTATCATACGTATTTACCAATAGA
>JAZUES010000119.1:0-1757 GCA_045640265.1 Solibacillus sp.
CGAATCGTCCGAAAGAGGGCAAAAAAACATCGCGATAATTGAGTTGAAATATCGCGATAATTGAAGTCAAATATCGCGATATTTCTTCCGACTCGAGCGCACGTGTTGAGAAGTCCGACCGTTCGTGTTGAGAAAAACAAGGCTTCATTTACTGATTTACGTATTTACGGATGTACGGATTGATTTACAGATTTGGTCAATTTGACATATTTATTTACGGATGTACAGATTTACAGATTTATTTACAGATTTAATTTATTTTATATGAATTGGATTTTAGTTTCAGATTATAGTTCCGATTTCGAGGGCGACAGCCCGATCCCTCCCCAAATACTCCCAAAAAGCGAGGCACTCGAGCGCATTTTTTGTAAGGATGTTAGTTACAGATTTTTCCTTACGATAATCCAAAACGAAAATCCTAACGAAAAATACGCAACAGTTCGTTGCTTTGATGAAGGCATTTTGGAGGGATCGGGCTGGCGCCCTCGACATCCGAACAAAAATCCTAACGAACATCTAAATAACAAAAAAGGTTACGTGTTACTGGTTATTTTAAGATTTTCGTCAGGATGTTGGTTTAGATTTCGAGCCCGAAGGGCGATCCAAATAAAAATGCTCCTTGTAGCGAGGTACTCGAGCGCATTTTGGTAAGGATGTTGGTTAGAGATTTTGTCTTTACGATAATCAAAAACGAAAATCCTAACGAAAAATGCGCAACAGTCCGTTGCTTTTATGAAGGCATTTTGGAGGGATCGGGCTATCGCCCTTAACATCCGAACTAAAATCCTAACGAAAATATAAAAAAAAATGGCAGACAAGCTGCCATAAAAAATAGGGGAGATTACTCTTTTAACCAGTAACCTGTAACCCGTAACCTTTCGAAAAACTTAATTAATCGACTGGACTACGTACTTGCCTTCGCCATTGAGGGTCCAGACGTAGTAGTAAATCTGCTCGTCGCTGAACTTTTCAAGCAATGCCTTGAGGTTGCTTTTCACATCGTCATAAGTGAGCGAACTCATACCTTCGCGCTTGTCGGTAGCTATGATTTCTGTGGTGCCGTCTTTCAATACTTGTCCGAACGTGTTGACAACCGTGTAGTTGAACTTGTAAGTATCCTGCTTCGTAATCTGTGTTGAGTCCTTCGGCGTGAGATAAACCTGATAGCCCGCACCTATTGTTTCGTAGATGCCCGAGATGAGCAGCGTGTCGCAGAATACGCTGTCGTTCTCATTGAGTTCGTGAACGTAGTTGCCGTTAGGGTATGCACAACGTATAGCCACGTTAGCAACCTTGAACATATCGGCAGGCACACTGTAGCGGAACGTTGCGTATGTGTAAGTTACTTTCAAATCGTTGTCGTCACCGCCACTTAAACAAGATGTCAGCAAGAAGCCGACTGCAATCATTGCAAGAAAAAGCTTTTTCATTTTTTTATTATGTTTATTATTAATTTCAATGCAAAAGTAATAATTTTTGCTGACATTCGGTAATATTGCCGTAATTTTTATTACTTTTGCAATCGAAAGGCCCCTTTCGGCTCCCCCGGGGGGAGAGGTTACGGACCTCCCCCTTGCCCCTCCCAAGGAGGGGAGATGGGTTATAGGTTAAAGGTAAACAACCGAAAACCAAAAAACATAAGTTAAAAATAAATAAGGTATAAAGGAATGCAGAAAATCAGAGCAGCCGTGGTAGGATACGGCAACATCGGTAAGTTTGCGCTCCAGGCTTTGGAGACAGCAGAGGATTTTGAGATT
>JAZUES010000120.1:0-12709 GCA_045640265.1 Solibacillus sp.
ACTAGTAAGGAATCTTGTTTATCCATTTCTAGTGTTTCACGTACTGCTTTTTTATGCTTATCCCACTTACCTTTTGGGATTTTATCTGCTTTCGTTGCAACAACGATTACAGGAATATTATAGTGCTTCAAGAAATCATACATCATGCAGTCATCATTTGTTGGATTGTGACGTAAATCAACAATTAACACAACGGCTTTTAATGGTTCACGACTCATGAAATACTTTTCAATCATTTTCCCCCATGCTGCACGTTCTGATTTTGATACTTTTGCATAGCCGTAACCAGGTACGTCCACGAAAAACAGTTGTTCTTCAATTTTATAGAAGTTTAACTGTTGTGTTTTACCAGGCTTTGACGAGATTCGCGCCATTGCTTTACGACCAATCATACGATTAATGAACGATGATTTTCCGACATTTGAGCGACCTGCTAAGGCAAACTCAGGTAGGCCGTCCTCTGGGAATTGCTCTGGTCGGACAAAACTACCGATCATTTCAACGTTATGGACTTTCATTACTTACTAAAACCTCCATCTAGTGCAATCGCTAGAACTTCTTCTGCTTGTGACACTAGTTTAAATGTGAGCTGCTCACGAACTGTTTCTGGAATATCATCAATATCACGCTCATTATCTTTTGGAATGATGATCGTTGTTAAACCAGCACGGTGTGCACTTAACGATTTCTCTTTTAAGCCACCGATTGGTAATACTCGACCACGAAGTGTAATTTCACCCGTCATTCCGACTTCACGTTTGATTGCTTTACCAGTAATTGCAGATACGATTGCAGTTGCCATCGTAATACCTGCTGATGGGCCATCTTTTGGTACTGCTCCTTCTGGTACGTGCAGGTGAATGTCATGTTGTTCGAAATAATCTTCATCTAACTCAAGTTGATGCGTCAATGTACGAACATAAGATAATGCGATTTGAGCTGATTCCTTCATTACGTCGCCAAGTTTTCCTGTTAATATTAATTTTCCTTTACCAGGTGTTAATGAAACCTCAATCTGAAGCGTATCGCCACCAGCTGTCGTGTATGCAAGACCTGTTGCAACGCCCACTTGGTTTTCAGTTTCAGCTTGACCGTAACGGAAACGGTGTTTACCGAGCATATCGACTAATACTTTTGAGCTCACTGTTACTTTTTTCTTTTCACCCGCAACAATTATTTTGGCTGCTTTACGACAAACCGTCGCTACTTGGCGTTCTAAACCACGAACACCTGCTTCACGCGTATAGTAACGAATTAAATCTGTAATAGCTTCGTCTTTAATTGCTAATTGCGCTTTCTTTAAACCATGTTCCTTCATTTGCTTTGGAATTAAATGGTTTTTTGTGATTTCTTTCTTTTCGTACTCTGTATAGCCTGCAATATTAATGATTTCCATACGATCAAGAAGTGGTGCTGGAATTGTGCTTAAATCATTTGCCGTTGCAATGAATAATACGTCTTGTAGACTATATGGTTCTTCAATGAAATGATCACTGAATGTGTTGTTCTGTTCTGGATCTAGTACTTCAAGCATTGCTGCTGATGGATCACCACGGAAATCATTCGACATTTTATCGATTTCATCAAGTAAGAACACGGGATTCACTGTACCTGCTTTTTTCATACCTTGAATGATACGACCAGGCATTGCTCCGACATACGTACGACGGTGACCGCGAATTTCTGATTCATCACGTACACCACCAAGTGATACACGAACGAATTTACGGTCTAAGCTTTCTGCAATTGAACGTGCCAAACTTGTTTTACCTACTCCTGGAGGTCCAGCTAAACAAAGAATCGGTCCGCGTAATGAATTCATTAATTGACGAACAGATAAATATTCTAATACACGCTCTTTTACTTTTTCTAATCCGTCATGATCACGATTTAAAATTTCTTCCGCGTATGCAATATCAATACGATCTTCTGTTTTTTCACTCCAAGGAATTGTTACTAACCATTCTAAATAGTTACGAATGACACCACTTTCAGCACTCGCTGCAGGCAGTTTTTCATAGCGATCTAATTCTTTATAAGCGACTTTTAGCGTTGACTCAGGCATACCTGAACTTTCGATTTTTTTACGAAGCTCTGCTATTTCACCTGTTTTACCTTCTCGATCCCCAAGCTCTGTTTGAATTGCCTTCATTTGCTCACGTAAATAATATTCCTTTTGCGTGCGCTCCATCGCTTGCTTCACTTTAGTACTAATTTTTTTCTCTAAATTTAAAATTTCTTGCTCGTCATGCAAGCGAATCATTAAATGATCCAGACGTTTTTTAATGTTAGTTAACGCTAACACTTCTTGCTTTTCACTAATTTTAAATGGTAAATGAGAAGTGATGACATCTGCTAAACGACCAGGCTCTTCAATGTCTAAAACAGATTCAATTGTTTCAGTTGTAATTTTGTTCGAAGATTTTGCATACTTTTCGAAATACGTTAATACAGTACGCATTAATGCTTCTGTTTCTGAATCTTTGTACTGATCATCTTCAAAAATTTCAAGATCAGCGACCGCAAATTTTTCTGCATCCTCATAACGCAATAATTTCGCTCGATTAATACCTTCAACCAAAATTCGTAATGTTCCATTTGGCAATTTCAACATTTGTTTAACTTTTACAAGTGTTCCCATTTCGTAAAGGTCTGATTTCACCGGAGATTCAACACGTAAATCTTTTTGTGTGACTAAAAAGATTGTACTATCTCCTAACATCGCATGTTCCAAAGCAGCTACCGAACGCTCCCGACCCACATCAATATGTAAAACCATTGTAGGGTAAACGAGCAATCCTCTTAAAGGTAAAATTGGCATATTATTAATTTTTTTTGTCACGCGGGTATTCACCTCCATCCAAATCTTAAAAACAACCCGCATTTTAGTATGTGTCAGCTATTCATAAAATTTTCATCAAACCAATATGTATCATTCCAATTTTAAGAAAAAGCTGACTTTGGACTTGTTTATGAAGTCTAAGTCAGCTACATGTTTGGTATATCTCACATTAACAGAGCAAGTATGACTCCCACTTCAAGGCTTAAGTAGAACGAGAAGCATAGGTGGGAGATTATCTGCCCGTAAAAGCCCGATTGGTTCAACTTTCAATTCATAAGAATTGAAGTTTCACTGTATATTTCAGCTAAATTATGCTGAAGTTTTTTCGCTATCTTCTTTTGTGAAAACTGAACCGTCTTCTAAAATTAGTTTTGCTTCTGCTTTATCACGAATTGTTTCTACTGTAATGATACATTTTTTAATATCATCACGAGAAGGTAATTCGAACATTACGTCTAACATTGTTGCTTCAATAATTGATCGTAATCCACGTGCACCAGTTTTACGTTCAATTGCTAATTTTGCAATTTCAACAAGTGCTTCGTCTTCAAATTCAAGTTCAACATCATCAAGTTCTAACATTTTTTGATATTGTTTCGCTAAGGCATTTTTCGGTGCCGTTAAAATTTCAACTAATGCATCGACATTTAATTGTTCTAAAGTTGCTAAAACTGGTAAACGTCCGATAAATTCAGGGATTAAACCGAATTTTAATAAGTCTTCTGGAACTAGTTGAGACATTAATGATCCATCTTCTTCTAACACATTATTAGGATTTGATGCGAAACCAATTATTTTTTCGCCTTGACGACGTTTAATAATCGTTTCGATGCCGTCAAATGCACCACCTACGATGAAAAGGATATTCGATGTATCAATTTGTAAAAATTCTTGGTGCGGGTGCTTACGGCCACCTTGTGGAGGAACGCTTGCTACCGTACCTTCTAGAATTTTTAATAATGCTTGTTGTACACCTTCACCTGATACGTCACGAGTGATTGAAGGATTTTCTGATTTACGAGCAACTTTATCAATCTCGTCAATATAAATAATTCCTTTTTCTGCACGTTCGATATCATAGTCAGCCGCTTGAATTAGTTTTAATAAAATATTTTCGACATCTTCACCGACATAACCTGCTTCAGTTAAGCTTGTTGCATCTGCAATGGCGAATGGAACGTTTAAAATACGTGCTAATGTTTGAGCTAATAACGTTTTACCACTACCTGTTGGACCAATTAAAACGATATTTGATTTCGATAATTCCACATCATCGATTTTAGAGTTTGAATTAATTCGTTTGTAGTGATTGTATACCGCAACAGCTAACGCCTTTTTCGCGCGTTCTTGTCCGATTACATACTCTCCTAAAATGTTTAAAATTTCTTTAGGTTTTGGAATGTCTTTGAACTCGATTTCTTCTTCGATTCCTAGTTCTTCCACTACGATTTCAGAGCATAATTCTATACATTCATCACAAATATATACGCCTGGTCCTGCAACCAGTTTACGGACCTGTTCTTGTGGCTTACCACAAAAAGAGCACTTTAAATTGCCTTTTTCATCATTAAATTTAAACAATTTGGTTCACCCCTATTCAAGCAACAATCTTACAAGATTCTACTCGTTTAATCAAATAAATTGATTGAACATCGTTGCTTTAGTATTTTCCGGTAGTTCTTAATGAACTTACCTATAATAATTATCAATCATTTTTTGCGGAATTTTTTGCAATAATTTAAATTATGTATGAATTCAACTATTTGTTTATGTGATAAAACAAGGCACGGGAAAATCCGTACCTTGTCTATTTGTCTTATTTAATATTCAACAATTTCAACAAACATCCTTTTCCATGGTGAATGAATGTGAAAAAAATCGAACACCTAATTACTAGAATTATTTAGTGATTTTAGCGTTTTCAACTAAGAATTCAACTGTTTTTTGAGTACGGATATCGTTCTCAAGAACTTTAGTACCGCCTAAAGCAGTTAAAATTTGCTCGTTCGTCATACCGAATTGAGCAGTCATTTTTTCAACTTCAGTGTTGATGTCTTCTTCAGTAACTTCGATAGCTTCAGCTTGACCAATTGCTTCTAAAACTAAAGATACACGTACACGATTTGAAGCTTCTTCAGCCATTTGAGTGCGTAATGCTTCTTCGTTTTGACCAGAGAATTGGTAGTAAAGATCTAAGTTCATGCCTTGCATTTGTAAACGTTGGCCAAATTCTTGAACCATACGATCTACTTCTGTGTTGATCATACCTTGTGGAATTTCAACTTCAGCATTAGCTGCAGCTTTTTCTACTAATTCATCACGTAAAGCAGCTTCTGCATCAGCTTCTTTGCTAGCAGCAGTAGTTTCTTTTAATTTAGTACGTAAAGCGTCAACAGTTTCAACTTCTGGGTCGATTTCTTTTGCGAACGCATCAGTTAATTCTGGTAATACTTTTGTTTTAACTTCTTTAATTGTTACTACGAATTTTGCTTCTTTTCCAGCTAATTCAGCAGCGTGATACTCTTCAGGGAAAGTAACCGTTACGTCTTTAGTTTCACCAGTTTTAGAACCTACTAATTGTTCTTCGAAACCTGGGATGAATGAACCAGAACCGATTTCTAATGGGTAGTCTTCGCCTTTACCACCTTCGAATGCTTCTCCATCTACGAAACCTTCGAAATTGATTACAGCAGTATCGCCATCAACGATTGCTTCGTCTTCTTTAATTTCTAACTCAGCTTTTTTAGCTAATTGAGCATCAATTAAAGATTGAACTTCTTCGTCAGTTACTTCAGAAGCTTGTTTAGTTACTTCTAAACCTTTGTATTCGCCTAATTTTGGTTCTGGTTTCACTGTTACTGTTGCAGTGTAAGTGAATTCAGCACCTTTAGAGAAGTTTTCAGTACCAGAGATTTCTGGGTAGTCAACTGGTTCGATACCAGCTTCATCTAATGCTACTGGGTATGAAGAGTTGATTACGATTTCTAAAGCGTCTTGATAAAGAGCTTCAACACCGTACATTTTTTCGAATACGTTACGAGGCATTTTACCTTTACGGAAACCTGGTACGTTAATTTGTTTTACTACTTTTTTGAAAGCTTGGTCTAAAGCTTTATCAACTTCTGTAGTAGCTACAGTTACTGTTAATAAGCCTTGATTACCTTCTTGTTTTTCCCATTTTACAGACATGTATATGACCTCCAAAATTTACTTTTTGTTTGAATTACAAACTCGTCGTATCTATTAAGTTGACAACCATTTTAGTATAACATAGTTGTTCAATGTTTCAACTTTTTTCACTACTCTTGTAATTCTGTAATTTTTTCTATATTTTGTAAAAACTCAACTAACTCGTAATCCATTTCTTTAATTTCGCCGAACATTGTTTTCACCCAATCGATATAACTTATTGCTACATCTTCACTATCATAATCTAACCATTCGTATGGATACAATACAATGGCATGCTTGGAAATTAAAAATTGAACGAACTCTAATGTTGACGGATCTTGTTCCAACTTTTCTAAAATAATTGACGTTACTTCTTGAAATTGTGACAATTTTGTTGGCAATTCAAGTTGTGCTGCATTAACTAATTGTGTATGTCCAAATTTCGTTACCGTCAACTCTACATTGACTTCTTGTTCTACTAACAATATAAGAATTAAGCTTTGAATTAACGGGTGGATGGATTCCGTTTCAACAATTTGCGTTAGTTCCTGAACAAATGGACGAATATTTTTTTCTGTTAATTCTTGAATTTGCAGAAGTTGTTGCTGTATGGGTAATTGTAAAAAGTGAGCAGCATCAAACACCAATTCTTCTGCCTCATCTTCATCCATTTCATCGATAGTAATTTCATCGGCCTGCATCGATTGATTTTGTGCAATTTCCGCGTTTAGCTTCTTTAAACGTTCAAACTTTTCCACTTGTTCAAATGGAACAGCATCTTCTTCAAATAATGACTCAATGATTTTTTCTACTTGCTTAAATTGACGTAATTGCATGCCAATCGTTAAATATAATTCCATCACTTCAAAATAGTTGTTTGGTCCTAAAGCTAATAGTTGTTCACAAATTTCTTTCGCACGTTCGAAATTTTTCGTTTCATATAATGAATACGCATATACGCTTAATGAAAATTCGTCCCCTTCTGTTAACTCAAATGCTTTATCAAATAATTCATTTGCTTCTTTGTATTGATAATTTTCTGCTAGTACACTCGCCTCTTCTAACATGCGTTCAATCATACCGGGAAATAATACAACTTTTCCTTGCTTAGTAAAGGTTTTTTTTTCTTTCATATTTCAATCACTCCAAAATCGATCAGAATTTAAAATAGATTCTGTATCAGCTGCATTTATTGTACCTATGTTTCAGAACTTCAACAATATGTTCACAAAATATATGTTTCTTCTATTTAAATTTTCCTGAAAATGTATATAATTAGTGCTAGCACAGCCCTTTTTTTAGCCTTTCTATATACTATACATTAAATTGAAATGATTTATAAAATAGATTGAAGGAGTGTTTTTAATGGTTGTTCTTTCAGAAAGTGCATTATTAGATTTTAAGCACAAATTCCAAAAATCATTAGAAAATTTACCAATTAATGTTGTTAGTCGTAGTACAGCAATGATAAATGGTGTTGAATACCCTGTAAAATTCGATTTCGTTACAGAAACATTGGTAGATCATAAAAAGCAAATTGTGACGACAAATATTATTGAAATCGAAGGAACGATTCCAGGTACGATAAAAATCGGTTCACTTCAAGTTATCCCACAACATATTCACATTACGTGTGAATACGAAATTTTATCGATTACGAATAACGAGCTTAAAGCACTACTTCAAGATGAAAAGCCGATGCTACTATACAGCGATTGGTTATTAGAAGCAATCGAAAACGAAATCTTAGTATTTGAAGTTAAGGTAGACAACGGGCAAGTTATTGATTGGCCAGTTGGCATAAAAAATGCCTATTTCTTATAAGTAGAATTTAAAACAAGTGTAACCAAACATAGAATGGTTATGCTTGTTTTTTCATTTATAATTCATATCAGTTTGCATTGTTTTCTTGCTACGGTATACTAATCGCTATGCAAAAGTCTCGTTATATATGAAAGAAGGAATTAGTTTATGAAATACGGTTTTATTGGATTAGGAAATATGGCAAGTGCAATTATACACGGCATGATTTCAAGCAAACAGTTTGAAGCTAAAGATATATATGGTATCAATCGTTCTAAACATAAAACAGAAGCTCTTGTACAAAAGTACGGCATTCAAGCCGTTGACTCCATTGAAGAAATGATGCGTCAAGTGGATGTAGTCATTATTGCAGTGAAACCACAAATGTTTGAAGATGTCATCCCAACGATTCAACAACACATAACAGATAAACAAATGATCATTTCAATTGCAGCTGGGAAAACATTAGATTATTTACATGAAAATTTAGGTCCTGACAAAACCATTTTCCGTGTTATGCCAAACATTAATGCCACAATCGGAGCCTCAACAAGTTGTTTCTCAACATTACATGCAACAGCTAAACAAAAAGACCTTGTGATACAGCTTTTCACAACAGTTGGTACAATTGTCGAGTTGCCAGAAAACCTATTCTCTATTTTCACAACAATCGGCTGTGCTTCTCCAGCATTCACATACTTATACATTGATTCACTTGCACGCGCAGCTGTACGTGAAGGGATGCCAAAAGATATGGCATTAGAAATCGCCGCCAGCTCAGTCCTCGGCAGTGCCAAAATGGTATTACAATCCGAATCACATCCTTGGGCATTAATCGATCAAGTATGCTCACCAGGTGGCACAACCATCCAAGGTATCACGTCATTACAAGTGAACCATTTTGAAAGTACTATTTATGAAGCAGTAGATGCCGTAACAAACAAAGATACGCTTTTACAAAAAGAAACAGTAAAATGATTTTTTATAGATGAGAAATCCTACATTCACACAGGATTTTTCATCTTTTTTATTTATCCCTCCTCGTTATTACAAATATTCCACATTCTTAAAAATCAAAAAAATATTTCAAAAAACCCAATTGCTAACTTTCCTACTATTCTATATAATCAATCTTGTTTCAAAACGAAACACAAATAAACTTATGATTTGGAGCGTGACAAGAAATTGGGTAAAGCATTGATTATTGGTGCTGGCGGTGTAGCTAGCGTAGTGGTGCACAAATGTGTACAAAACTCTGAAAGTTTCGAAGAGATTATGATCGCAAGTCGAACAAAATCTAAGTGCGATGCTTTAAAGGAAAAATTAGATGGTGGGAAAACGATTATCCATACAGCACAAGTGGATGCGGATAACACAGACGAACTAATTGACCTAATCAATGGATTTAAACCAGATGTGGTGATCAATGTAGCTTTACCATATCAAGACTTAACAATTATGGATGCATGTTTAGCAACTAAGACGCATTATATCGATACGGCTAACTATGAGCCTTTAGATACTGCGAAATTCGAATATAAATGGCAATGGGCTTATAAAGAGCGCTTTGAAGAAGCAGGCATTACGGCGCTTCTAGGTTCTGGCTTCGACCCAGGTGTAACAGGCGTATTCACAGCACATGCGCAAAAGCATCACTTCGATGAAATTCATTACATCGATATCGTGGATGCAAATGGCGGAGACCATGGACTGCCATTCGCCACAAATTTCAACCCGGAAATCAATATTCGTGAAATTACAGCGAACGGTCGTTTCTGGAAAGATGGCGAATGGATTGAAACAAAGCCTTTAGAACATAAAATGGTCTACAACTTACCAGAAATCGGTGAAAAGGATTGCTACCTTCTTTACCATGAAGAATTAGAATCTTTAGCAAAAAACATTAAAGGACTAAAGCAAATCCGCTTTTGGATGACATTTGGTCAAAAATACTTAACGCATTTAAATGTACTTGAAAATGTTGGAATGACATCGATCGAACCAATTGAATTCCAAGGCCAAATGATTCAGCCAATCCAGTTCTTAAAAGCAGTATTACCAGACCCAGCAACATTAGGTCCTTTGACAAAAGGTAAAACAAATATCGGCTGTATCGTACGTGGCTTAAAAGATGGTAAAGAAAAAACATACTATGTCTACAATGTATGTGATCACCAAGAGTGCTACCAAGAAGTTGGCTCACAAGCGATTTCTTACACGACTGGCGTACCTGCTATGATTGGAGCAATGCTTGTGATGAATGGCGAGTGGCAGAAACCTGGTGTTTGGAACGTGGAAGACTTCAATCCAGATCCATTCATGGATGCTTTAAACAAATGGGGTCTACCATGGCAAGAAACAGAAAACCCTGATTTAGTAGATTTAGAATTCACTTCTAATGAAAAGGTAAACGCGTAATGCCGGGCGTAAAAGCAGTGCAAAAGCCAATGATGGACGCTGCTCTTGAAAAAGAAACGAGCATCGATTGGTCTAGTGCACCATCCCCTGCTTTCGTAGTTGATGAGCGTTTATTAGAGCGCAATTTAACCTTACTGAAATCCGTACAAGAACAGACAGGCTGTGACATTTTATTGGCGTTAAAGGGATTTTCAATGTGGTCAACATTTCCAATTGCTCGTAATTACTTAGCTGGAATTACCTCTTCTTCGTTATTTGAAGCACGACTTGGTTTTGAGGAATTCGGCAAAGAGGTTCATGCCTATGCCCCTGCCTATGCTGAACACGAAATCGATGAATATTTAACATATGTAGACCATATCGTCTTTAACTCGTTTGATCAGTTAAGTAAATATAAAAACAAAGTGTTAAACCATGAGAAAACTATTTCAATTGGTTTACGTGTCAACCCTGGTTATTCTGAAGTCGAAACACCACTTTATGATCCTTGCTACATTAACTCCCGTCTTGGAATTCCGGTAGAGTCATTCCATCCAGATGAGTTAGACGGTGTAGAAGGTATTCACTTCCATGCGATGTGTGAACAAGGTGCCGATGTATTAGAACGAATTTTAGTTCACTTTGAAGAAAAGTATGGACAGTACCTACATCAAATGAAGTGGGTAAATTTCGGTGGTGGGCATCATATTACAAAGCCTGGCTACGATGTTGCGCTATTAATTCGTCTTATCAATCGCATTCAAGACACATATAATGTGAAGGTTATTTTAGAGCCGGGTGAAGCGATTGCACTGAATACAGGCTACTTAGTGGCAACCGTTTTAGATATAGTCCAAAACGGGATGGAACTTGCGATTGTGGATTCTTCTGCAACTTGTCACATGCCCGATACATTAGAAATGCCGTACCGCGCACACATTATTGGCTCTGGTCAGCCGAATGAAAAAGCGTATACGTATCGTTTAGGTGGGATGACTTGCCTAGCGGGAGATATTATCGGAGATTATTCATTCGATGAACCATTACAACCTGATGATAGGTTAGTGTTCACTGATATGGCACACTACACAATGGTAAAAACACATATGTTTAATGGTGTGAATTTGCCAAGTATTTGTTCTTATAATGAAGAAGATGGTATGAAAGTTATTCGTACGTTCCAGTATGAGGACTATCGTAATCGACTTTCATAAATAACATTTCAGAAAATATTTCAAAATAAAATGAGCACGGTTTCAACTTTACGTTGTACTGTGCTCATTTTTATTATGTCCCACAATAACTCACAAATGGCGGTGTTTCTTCATTTGGTGGCTGCTTGTACTTCATAAATTTTGTCTCTACATTAAATGGATTCGTCAACACATGAAGCAATTCTAAATATTGCGATGGTTCTCCTTCTACAAACGCTTCGATGGCTTCTTCCACTCGGTGGTTTCTCGGAATCACAATAGGATTCATCGCCTGCATTACTTCATATACTTCTTCAAGGCTCGTTCCTTGTTTTTCAATTCTGGCAAACCACTCTTTTTCCCACTCTTTAAATTCTTTTGATTCAAAAAGAGCATTGCTTGGTCTTTCATTATCAGCTAAGGCGCGAAATGTATTCGTGTAATCTGCTTTATAGCGTTCCATTAATTGAAGGAAGTTTAAAATTAATTCTTCGACATCTTCATCTGTTGAAAGGAGTCCGAGCTTTTCACGCATTTCACTAAAATAATACGCTTCATATAATGAAGGGAACTTTTCGATTGCTTGTTGTGCCAATGCAATTGCTTCGTCTTCTTCCTCATGAATAATCGGTAACAAGCTCTCTGCAAGTCGGGTCATATTCCATGCCGTAATCGCTGGTTGATTACCGTATGCATACCTTCCCTCTTTATCAATCGAACTAAACACTGTCGCAGGATCGAATGTATCCATAAATGCACATGGACCATAATCGATTGTTTCTCCACTAATTGTCACATTATCGGTATTCATTACCCCATGAATAAAGCCTACGCTTTGCCATTTTGCGATTAAAGAAGCTTGTTTTTCAAGAACTGCCTCAAGTAATGCAACATAGCGGTTTTCACTAGTTTTTAACTCTGGATAATGGCGTTCAATTGCATAATCCGCAAGTGCCTTCAAATCATCTTTTTCACAAAAACTCGCCGCATATTGGAATGTCCCGACACGTAAATGACTCGCTGCCACACGCGTTAATACCGCACCTTCAAATACTTTTTCACGGTAAATTGGATCACCAGTAGAGGCGATAGCTAAACTACGAGTTGTTGGAATATCAAGTGCAAACATCGCTTCACTTATGATAAGTTCCCTCAACATTGGCCCTAATGCAGCACGACCATCTCCACCGCGTGAAAATGGTGTAAGTCCCGAGCCTTTTAATTGTAGATCCACTCGTTCACCAGAATCTGTTATATGCTCCCCAATCAATAGTGCACGACCATCACCTAGCATATTAAAGTG
>JAZUES010000121.1:0-2734 GCA_045640265.1 Solibacillus sp.
TGATTGAATATTATGGTTCGTGGTATTTTCTAATGCTTTCTTCTTTAAATAGAAATGTTGAAATGCAGTGATAACTCCTTTAACCATTTACATAGGAATAGCTATCTATACTAGAAAACCGGCGCCTTGCGATAGCATAGCGCCTACGGTATTTAAAAAGGTAGGTAACGGGTACACCTTATATCGGCGGGCCTTACACACAGCACAAAGAACATTCGCAGAGACTCTGCAAAGAGGCTTTGTGAATGTGTGCTGAGCCCGCCAAATGACTATCCCAAAATGTCACCTTATTAAAAGAAAAATTTACACTCAAATAAAAAAGCCCCTACATGAGTGAGGGACTGAAATAATTATATGATTGCAATAGTATAGGAAAAGCACGTTAAATACTTAAATTACTTAACTTGTTAGCGTCATTGGATTTAGCACGCCAAAGTGTAAGATCGTCTGTCATAAGACGTTCCACCTTTTGTTGGAGCATACGTTTTTTTAGTTCGCGCTCTGCGGCTTGTTCGTTGATTGAATAAATTTCGGCCACTTCCGCTGTTGTCATTGAAGAAAAACGATTAAATAGTTCATCAAGTCCAGGAAGGGGTTGGCGAATCAATTCCTCATCAAGCAGTTCTCTTAAAATATGTTCATAAACATCATAATTATAAGAGCCACTTACTTTTAAACCCTCATCTTCAATACATTCATTAAAGAAGACAATGCTTGGAATTTCTTCGACTTCCATTTCACGTGTTAAGTACAAATCACCTTGGAAAGCACGAGCTGCTTCTTTCGAGCCAAAGTCTGTTGTAAATTCATTCATATCTAAGTTGACTTGCTGTGCGATTTCAATTAATGTCGCATGTGAATTAATGTTGCGTGTTTTGAGTGCCGCTACTTCTTGTACTTTGTTTAAATAACGGAATCCGGCACGCTTTCCTTGCAGTTCAGCTGCTTTGATTGCGATAGAAGGTAATGCTGGATGCGTAATATCCAATTCTGCTCCTGTAACACAGGCCTTCATACGGTTTGTCATGCAATTTAGTGCAGATAGTTCCGTACTTAGTACATATCGACATGTAAAATAATGACCATATTCGACTTGAAGCTTACGTAATGTCATTTGCATAGCGTAGGCTTCTGGGCAAAGGGGGTCAATAAAAATATATAATTCAATCGGTTTATTACATGCAGAAGGTGTTATTGGTTGCTGTAAAAGTTGGACATTATTCACTCAAATCCCTCCTCGTCATTGGGGGCATTGACCATATGGTGAGCAGTCATTAAAAGACGTTTGTAGTACACTTCACGGAATTTGCCGTCTAGGCCTACTTCGTCCATTGCTTCTGCCATACATTCAAGCCATGCTTGGGCACGGTCTGGTGTGATTTTAAAATGCATATGTCGAGCACGCATCATGGGATGACCATGTTCTTCGGTATAAAGGTCAGGTCCACCAAGATACTGCGTTTGAAATTGAATTTGTTTACGGACTGTTTCCGTTAAATCTTTAGGAAAAATAGGAATTAATAAAGGGTGCTTCGCCACTCGAGAGTAGAACGCGTTAATTAATTTTGAAAGCTTTTCAGCGCCGATATCTTCATACGGAACCGGATATTTTCGATTCATTTGTTTTACTCCTTTGTGTCTTACTTCGTCCATAAATTAAACAGTTTTTTCATTTTATGTAATGAAAATTTTATATTGGCGATACAATTATTCTAGCAACGTAACGCCGTTTTAACAAATAAAGTGCCCTGCAAAAATTTTGAAGGGCATTTTAATTAAGCATTATAGTAATTTAAAATGTTTTTTACGTAGTTTTGTGTTTCTTTAAATGGCGGAACACCATCATATTTTTTGACATTTCCAGGACCTGCATTATAGGCTGCAAGAGCTGTTTCGACATTATTATCAAATTGATTTAACATTTGACGTAAATATTTGGCGCCACCCATAATATTTTGCTCTGGATTGAAGCTGTCATCAACCCCTAAATAGCGTGCGGTAGAAGGCATCAATTGCATTAAGCCTGATGCTCCAGCACCACTTTGGGCATTTGAATTAAAGTTAGATTCTTGTTTCATGACAGAAGCAAGTAGCTTTTCAGGAAGATTATATGTCTTCGCTGCTTTCGCGATTTCAGCGCTATATTGTTCAGCACCAGCTAAAAGGTTTGTATAAGCTGTTTTACCTGTGTAATCCTTCGCATATTGTTCTAAGTTGGCTGATTCTTCAACTGAGTTTGCTATAGCGTCATTCGAAGTTAATAAGGACTTGCCAGAGTTATTTAACAAGAACGATGCGATGTAACTATTCGCAGAACTTGAATTTGCTTCGGACCCGTTCGTTTGGATAGAATCAAATAATTGTTTTAATGTGTTGACATCACCTAAGCCGTTTAAAGTACTTGATGTGCCTGTCGTTTGTTCATTCATTAAGTCGTTAATTAGTTCCGAAAATAGTGTTGAGTTTGATGTGCTTGAACTTGAATCATTTGAAGCTCCTAAATTTTGCATTGCTTGTAACTCTAACAACGTCTTCATTGATGTGATATCCATGAAAGCACCTAGCCTTTCTGGTTTTTTAAGGCCGTCATGAAGCGCACGATTTTCTTTGGTGCAACTTGAGGCTCAATATTATGCTGGTTTAAAAACTGCATGAATACATTTTTTCCAAATGTTTCATCATTTGTTTCATATTCTACCTCATAATCGTCACACTGCAAATAAAAAGAATGATC
>JAZUES010000122.1:0-17227 GCA_045640265.1 Solibacillus sp.
CCTGCCTCACGAACTAACTCATCTGATAATCCTACCCCAAAACTGAAGCGAATGGAACTACGAAGTTCTGGCGCCTGTGCACCGAACATTGCTACTAACACATGAGAAGGATCAATAGAGCCTGCTGTACATGCTGAGCCACTTGATACGAGAACACCTGCCATATCTAAATTAATTAAAAATGACTCCACATCAGTTCCTGGGAACGTCACATTGAACACATGTGTTAGTACATGTTGTTCATGACCATTCACTTTAAAATCAATGCCTGCTTTTTGGAATTCCTCGATTAAAATGGCTTTATAATTAGTGTATCTCACTTTACGCTCTGAAGCTTTTTCTTCTGAAATTTGGGCTGCCTTTGCAAAAGCAACTGCAGCTGGAACATTCTCTGTACCAGCACGACGTTTTTTCTCTTGCGCCCCACCGTACATAAAGTTTGCAAATTTTAACCCTTGTTTGGCATATAAAAAACCGATACCTTTTGGACCGTTAATTTTATGTGCAGAAACGCTCAATAAATCAATATGCATAGCCGCTACATCAATTGTTTCTAAGCCAAACGCTTGAACTGAATCTGTATGAAACGATGCTTGATGATCTTTTAATAGTGCACCAATTTCTTCTATTGGTTGAATTGTACCAACTTCATTATTACCAAACATAATCGATACTAGAATCGTATCGTCACGCAATGCGTTTTTGACGTCTTCAACCGATACACGACCAAATGCATCCACCGGTAAGTACGTAACCTCAAAGCCTTCACGCTCTAATTTTTGACACGCATGTAAAATCGCATGATGCTCAATTTGAGTCGTAATAATATGCTTCCCATCTTGTTGACGTGCATATGCTGTACCAAAAATTGCTGTGTTATCTGCTTCCGTACCACCACTTGTAAAAATAATTTCAGTTGGTTTAGCATTAATTTTTTTCGCTAATACAGTGCGAGATTCATCTAATGCTTTTCGTGCTAGACGACCATCTGTATGAATACTCGATGCATTCCCACTTACTTCTGCCATTGCACGAGCAAAGACGTCAATTACTTCAGGGGCAACTGGTGAAGTGGCCGCATGATCGAGATAAATTGTGTTCATAACTGTTAATACTCCTTTAAAACGGTTTAAATATAGAACATATAACCGTCTGCTACTTCTTCATTTGTATATTTCGCTAAATCGTCAATTGATGTTGTATCTAGTACATTTTTGACAGCATCACGAATTCGCATCCACAATTCACGTTGCGGTGCTTCTTCATTTTCAATTCCTTCAACGGGCTGAATTGGTCCTTCTAAAACGCGAATCACATCTGCTGCAGAAATTTCACTTGGCTTATGCGCTAACATATAGCCACCATAAGCACCGCGTACACTCTTCACTAAGCCTGCATTACGTAATGGTGAGACAAGCTGCTCTAAGTATGCTTCTGATAATTCTTTTTCAGCCGCAATTTTACGTAATGGAATTGGACCTTCGCCGTGATGTTTTGCCAATTCAATCATAATTGTTAAGCCGTATCGACCTTTAGTTGAAATTTTCATCCTAACACCTCTATTTTTTCTAGTCCATATATACCCTACATTATAGCATAACACCTTTTAATCCACTCGGAAATACTTTATCATTATCTCAAGAATACACAAAAGGAGCGATTCATCATGCAAAATGAGCCATTAGCTTATAAAATGAGACCGCGTACTTTGCGAGAAGTTGCCGGTCAGGAGCATATTATCGGTCCAGAGACACCTCTTTTTAAAATGATTGAAAAAGGTCATGTTCCATCCATGCTTTTATACGGTCCTCCAGGTGTGGGGAAAACTTCCATTGCCAACGCCATTGCGGGTAGCTCAAAATTACCTTTCTTTGCACTAAACGCAACACATGCTGGCAAAAAAGATATTGAGCAAGTCGTAATGGATGCTCGTATGAGTGGAAAAGTCATCTTATTTTTAGATGAAATCCATCGTTTTAATAAATTGCAGCAAGACACACTTTTACCACATGTGGAAAACGGTTCGATTGTGTTAATCGGCGCGACAACAGAAAACCCATTTCATGATGTGAACCCAGCCATTCGCTCACGTTGTGGAGAAATATTGCAATTAGAGCGGCTTACGGGAAAAGATGTAGAGCAGCTGCTTCAATATGCCTTGGCAGACGAAGAACGTGGACTTGGCCATTACAAGATTACTGCAACGGACGATCAGCTCGAACGTATTGCAAATGCTAGTAATGGAGATGCACGAAAAGCTTTAACCTTATTAGAATCTGTCTACTATGCTTCTGATGAAGTAGATGGTGTAACCATTTTAAATGACAATGCAATTGACGCATTAGCAAAACGAATTGGCGTGTTCGGAGATAAAGGTGGTTCTCACTTTTATAATTTACTTTCGGCATTACAAAAGTCTGTCAGAGGTAGTGATACGAATGCAGCGCTATTTTATTTAGCAAATTTATTGGAAAATGGAGATTTAGTAGCTGTTTGTAGAAGATTGCTAGTGATGGCTTACGAAGATATTGGGTTAGCCAATCCCTCAGTAGGCGCGCATGTACAAGCGGCAACTGAGGCAGCTATCAAACTCGGATTGCCTGAAGCACGTATTCCACTCGCAACTGCGGTTGTAGAAATGTGCTTGTCGGATAAATCAAATTCTGCCTATCAAGCGCTGGATGCGGCGATTACAGCCATTCATGAGGGGAAAACTGGGGCCATTCCAAACCATCTAAAAGACGCCCATTATGCTGGGGCAATAGAACTCGGACATGTCGGCTATCAGTATCCACATAACACACCAATCGGGACTTTCGGTGGCTGGGTTAATCAGCAATATTTCCCCGATGAACTTGTCGGCACCGAATTTTATAAGCCAGTCATTGCAGGCGAAGAAAAACGAATGGCTGCGATTTACGAGAAGTTAAAGTCATTTCAAAAATAGAAAAAGGATTACTCAACAAAACGGGCAATCCTCTTTTTATTTCCACTTTCAATAAAAAATGCCTAATAAGATTAAACTTATTAAGCACACATTATGCATTATTTATACGTATTTGCAAAAGTTTCAAATTTTGCGATACATTCATCTACAGAATTAGATGTTGTAATTTCTACAGGTTGCTCCGTTTGCGGTGCAATTGCCACGATACTTTTCTTTACTTCAGTTAAGAATTCTTCATTTTCTTCAATTTGAGCATTTGGTAAACATGCTGTGCTTAATCTATATAAGTTTACAATATGGGCTTTAGTCTCCTCATCCCCCGCATCGATTAAATGCGAATGAGCTAAACCTGTAAAATATAACAACTTTGCAGTGATATCCATAAATGGAACCCAATATGTTGAAGCCTTAGGTAAAGCCCCTTCTTTTTGCTCCTTAGAAATATTAAAATTCACTGCCATCTTTTGTAAAATCTCATCTAACTGCTCATAGGCTTTTGACCAATTTGGCTTTGTATCAATATGATCAAACACAATATTATCCATTTTCAATTGTAAGCTCGGTAAATTTAATAACCCATTCTTTAGTTCAAAATTCATAAACTGTCTCCTCCCTACCATCCCAAATATTTGTATTATTACCTAACTCAACTATAGCAAAAAAAAAACGTGATACTGTCAAAACGAAAAAATCATTAAAATACTAGCTTTTTTTTGCCATAATTAACCTTTTAATAGAATATTATGTTATTTGAAATATTCTAATTCTTGCTCAAACGAGAAAAATATTTTGGATAATATTCTAAAGGTACTTCTGAATGAGCTGCCCATTGTTTTAATTGCTCTTTTTGAATAACTGTCATTTCACCTAAGTGATATTTTTTAATCGATGAATTCGAACAATAAAAAACCCACTTGTGCAATTCAATCCATTGTTCTAAGTTTTCATCTTTATTTTCTAAGAAAAATTGTTTTTGTTTTAACACTGTCGCCATCTTAAAAAACCCTTCACTCAATGTATAGGACTTCGTTTGAAAGTAATATTCTGGTTCAACTATTTGCTGTGTATCAAATACATGGACTGTCTTTTGTTCCGCATCTATCGCGATTTCCACTGTTCCAACAACATCCATTAAATTTATCCCACGATATTCTAACTCTTGAATTTTCATTGAAATAATCCCTTTCCAATTCGTTACATTTATTTTATCACAATAATAAAGAAACAGAAAATCAATGAATGTCCATTCAAAAAAGCGTGACAGCCGAAGGAATATGTTGTATAAATTAATGAAAAGTGTATATTTACCAGAAAATACAGATAATTATTTGGAAGGTGTGTCACAATGCTTATTGAGGAACTCAAGAAAAAAGACTTAATTGAAAAAAATACGATTCTTATGCTTGTTTATGGAATAGCAGCTGTTTTAGGTGGAGTTGCACAAATCTTTATTGATCGTCCCATTGGTGTTGCACTTTCTTTAATTATTCCCGTTACGTTTACATTTATTTTTTATGCTATTCAACGGAAAATCCATGTCCTCCAGCCCTATTTTCCTTACTTTGTAACAATTGCGGCTGTGATTACGGTTTATGGAACAATTGTAACGAATAAAGTAACGCTTGCGACAATTGTTTTAAGTATCTTTGTTTTAATTTTAAGTAGCGTTCACAATAAAATAAAAATTCTCGTTATTGGCTATATTGGTTCAACAATTGCATTAATTTTTAACTTCACAATGGATACTTCTGGTTTTGCCGTAGATCCTGCAAATGTATTCGTAGTGCAAACTTTAATGGCAGTCGCTATTTTCCTTCAAGTCCGTCAAAATAAAAAGATGATTTTAAATATAGAAAAATTAATGGTCGATGCAAACGAACGCGCCATTCATGAAGAGGAATTGCATCAACGTCTCGAAACAGCTGTACAAAGAATTACTGAAAAACTCGAACTGATTACGGATAGTACGAATCATTCAAGTGCTGCCCATCAGCAAATGCTTGCTTCTTTAAAGGAAGTTAGCATCGGTGCGCACAAACAATCCGCTCACGTGCATGATATTGTTCAAAGTACAGAATTAACGAATACAGAGCTTCAATCAATTGTTTTTGAATTAAATCAAATTATTAATGAAGCTGAAAATGCGAGTATGAGCGCAGTAGAGGGTGCCAACTCGATGACAAAACTCAAAACCGAAATCGATACGTTTACTTCTTTCTTTAACGATCTAAACAGGACATTCCTTTCGCTATCTGACAAAATTGCAGAGACAAACGATTTCGCCCTATCTATTAAAAAAATTACTGAGCAAACGAATTTGCTAGCCCTTAACGCTTCCATTGAAGCCGCACGTGCTGGTGAACATGGCAAAGGCTTTGCAGTTGTAGCCGAAGAAATTCGCAAATTAGCTAGTATTACCGATGAAACTGTTGTAAAAATCGATCAAAATTTAGATGAAGTGAATTTATTTAATAAGCAAGCACTCGAACGATTAAATAACGGACTTCATCATGTGGCCAACCAAGTTGAACTGGTCGACAATTCAAACAGCACGTTTTCAAATCTATTTAACGCAATGAAAAATTTACAACAGAATTTATCGCAATTTTCTACGAGCGTCAATACGATTGAACAAAATGGGAAATCCGTTGAAATATCAACGAATGAATTCGCAACTATTATTGAACAAAGTACAAATTCAATTGACCAATTATGTAATGTTCTCGAAAAAATAAACGATGACCAATTTATCGTAACAAATAACATTGAAGAAACTTACCAACAAGCAGTTAAAATAATTGGATAAAAAAACCCAGGATATCAATTATCCTGGGTTTTTCACTTATTAGTAATCTAGTCTTGTACGCGCTTAATTTGAACGTCTTTTAAAATTGTGTTAATAACCCAGCTTGCTGCGATTAACCCTGCTACAGACGGTACAAACGCATTTGAAGATGGTGGTAATTGCGCTTTACGAATTTCTGCTTCAGGTTTTCCTACGTACTGAGCTACTTCTGGACGTACAACGATTGGTGATTCGTCAGAGAATACAACCGTAACACCTTTCTTAATTCCTTCTTTACGCAGTTTTGTACGAATTACCTTTGCCAGTGGATCTGTATGTGTTTTTGAAATATCAGCAATTTTGAATCGTGTTGGATCCATTTTATTTGCAGCGCCCATACTTGAAATCATAGGGATTTTTCGTTTTAAACATTCTTTCATTATATGAATTTTGTATATCACTGTGTCCGATGCATCAATAACATAATCAATACCTTGCGCAAAAAATTGTTCATACGTTTCTTCTGTGTAGAACATATGCATATCGATTACTTCACATTCAGGATTAATGTCCGCGATACGTTCCTTCATTACAGCTGATTTCGATTTACCAACTGTTGATAAATACGCTACTAATTGACGGTTGACGTTCGTAATATCGACATTATCTTTATCAACTAAAATAATACGACCTACCCCACTTCGCGCACATGCCTCTGCTGCGAATGAGCCAACACCGCCTACACCTAAAATTGCAACGGTTGCATTTTTTAATTTTTGCAAGCCTTCTGTACCAATCGCAAGCTCATTTCTTGAAAACTGATGTAACATTTGTTGTACCCCTCAATCTTTATCATTCTACTAGGAATTATAAACACATCGATTCGTCGTTGCAAGTAACATTCGGATTTATTTATGAAATAAAAAATACCCCTTTACATTTGTAAAAGGGTAAGACAGGAATAGACGAATCCCAAATATGCCGTTTTGTTAAAAAACATCATTTTGATCCCGTATTACAATAGGGGGGTGCACTAGCCGCAGCGTTAAACTTCCCGCTCCAAATGGGGCATGTTTGCTTCTACGGTAATAAGTAGCTCCCAATGATTTAATGTTCGGCCAAAAGTGTCGAGTAACAATAAACATTAACGAACATTTTAGGATTCGTGTTATTGATATAGTAACATCAATTTTCCGAATATTCAAATCAAAAATACATATTACTAGAAAATATTATTTTTGTACTAGAATACAGGAAATTAATAGAAAAAGACGTCGAATCGATTGGATTCAACGTCTTTTTTTAATTTATTTCTGTTTTTTTGGTGCAATACGTAAGCTTAATTCTTCTAATTGCGCATCTGATACGCCAGATGGTGCTGCTGTTAGTAAGCAGCTTGCTGTTGCTGTTTTCGGGAATGCGATTGTATCACGTAAGTTTGTACGTCCTGATAATAACATGACTAAACGGTCAAGACCCATTGCTAAACCGCCGTGTGGAGGAACGCCGTAGTCAAATGCTTCTAATAAGAAACCAAACTGTGCACGTGCTTCTTCTTCTGTAAATCCTAGCAATTCAAACATTTTTGCTTGTAAGTCTGGTTCATAAATTCGTAATGAACCGCCACCAAGCTCATAACCGTTTAATACGATATCATATGCTTGTGCACGAACTTCTTTAGGATTTGTGTTCATTAATTCTAAATCTTCATCGAATGGACGTGTGAATGGGTGATGCGCTGCATAATAGCGACCTGCTTCTTCGTCGTATTCGAATAATGGCCAGTCAACGATCCATAAGAATTCGAATTTTGATTCGTCGATTAAGCCTAATTCTTTTGCAAGTTTTTGACGTAACGCGCCAAGTGCATCTGCTACTACAGATGATTTGTCTGCTACGAATAATAATAAGTCGCCAGCTTCTGCTTCTGTTGCAGTAGTAATTGCTGTAGCTGCTTCGCCTTCGAAGAATTTCGCGATTGGGCCGTTTAATCCTTCTTCTGTTACTTTTAACCAAGCTAAGCCTTTTGCTCCGTAACGACCAGCAAATTCACCTAAAGCGTCGATATCTTTACGAGAATAGTTCGTTGCTGCACCTTTTACGTTAATCGCTTTTACTTCGCCACCGTTTGCTACAGCATTAGCAAATACGCCGAACGCTGAATCTTTTACGATATCAGAAAGCTGTTTTAATTCTAAGCCAAAACGTACATCTGGTTTATCTGAACCGAAACGATCCATTGCTTCTGTATAGCTCATACGTGGGAATGGTGTTACAACGTCGATTCCTTTAATGTCCTTCATCACTTGCGTTAATAGACGCTCATTCATTGCAATGATTTCGTCCATTGATAAGAATGATGTTTCGATGTCGACTTGTGTAAACTCTGGTTGACGGTCAGCACGTAAATCTTCATCGCGGAAACAACGAGCAATTTGGAAGTATTTCTCAAATCCACCCACCATTAATAATTGTTTGAATAACTGTGGTGATTGAGGTAATGCATAAAACTCACCGTCATGTACACGAGATGGTACTAAATAGTCACGTGCACCTTCTGGAGTTGATTTTGTTAAGATTGGTGTTTCTACTTCTAAGAAGCCTTCGTTTTGTAAGAAGTTACGAATCGTACGAGTTACATCTGAACGCATTTTGAATGTGTCAAACATCACTGGACGGCGTAAATCTAAATAACGATATTTTAAACGTAGCTCTTCTGATACTTCTACGTTGTTATCAATAGCAAATGGTGGGTTTTTTGCTTCATTAATAATTGTTAATGAAGTTGCTAAAACTTCGATTTCGCCCGTTTTCATGTTTTTGTTAACTTGAGAGGCGTCACGTAAAACAACTTTACCTGCAACTTCAATGACATATTCACTACGAATTTTTTCAGCAACTTCTAGTGCATCCTTCGCGTGGTCGCCAAATACAACTTGTACGATACCTTCACGATCGCGCATATCTACGAAGATTAATCCACCTAAGTCACGACGTTTTTGTACCCATCCTTTTAATACAATTTCTTGACCTTCTTGTGCAGCAGTTACTTGCCCACACGCATGTGTTCTTTGTGCCATTTCTATTCCTCCACCTATTTGTTTTCTAATACGTACTGAACTAAGTGACCAAACTCAACTTTCGTTTGAACGCCTGTTTCCATCGTTTTCACATTCACTGCTTGCTCTTCTAGCTCTGTCTCACCTAGCACAATAACAAATTTCGTATTTGCACGGTCAGCAGCTTTCATTTGTGCTTTCATTTTGCGGTCTAAATAATCCATATCCGCAGAAATACCTTTTGCACGGAAAGTACTAACAAGTTCCACTGCTTTTAGTTTTGCTGCATCGCCCATAGTAACTACATACATATCTAAATCATTTTCAACAGCAAGCTCAATATTTTTGGCTTCAAGTGCTAATAATAAACGTTCAATTGAAAGTGCGAAGCCAATACCTGGTGATTCTGGACCACCAATATCTTCTACTAAACCGTTGTAACGTCCACCACCACATAAAGTTGTAATTGAACCGAAACCGTCACCTGTAATCATAATCTCAAATGCTGTGTGGTTATAATAATCTAAACCACGTACTAAATTAGGATCCACTTCAAATGGAATACCTAAAACATCTAAATATTGTTTTACTTTTGTAAAGTATTCAGCTGAAGAATCTGTTAAGTAGTTTGTTAATGCAGGCGCAGTAGACATTGCAGGATGTTTCGCATCTACTTTACAGTCTAAAATACGTAATGGATTTTTTTCTAATCGACTTTGACAATCGCTACAAAGTTCACCAACCACTGGTGTAAAGTGCTCGATTAATGCACTACGGTGTGCATCACGTGTTTCTTTATCACCTAATGAGTTAATAACTAATTTTAAATCCGTTAAACCAAGTGCTGTGTAAACATCCATTGCAAGTGACATCACTTCTGCATCAATCGCAGGATCTGCTGAACCAATTGCTTCTACACCAAATTGTACGAATTGACGGTATCGTCCAGCTTGTTGACGTTCATAGCGGAACATTGGACCAGTGTAGTAAAGTTTAACTGGTTGGTCTGCTTGTCCAAACATTTTATGTTCAACGTAAGCACGTACCGCTGAAGCTGTTCCTTCTGGACGTAACGTCAATGAACGATTCCCTTTATCCGTAAATGTATACATTTCTTTTTGTACGATATCCGTTGTATCCCCTACTCCACGTTGAAATAATTCTGTTGATTCAAACATTGGTGTACGAATTTCGTTATAGCGATATTTTTTACATAAATCACGAATAACACGCTCTACATGCTGCCATTTTTCCGATTGACCTGGTAAAATGTCCTGTGTTCCTTTTGGTACTTTAAAATTCATAAAAGCACTCCTTTCTTATTGACCAGAATAAGGTCGAAATTTAGAAAAATAAAAAAGCTCTCGTCTCTTGCAAATAAATGCAAGGGACGAAAGCTTGTAAGTTCTTCCGCGGTTCCACCCTAATTGATGTATTTCTACATCCTCTCGTATTCGGATAACGGCCGATTCCGTCTTCCCCTACTATCTTGTTAAAAATTTCGAGGAAACGCCTCTCAAGTGTTGTTCACATGTTACGTACTGTAGGAAAGATTTCAGCCGGTGTCTTTCCTTCTCTTGTCAGTAGTGGTAACCGCTACTTATTTGGTCAATGGCAATGTTTCATTTCTTAAATTAACACTAATCTTAATGATGTCTCAGGTGATTGTCAACCATTTTAAAAAAAACGCTATATTTTTTGTCATAATTAAACTTATAATAGGAGAGTACATAGAAGATAACGAATTTTTAATTTCTTTGTTATACTTGTTCATTTCAATTATAACTCATTTACGCCTTTACATACGTAAACATCACAAAAAATTAATAAAAGGAGGTCACTATGAACAAAAGAAATTTGTCGATTCTTTTTGTCGCCATGTTATTCATAGCTACACTTCTTCCTGTTATGCCACCATTGAACTCGGTGTCAGCTGAAGGGGAAGAACTTACTGTAAATGCAGAAATTCTTTATTTACGCGAAGGACCCGGTTTATCATATCCTGTTATCGAAACATTAAAAGAAGGCGAATCACTCGTTTCCATTTCAAAAGATGGCGATTGGCACAAAGTACGTGTGGGTCAAAAAGAAGGATGGGTTGCGTCTTGGCTCTTGAAGTCAGCTGCTAAAAAAACTGCTGCTATGACGAAAAAAACAGTCATCGCACAAGTTGATACACTAAATTTACGTGCAGAACCTTCTATATCAGCTGCCGTCTTAACAAAAATTTCTTCTGGTACTGAAAGTGAGTATATTCGCCAAGAGCAAGACTGGATTGAAATTCAATATGGAGATTATTCTGGCTGGGTTTTTGCTGATTATGTCACGATCAAAGAAGAAACTGTTTTAAAAGATTCCTCTACTGAAGAGTCGGAAGAAACAGCGGAAAAGTCAGACGAAAAGCAAATAGAAAATGATCCAAATACGTTTACTGTAAACGTCAATGTTGTTACCATCCGAAAAAAAGCTGATTTAACAGCTAAAAAATTAGGTGCCGCTAAAAAAGGACAACAATTCACTGTCATTAGCCGCAATCACAATTGGGTTGAAATTGAATATGAAAAAGGTAAAAAAGGTTGGATTTATAGTTTTTATGGAACCTTTACAAAGCACACAACTGTAAAAGAAACAAGTGAACCGGAAAAGGCACAAGGGACTGTAACTATTATTTATAATGGGACAAACCTACGTGAAAGTGCCTCGACTGCTTCCAATGTCGTTACACGTGCTGATGCTGGTCATACATACACAATCGTTGAATCAGAGGATGATTGGTATAAAATCGCTTTAAATGAAAACGACACAGCCTATGTAGCCAATTGGGTTGTTAGCGAAAATAGCGATTCTAGTAGTTCACAGAAAACTACTAAAGAAGTTGAAACCCGAAAAAAAGGGACACTTAAAGGCTTAACAATTGTTTTAGATGCAGGTCACGGTGGTAATGACCGTGGAACAACTGGAGTACGCGGAACAGACGAAAAGGATATCAATCTCCTTACCGTTGAGCTATTAAAATCAAAATTACAATCAGCTGGAGCAACAGTCATTATGACTCGCGAGTCTGATGTGTTTGTTGATTTACGTAAACGTGTGGCTATTTCACATCAATATGCAGCAGATGCCTTTATTAGCATTCACTATGATGCGTTAGAAGATAGTTCGGTTCACGGCTTTACAACGTATTACACAAATAGCTATCAAAAAGAATTAGCAGAATATGTTCATGCGGGTATCGCTAAAAAAGTTAGCCTTAAAGATCGTGGCTCACGTTTTGGAGATTACTTAGTACTTCGTGAAAATCGACAAAATGCTATTTTACTAGAACTTGGCTACTTAAGTAATCCCTCTGAAGAGCGTGCGATTACAACAGACTATTACCGTGAGCAAGCGTCTTTAGGTATTTATCAAGGATTGCTAAACTACTTTGATTCCAAATTAGAAAAATAAAAAAGGGGATGTGTTGAGCAAACTAGCCTTAACACATCCCCTTTTTTCAATTATAAAAATAGTTCTATGCTTGAATAATTTGATATAAATAAAACATTTCATCTTTATTCGCGATTTTGGGCACGGGATATAAAGGATTTGCTTCGTCAAGCGCACGTTCTACCATTAATGGCACATCACGATTAACAATACCTTCGATTTTTGTCGGAATATCCATTTTTCGATTTAACTCTTCAATTGCTTCAATAAATAATTCTGCTTTCTTTTCATCACTATCACCAAATTGACCAATGCCAACTAAGTTTGCTAATTCTGCTAACGGTTTTGCCGCGCTCTCTCCGTAAAAACGTAACACATGCGGTAAAATAATTGCATTGGCATAACCATGTGGCACTTGATAAAAGCCACCTAACGTATGTGCAATGGCATGTACATAGCCCACATACGCACGCGTAAAGGCAAGCCCTGCTAAATACGATGCACGCTGCATTTGTTTACGTGCCTCCATATCTGTCCCTTCTTCATAAGCACGGTATAGATATTTAAAGATAATTTTTACCGCTTCACGTGCATATCTACGCGTTTCCTCAGTATTACTACGTCCAATATAAGATTCAACAGCGTGAGTTAACGCATCCATTCCTGTAGTGGATGTAATATGCTTTGGTAAATTCACTGTTAATAAAGGATCTAACACCGCGAAATGTGGAATTAATGTGGGATCATTAATCGCAAACTTCTCATGTGTCTCACTGTTCGAAACAACGGCTGCTACCGTTCCTTCACTACCTGTACCCGCGGTTGTTGGCACCGCAAAAAGCGTCGGGATTTCTTTTCGAACTTTAAATAGCCCTTTTAGTTGGGCTAACTCTTTCTCTGGACGTGCCACCTTTGCAGCAACGGCTTTTGCACAGTCCATAGGAGAACCTCCACCAAAAGCAATGATGGCTTCACATTGTCCTTCATGATAAAGCTGTAATGCTTCTTCAATATTTGTGAATGTTGGATTTGGAACTGTTTTGTCATAAATGACATAGTCAATATTTTGGGCTTCTAATTCTGTTAATAGCGGGTCCATTAACTTTAGTTTTGAAATGCCAGCATCCGTAACAATTAAAAGCTTGTGAAAACTTAAGCTTTTAATTAACTCAGGTAATTGTAGTAAACTGTTTTCGCCTTCTAAAAGCTCTGGTTTGCGCCAATCCATAAATTTCATCCCTAATTTCAATGAACTTTGAAAAGTTCGACAATACGCTGCATACATGGTAACACTCCACTTCTTAAATTAGACTTTCTTTTCTATATATTGATAGTATTCGAGAACTCCTCGAAATTTTCCTTTCAAAAAAAACAAAAAAACGAACCCGGTTTCGGATTCGTTATTATATCCATTATTCATTTGCAAAAAATACTTTATCCGCAAACGGAATCGGCTGTACTTCAAAATCAACTTCACTCATTGCAATGACTGAAACCTCGACATCTAACTCAGCAAGTGACTCAGAAAATTCAGCTGTCAGCATCTCATCGAAATCAGTAAATTGGTTGTCCGTAATAATCATTAAATCGCGCTGATTACAAATAGTATCTTGATAGAATAATTCAAGAGCTTGATCAAGTGGGGGTACAATTTTTGCCTCCCCACCAAAATTTTCATTCATAAACGTTTCTAATAAATCACCTTTCAACAAGCCGTTTTTAAAGTTGATAGGGTTACTAACATTTCCACAGAACGGTAGAAGAATAATGTCACGTTTTTGCAGTGCGCTTAAATTAAATAATGGCAAAATTATCCCCTTACAAAATGTTTCAAATTCCTTCATCGACTCCGATTGCTGAACAGCGATAATGATGGGTGAATAAATATTTTCTACTTCGTCGAATGGCACGTAATAGACATTCCCTGATACAACTGTACGTGACTTCAACACTTGCTTTTGTTCCTGCTGTTGAAATACATAATCTCTATCTTGTATTTTGGGCATAGTCGCCTCAACTTCCGTAATTACTTCATCTAAATCCATTGAAATCTCAATCATTTCTTTAAATGTCTCATTCGTTTGAAAACGATTTAAAAACTGCTGTTGCTCTTCCTCTGATAACCCTTGAAACGCCTGATTGCTATATAAAAAATGAAGTATTTCATCGTTTAAAAGTGTCTTAATTTTGTTTGTCATGTGAAATTCCTCCATCATATTTATTGTTTGATTTTCTCTGGTATCTACTTAAAAAATGAATATCGTTAGTATAGCGAAAAATGGAACAAAAAAATAGTAATTAAAACTCACGATTTCACAATTTGTATATTCTTTGACAAATTTATAATAAAAACAAAAAACGACACCCGAAAATTCGGATGTCGCATCACACAAGAAGTATGAAATTACAGTTTTTGAGTTAAGCCGTGTAAAGTATCTTTTAATTCACGGTCGTGGTCAGAAAGCTCGATTAAGTTTTCGATACGTTCATGTAATGTTGGACGTTCGATAATTAATTGTTCGTGTAAAACTTGTACGAATAATTCGATAATCATACGATTTTGAATTAATAATGCTTCTTCCACACGCTCAGGAGCGATTGTATATTCTTTTTTTACTTTTGCCATTAAAAAACAGCCTCCCTTTTGTTTATACAACGTTATTTTAGCACACGGTTGTTGAATTTTGTGAAATTATTTCAAATTCGTTTGTGCATATTGTAATTTTTTTGGCTTTACTACTTGATTTTTTTAAAGTTATATTATCGTCATTTCTCAAAAGCAACGTTTTTTCCTACTGATTTCAGAAATCCTCTTAAATACCCACTACTTTTCATTCTTTTATCATAGCTCTTACTGACCAACACATTTCATTTATTGATTTCAAAAAAGCTATTGTTATAAATAGAGGAAATATTAACATACAACTAGTCAATTCCAACTTATCGTAATGGTAATTTGTGTTACAATTACTATTAACTATATGATGTATATAAATAATTCAAGATCTTTTGAAAGGAAGATTTAATTGTCCCCTACTAGTTCTCAAGAAGAGTATGAAATACGCTTAATACAGCATTTATTAGCAAATCGTTTTTTACGTCAATCTGACGGTAAATTAGTCACAACTCGAACAATTTCAGACGAAACAGTTGGCTTTGAAACGGAAGATAGTTTATGTCGAGAGTGGCTTTTATCCATATATAAAAGTTATTCATTTTATGAAGGATTTGAGACGCTAGAAAGTTGCGCACACTACATCCAATCTAGCCATTATGATAATCATTTGTATCGTATTGTCGAATTTTGCAATATGTATTACGCTGTCATATATGAAAATTCTCAACATCAACAAGTTATCGGAAGAGACATTAGTTATTTTGCAAAAAGTAACTTGTTTTTATGCACCAAACGTCCACCTTCTAATTTAACAGCTAAAGAGCGGACAAAATCGCCTTCGATTCCTCTTATCTATTATGAATTACTAGCATTTGATCCGAATCTTAAAATTTATGAATTAAACTCAGATCAATTAGACTATGAGGAAGTACCGCAAGATGTGATTGAATACGCGGTATTACTTGGTGTAACGTTTAAAGATATATGGTACCGCTGTGATACGCCACACGCTTTAGCGCATAACCGTGCCATTTTAGACTTATACTTTAACCAAGGACATAATTTTACACTTTTCGGTAAATATTCAAAAGCAATCGCGATTAATCCGTTCCAGCGACTCATCTATTTACAAAGGGGACGTATCGAGCAATTCCAAATGGATGTTAACGATTTGCGTTCACAGCAGCGTCTAATTCCTTATCGTGATGCACGCCGCTATCACGATAATATTCGCACACGTCCTATTGATTTTGAAAAATAAAAAACAACTTGTCCGCTATTCGGTCAAGTTGTTTTTTCGTTATAATTTTTGTTGCTTTACTTTTTCTAAAATTTTTTCATATAAAGGAATCATATGTTGCTCCGTAGATTTTTGACGAATTTCATCGATAGCAATCCAACCAACTGCACTATTTTCATCGAGTTTAGCCTTAATCTGTGCATCGTCATTCACTTCAAAAAGATAAGTTGTGTTGAAATGTAAATGTGGGGCTACATATTTTCCATTTTTAACATGACCAATAACTGGTAGAATATCAAGCGAAATCAACTCTTGTTGTATCGCCTTTGCTTCAGACACACCAGTCTCCTCCATCAACTCTTTTTTCGCCACTACAAATAAATCCGGTTCCCCGTCTGCATGTCCACCAGTCCAGCTCCATGAGTTGTAGATGTTGTGATAGACCATTAAAACATGCGTACGATTTGGATTTAATACAAATGCGGAAGAGGTAAAATGTAAAATTTCATTATTACGAGTTAAGACGTCCGATAAAGTCACCATCGCGCGTAAAATCAAATCACGATCTTTCTGTTCTTGCTCATTGAATGGCTTGTACATTTTAATTTGATCATGTAAATTCATTAGAACCCTCCTATGAACCGTAGTTATTTTAGTATAAAAATGACATGATGAAAAATAGGCCATGCATCAAGACATAGCCTTTTTAATTAAGAAATTAATGATTTTACTACTTTTGAAATAGTGGCGCCGTCTGCTTTACCATTTAATAATGGTTTCGCGATTTTCATTGCTTCGCCCATATTCATACCAGCAGCAACTCCGGCAGCTTGTAATTCAGCAATAATTTCTTCTTCAGTTAATTGTTTTGGGAGGAAGCTTTTTAAAATGACTAATTTGGCTTCTTCTTTTTCGATTAAATCGGCACGTTCTGCTTTTTGTGCACCTTCTAAAGCTTGGTTCGTTTGTTTAATTTCACGGTTAACAATTGCTGTTTCTTCTAAAGGTGTTAGCTCTGAACCTTTTTCTTTTTCGGCTGCATCAAGTGCTGACTTCAATAATGTTAGGACACCTTTTGCCAAAACGTCTTTATTTTTCATTGCTTGTTTTAATTGATCGAATACGATTGTTTTTAACATTGTTATGCTCCTTT
>JAZUES010000123.1:0-71706 GCA_045640265.1 Solibacillus sp.
ATTATAATGTATTACTCTCAAAAAATTCAATTTTCCCTTTACAAATACTACAACAATACTTTTTAGTATCCATTCGTTTCTTTCTTTTATAAAGTTGCCCACAATCCATACATTTATAATAGTGAATTGTTTTTTTCTTTACTTCTTCTTCTGTATTCTCAATTAGAGAGCAGAATCTTGGTGCACCCACTTTTAATAACAGTTCCCTAAAGTCCGAATCCCTATGTTTATAGCCCTTCCCCAAAAGATGTAAATGATAATGACATAATTCATGCAATATAATTCCTCGTAACTCTTCAATCCCAAAATACTCGTACATTGTTTTATTTAATTGTATATCATGGCTTTGTAACATATATCGGCCACCCGTTGTTTTCAAACGGCTATTAAAGTAAGCTCGGTGCAGAAATGGCCGATGAAAATATTTAAATGAAAGTTCTTCAACTAACTTTTGTGCCTGTTCATCCGTCATCAATCAAACCACCCTTATAGCATAATAAAAGCGCACAATATTCTGTGCGCTTTTATTATAAAGGATTTCTATTATCTTCACATGTTTTCTTGGAGAGCAGGAGGAAGCATTGTTAATGAAATACGACCTTTATTTACTTCTACTTTTTCTACCCATACTGTTACGATATCTCCAAGTGATACAACATCTAGCGGATGCTTTACACGACCTTTTTGTAATTTAGAAATGTGTACTAAGCCATCTTGTTTTACGCCGATGTCAACAAAGGCACCGAAATCAACAACATTGCGAACAGTCCCTTGAAGTTCCATCCCTACTTGTAAATCTTCCATTTTCAAAACATCCGTCTTTAATAACGGTTGAGGGAACGCATCACGAGGGTCACGCGATGGTTTCATTAATGTATCAACAATATCTTTTAGTGTTACTTCACCAACATTAAGATTTTCACTTAATGCAGCTAAGCTTAATTGACTAATTGCCCCTTCTGCTATTGATGTACCTACGTCTTTTTTCGTTAAACCAGCAGCTTCTAAAATGGCCTCTGCTAATTTATAACTTTCTGGATGAATTCCTGTTGCATCCAATGGATTTTTTGCTTCAGGAATGCGTAGAAATCCAATCGCTTGTTCATAAGTTTTTGCACCTAGACGAGGAATTTTTTTCAATTGAGCTCGTGATGTAAATTGTCCGTTTTCACTTCGTGTTGTTACGATGTTTTCAGCTACCGTCTTGGATAAACCTGAAACGTATTGTAATAACGATGCAGATGCTGTATTTACATTAACACCTACTTGGTTTACTGCTGTTTCTACAATGAATGTTAATGATTCAGCTAATTGCTTTTGCGAAACATCATGTTGATATTGACCAACCCCTACAGCTTTTGGATCAATTTTCACCAGTTCGGAAAGTGGATCTTGCAAGCGTCTTGCGATTGATACCGCGCTACGTTGTTCAACTTGTAAATCTGGGAATTCTGCTCGTGCAGTTTCAGAAGCAGAATAAACTGATGCACCCGCTTCACTGACAATGACGTAAGCTACTTGTTGCTCTACCTCTTTTAAAACTTCTGCAACAAACTGTTCGGTTTCGCGCGATGCTGTTCCGTTTCCTATTGCGATAATGCTAATTGGGTATTTTTTTAATAATGCTTTGAATGTCGCTTTTGCTTTCGATGGATCTGATGTTGTATGTGGATAAATGACACCAATTTCGATCATTTTCCCTGTTTCATCGACGACCGCTAACTTACAGCCTGTGCGGTATGCTGGATCTACTCCTAATACGACTTTTCCGCGCATTGGTGGTTGTAATAATAGATTACGTAAATTCTCCGAAAAAATATGAATTGCTTGTGTTTCACCTTTGGCTGTTAATTCAGATCGTAATTCATTTTCAATGGAAGGTTTAATTAAGCGTTTATAGCTATCAGCAATCGCTAACTTTACTTCTTCAACCGATGGCCCAACAAAGTTCCTTGGAATAAAATGATTTTCCATTTGCATCATTGCTTTATCTACAGGCACGTCAATTGATACACGTAAAATATCTTCCTTTTCTCCTCGATTTACCGCTAATGTACGGTGTGGTGCCATGCGGTGTACAGGTTCTTCGTATTCATAATACATTTCAAATACTTGTTTCTCGTCTTTTTCGGCATTTTTAACCGTTGTTACTAATTTTCCTTCACGCCAAGAGAGAGTACGTAATTTTTCTCGCACAGTAGCATCATCTGCAAATCGTTCCGCTAAAATATCTCGTGCACCAGCAACTGCATCTTCAGCAGTTGCTACGCCCTGTTCTTCATTAATAAATGGGATTGCTAATTGTTCAACAGGTTGTTTTGTATACTGTAAAAGTTGATTGGCTAACGGTTCTAAGCCACGTTCTTTTGCAATTGTTGCTTTCGTACGGCGTTTTTGCTTATATGGTCGATATAAGTCTTCGATACGTTGTAGCACTGTAGCTGCTTGAATTGCAGTAGTCAGTTCCTCTGTTAACTTTCCTTGCTCCTCAATTAAACGCAGAACCTCTTCTTTTCTTGTTTCTAGTTGTTGTATGTAGTGGTAACGATCTTCCACAGCCTTAATTTGTACTTCATCAAGGGATCCCGTCATTTCCTTTCGGTAACGTGCAATGAATGGTACGGTATTACCTTCTTCTAAAAGTTGAATAACTGCTTGTACTTGTTTGGATTGTACCTTAACATCTTTTGCTATCATTTGTAGCATTTGTTTTTGTTCCATCGTGCCACCCCTTTTAATTTACTACTTCATAGTTTACCACTATCATTCTTTAGCTTCTCTTGAAAACCCGCACTTTTTTCATAAAAAAGAGCCCACATATTTAGTAGACTCAAATGATTATAGTGGAACACTGTTACTCACAATAATTGCATCTTGTAATTTCTTTATCGCTTTACGTTGAATACGAGATACGTGCATTTGAGAAATTCCAAGTCGTTCTCCAGCTTCTTTCTGGCTCAACTGTTCTAAATAAGTTAATTGAATAGTTTGGCGTTCACGTTCATTTAAAATACTCATTGCATTAGCAACAACCATACTACGATTTGATGCCTCAAAGCCGTCATCTTCTTTTCCGACTACATCCAATAATGTTACCGTGCTGCCATCTGAATCAGACTCAATCGAATGATCCATTGATAACGCTTGATAACTCCGTCCCATTTCCATCGCTTCCAGTACTTCTTCATCCAGTACTTCTAAGTAACTAGCAATTTCACTAATGGATGGTACGCGTTGTAATTCAGTAGTTATTGCTTCAACTGCTGCCTTAATTCGTGGCCCTAGCTCTTTAATGCGTCTTGGAACATGTACATCCCATGTTTTATCACGTAAAAAACGTTTGATTTCCCCAACGATTGTTGGGACTGCAAATGCTTCAAAACTTCTTCCAAAAGAAGTGTCAAATCGTCGAATCGCGCCTAATAATCCAAGCATTCCTACTTGTACAATATCATCGTAATAAGATTTACCATGTGAATATTTGCGAGCAATTGACTCAACTAACTGTTGGTAATGCAAAACTAAATTTGTTTGAGCTTCGTCACTTTCATGCTCTTGATATTCTGCAATCCAGTTTAATACTTCTTCTTTTGATGAATTTTTAGGTAGTGATTCTTTCGACATTCCCCTTCACCTGCTCTCTCGAGACATACTTAGTCATGAAAACAGTCACACCGCCTTCATTATTCAACTTCACTTCATCCATTAATGTTTCCATCAAGTAAAGTCCCAGTCCACCTTCACGTAATAATGCGACATTTTCATCTTCATGATATGGACCTATTTTTGATTTAACTTCTTCAAAGTTGAAGCTTACGCCATAGTCAGCTACCATAATTTCAATTTTGTCATCGTATAACGCACAACCAATCACGACTTCACCTTCATCATTTTCTCTATAAGCATGATGAACAACATTCGTAACTGCTTCACTCGTCGCAATTTTTAAATCTTCAATCTCATCATACGTAAACCCAACACGTACACCTAAACCTGAAACCATTAAACGGATTACACTCACATATTGAGGCTTTGCAGGAACCCGAATTTCGATATAATCAAATGCTTTCATCATTTCAACTCCAACTCTTCATCGGTCTCAATGCTTATCAATTCACTCAAGCCTGTAATTTTAAATAATCTTACTAGACGATTAGATAAGCCTACTAATTTTAATGGGGCATTTTCTCGTACAGCTTTTTTATAAAAAGCAACAAAGATTCCTAAACCAGTACTGTCCATGTAATTGACTTTCGATAGATCCAATTCAATCATTCGACCTTCTACTAGATGCACTGTTTCTAATTCTTCTCGTAAAACCGGCGCAGTAAATGTATCAATTTCACCTTCAATATAACCTCTCAATACATTGTCGTCTTCTCTAAATTGCACATTAACATTCATTATCAGACACCTCCATCTATAAACTCACTTTTTCCCCTAATCCGCATAGTAATAAACCAAAAATTCAAATTATTTTTTAAATATAACTACCGTAAAATCATCCTCTAAATCAAAGTCAGGCAATGCCTTTAAATAAGCATATATTTCTTCACACATTTCTTGCGCACTTAAATGACTATAGCTTAATGATAAATTTTTAATAATGTCGCGTGGATCTAACTCTCCTTGCTTTCTGAAATCTGTTACACCATCTGTAACCATTAAAATAAAGTCATTTTCCTCAAGTTTGATTTCGTATTGTGGGTATTTCACTTTTGGCATAATGCCCAATAATAAGCCTTTTGACTCTAAATCATAATATGTATGCTCACGTGCACAATAATAAATTGCTGGCTCGTGTCCAGCTGAACCATATGTGAATACACTATTCCTAATATCATACGTCCCATAAAACATGGAAACGAACATGCTATCATCGACACTTTTTTCGATAATACGATTTAATACTTCTAAGACGTACGATGGACTGTTATTTGCATATTCCAACGTATCAAGACCATATTTCACCATAGACATACAAATGGCCGCTGGTAATCCTTTTCCAACAACATCCGTTACAGCTACACTTACGTAATGTTGTTCATCATTTAGGAAATGAACATAATCCCCATTCATTTTTCGAATTGGAATCGATATCATACCCACATCCACTTCACTAACTTTTGGCACAGTTGTTTTTAACAGCATATTCTGAATTTTTGTTGCAACATTCATTTCAATACGTAATTCTTCTTGCTGCTCTAATAAACTTTGGTGTTCTTTAACGGTTAGACCGAAATGAACCATTATTTCAATTAAAAAATCATAGCTATGTAAAATTTCAGGTTGCACATCCGGATATATTTGTTCAATTGCGTACTTATGAATACTAATAACTTCTTCTGGAGTTACCTTTTTCTGAATCAATTGGCGAATAAAGTTTTGTCCTATATATAAATTTCGCTCTGTTTGATTCTCTATATATTGAGATAAAATTTTTTTGTATTGAATTTGTAGTTCTTTCAATTCATTCACATCCTACTAAATCCATTTTTCAACAATTACAACTGTTCCACTTTCTACTGAAGAGTGAATTTCCATTTCGTCCATTAATCTTTTGATACCAGGTAAACCTGTACCTAACCCCCCTGATGTTGAGAAGCCATCTTCCATTACCTTTTTCAGATTGCTAATTCCAGGACCTTTATCCGTTGCTGTAATTCGTATACCACTTTTACCATTTTCATGTATACGTTCCATCGTTACTTCCCCAACTCGAGCATATAAATATATATTTCTTGCGAGTTCACTTATCACCGTCGTAATTCGAGCTTGGTCTACCGTGCCAAACCCAATAACTTTCGCTTCATTACGTCCTAATTGGCGTGCAGCTACAATATCCCATTCTGTTATAATTTCTACGGTAGATTTCGTATTCATTATAGCGCCCCCATCTTTATGAATAAGTTGTAATAAAAACGTACAACAAAACTATCTAATCTTATTTTTCTCTATAAATTATATTATCTTCTGAATAAATACCCAAAAATCCTTCTAATTGGTAAATGAATATCCTTCAATTATTGTAATTCAATACCAATTTATTTACACGAATAAGCAATCATAAAGTAAAATTATTTTGAAATCCATTAAGGTTTTTATCGTTTTTTCAATAGATGCGAAAAAACATCGAAATAAATTATTTCGATGTTTTCCTATGTATTAAAATTTAACAAGCCCTAAACTAATGCCAAGTGCAATATCGACTTCTTGCATTAATTTTGCATCTAGCTGTGTAATCCGATCTGTTAATCGTGATTTATCAATTGTACGCAATTGTTCAAGCAAAATTACTGAATCACGTTCGAAACCATACTTTTTAGCATCGATTTCGATATGTGTTGGTAACTTTGCTTTTTGAATTTGCGCTGTAATTGCAGCAATGATAACTGTAGGACTAAAACGATTTCCGATATCATTTTGAATTATAAGAACAGGTCTAGTACCACCCTGTTCAGAACCTATAACAGGTGATAGGTCAGCAAAAAAAACGTCTCCACGCTTTACAATCAAGTTGTCATCCTCCGCTTACGAGACGCTCCACCATATGTTCCGCTTCATATTCTGCATGCAAGCACTCACTGCAAATTGTCAGATTAATTTGCGACATTTCCACATAGCCTTTCATTAAAGCTTCCCGTATTTGATTTGGTTGCATATGCTTTGTATATTCTCGAGCAGCTAAGTACGTAATATTTCCATTACCTCTCGTACTTGGTCCAAATTTTCTTTCCATTTGTGCCATTAATTCATTTGGTAACTCGACAACTATTACTTCATCATCTAAAATTTCTAATTCTTTTACGTACAAAACAAGCACCTCCAACGAACATCCCATTTCCACTTCATTTTAACATTGATATATAGTAATGAAAAGACAAGAAATTAAAAAAACTGACAATTTCCGCTATGAAATGTAGAATATCGTAGAATCACTTGTAATGTTGTGACTTTTTGTCTATAAGCAAAACTATTCGTTATATAACCTTGGTACACGAGAGGTAATTACACATGGCACTTCATAATTAATCGTTTCTAATTTTGTCGCCCAATCATCAAGTGTAATTTCATCATCGAATTGACGACCAATTAACACAACACGTTCTCCAATATTATATGCCTTTGACAATAAAATCATACTTTGATCCATACAAATTCTGCCGATAATTTGTGCACGTTCCCCGTTTACTAATACTTCTTGACCGCTAAGTTTGCGAATCATACCATCTGCATAACCGATTGGAATGGTTCCGACATAACAATCTTGTTGTGCAGTAAAGGTTGCACCATACCCTACCGATTGCCCTGCTTTCAACTCTTTCACATGGACTAATTCTGTTTCTAAAGAAAACGCAGGCTTCAATGAAAATGGAAGTAGTTTTCCAACGTAAGCAGATGGCACTAACCCATACATCGAAATCCCGTATCGAACCGCATCAAATTGCAAAGATAAATCCTTAACTAATGCTGTTGCCGTATTCGCCACATGGACAAGTCTTGGCTTTATAGGTAGGCTCTCAAGTAATTCCTTGAATATATATACTTGCTTATCAAAGTACAATGTATCTTCTTCATCAGCCGTAGCAAAGTGTGTGAAAATACCATCTATAATGAATTCATTCGTATTTGAAAGTGCTTCATAGACGTCAAGTAGTTCATCCTTTGTCGTTACGCCGATACGGCCCATCCCTGAATCAATTTTCAAGTGAACTTTCACTTGTTTTGAATTAGGTATTAAGGATTTTGCTTGCTCTACCCACTCAGTTGAAAAAACAGTAAGAGAAATATTTTCCTCGGCAGCATAACCAATAAAAGAAAGAGGTGTTGCTCCTAATACTAAAATATCGATTTCTTTGAAATGTGCTCTTATATGTACTGCTTCATCTGGTGTTGCTACTGCTAGCATCGTTGCTCCTGCTTCAATAGCTGCTTCTACTACTTTTATATCCCCATGTCCATACGCATTGGCTTTTACTACTGCGATAATTTGGACATTTTTTTGAAGATGGTTGCGTAGTGAAATGATGTTATGTTTTATCGCTTTTAAATCTATTACAGCTTTTGTTGGTCGGTAGTTTGTATGATTCTCCATGTTTTGTTACCCTCTTCTTTTTATTTTAAAACCCAAAATTATAAATTACTTCATACTACTTTCTTGTACGCTCGCAGCAACTTCCATTAACTCTTCTCTAGACAAGGTCGTTGATGCAACAAAAAAGGACATACCATCTTGATCCCATTGAATAGAATGATTTGTTAATGCACCAATCGTGAAACCTAAATCTGCGGGGTCACCTGGTGAAAAAACAGGTAATGTCATTTCATCGTACGTAATCGGTTGCTGCATAAACGTAAATGGTTTTTCACCCTCATACGTTAAAATCACGCGGTTCTTACCATTTTCTTGTACTTCAAATTCATCTGTTAGCTTTGTATGCGCCCAGTCAATCGTAGGGTAGAATGTTTTAAACTCTGTGTTTTCGATATCGGCACTTGTTGTTTTCTTTTCTTCATCATCTGAAAATTTTTCTACAGCATATTCTGTTGCCTTATGTTGAACGCCTAATTTAATTTCTTTAAAGGTAATAATAATTTGTTCAGTAAGAGATTCGTCAAGTACACTCACTTTTGTTGGCAGCATCGTTTTTTTATTAATAGCAATTTGTTGTACTGGTAACGCTGTTCTTTCTACATTACGCGTTGCTAATTCAAATAGATAGTTTTCTTCATCTTCTGACATGACAGCTGCATTATCTGCTAATAAGTCTTCTGCTAAAGCGCCAATTAAATACGCTTGGCTATTTTGTTTTGGCCAGTCACTTTGGAATTTATGCGTTTTTCTTAATGCTGGTGTGACAACAAATACCCCTTCTTCATTGCGAACAATCATTTGTTTCTCTTCATCGCCTTGTGTGTTAACTGTAACACGATAAAAATCAGGCTTTGTATGCCATACATTGACGTCATACATTCGTGGTTCTGTACCTGTTCGAACTTCCATCGTTGCACTTAGTTCATAGCCCTTCGCTTCACTCCACTTTTCACTTACTTCCTGAACAACTTCTTTTTGTGTGGCCTTTCCGCAAGCAACTAACAATAAGCAACAAGCTACTACTACAATCAGCATTCGGATTTTCAATGTTTCATCCTTTCTTTTTGTCCAATCAGATAAAATAACATATGAAAAACTTTCGACATGTATGTATTAGCTCATTAAGATTACTTGTGCAGCTGCCGTAATACGTGTGTGTGTAATCGAAATAAAACCATTTACAAGTGTTCCATCAAAATAAAGAATAGGTTTTCCACCTTCATCTTTTAAAATTTCAATTTGATGCAACTCACAACCTTTTCCAATGCCCGTACCGTTTGCCTTTGAATACGCTTCTTTTGCAGCAAAACGTCCTGCTAAAAATTCCACCTTTCTTGACTCTGAAAGTGTTTCAAAAATAGCGAGCTCGCGTTTCGTTAAAATTCTTTGCTGAAATGTTTCTGATCGCTTTATCATTTTTTCTATTCGATCTAATTCGACTAAATCTAGTCCGATTCCTTTAATCATTTAGAGGCTCCTCCTTCCAATTGACTGTTATTCCAATGTATAATTAATAATAAATAGTGTTATATAGTTATATAAGACTTAATTGAGGTGAAATATGTTCATTCGTAGAGAAAATTTTAAACAATACATTACGTTATATCCAGTAGTATCGTCAATTATTGCGCTCAATCTTATTATTTACTTACTCACATTGATTCCTGGTTTTGGAGAAGAACTTATTTATGCTGGTATGAGTGTAAATGCATTAATCGCTGCTGGTGAATGGTGGCGTATTATTACATCGATGTTTATTCATGCTGGATTTACACATGTGCTCTTTAATATGTTTTCCCTTTTTTTATTTGGACCTGAACTCGAAAAAATCGCAGGGAAAATGCGATTTTTAACGATTTACTTTTTAGCGGGGATCTTCGGAGAGGCAGCAACCTATCTGACACAAGATCCTTACTATGCAAGTGTTGGGGCCAGTGGTGCAATTTACGGTATTTTTGGTGCATTTGCTGCACTTGTTTACTATACACGTAACTTATTCCCACAGCTAAAACAAATTATCTTACCTTTAATCGTCATTAGTGTCATTATGTCCTTTGTCACACCAAATATTAATATTGCCGCGCACTTAGGTGGTCTCGTAGCAGGCTTTGTTTTAGGTATTGTTTATTTTAATCCCAAAAATATGCTGCGTTGGCGTAAAAAACAAATTAAACGTGTAAAATAATGAAAGGACGGCTCTCATCATTTGAGAGCGGTCCTTTTATTGTTCATACCAATTAAAAATTTTTTCAACTTCTTGTTGATCAATATGACGGACTGTCGCAGAAGCACCCATCATACCAGACATGACCACGATTTTCGCAGAACCAATTTGTTTTCGCTTTTGAAAATAGGTTTGGCTTCCTTTTGTTACTTGAATCCGATTTTTCATCGCAAAAAATGTAACACGACTGATGGAACGCGATACAATGGTTAACTGTTGACCATTCATCGAATAACCGGTCGTTTTAAACTGCCATTTGCCTAGCAATAAAATTAAAAATACTAGTAAGAGTGACAGTAGCCCATACGGATAAAAGAAATAAGATACAGCTGTAATCGTTGGGACTAACCATAGAAAATCAATACGATAGAAAAAAGATTGTGCCTTTTTTGGTGGTCGTACTACAGGTGCCATCGTAAATTCATAATCTAGGAAAAGGGTGCTTAACGGCTGTATGGCTTCTTTTTTTGAAATAAGTGGGAACAAAATAATTTTTTTGTCTGTTTCTCCACTAAAACTCCCCCCCGCACTTTCTACCGTGACTGATGCTAAACCGAATAATTGTTGCAAAGGATTTTCGACAATTTTTATTGCCTGCACACGATGTAGCGGAATCGTCACACGCTTTTTTTCAATTAACCCCCGTGTAATAATAAGACGATCTTGCTCCTTCGTTACAGTAAAATTATAATAATTTAAAAATGTAATTCCTACCGAAATAGTCCACGTTAACAGGAGCGCCATGGCAATTAAAACTGCGACTACAATAAAGCTATATTTCAATATAAATGCCATTTCATCATATATAAGATCAAATGGAATAAACTCTGCAAATTGCGAACCCACGGCAAATACCCCCGCTAATACAACGCCAACCCCACTTGAAGTTGTCGCTAGTAATAATAATTCAGGAATTTTCATTTTATGAATAATTGTAGAGGACACTTCCACTGTATTTTGCATTTGTGAATCATCTTCTACTACTTCTTCTTGTCGTTTCGCTCGCTTCATTTGAATTTCAATTTCAGCAGCTGCTTCTCTTGTTACAGCTGTCAGTTCTGCTTCAGGTTTTCCACTTTTGCTACCTGCTGTTTCAATTTGCACTTGAACTAACTTGAAGAAACGATGGAAAATCCCTTCTTTATAATTCAGATTTTGAATTCTATCAAATGGAATGAATCGCTTCTTTTTTACAAACAGACCATATTCTACACGGATTTCACTATCTTCAAACCAATACGTAAAGGTTATCCATTTAATTAAACCACTGACCATGGTCCAAAATACCACAATCACTAGAATGAATAGCGGAACCATCTCGCTAAAAAAATTTTCATCTTTATAATCAAAGTTCAAATTAAAGCCATTTGCTACTAATATAATAATGATTGGAAAAAGCAGATCCTTTAACGCCTTGATTACGTTAATAATTGCGGTAACCGGATGAAGTTTCCTTTTTTCATTAGACATCTTCTTCTGCCACCCTTGCTAGTTCCGAAATTTTCATCCTTAACATATCTGCCTCTTCAAGCTCTAGCATCGGAATCGTATGTACGGTTGCAGCTGAAGAAATGGAGATATTCGCTACATTGTATTTTTTTAATATTGGACCCTGTTCTGTATCTACATGTTGAACACGTACCATCGGAATAAGTGTACGTGTCACGACGAATAAACCACTTTGAATCTCAATTTCTTGCTCACGTACTTCATAACGCCAAATTCGCCAACGAACACTTGGGAAAATAACAATTGAACAAATAACAGAAAGGATAACTATGCCAACTGAAACCCACATAATCCATTCTGGCCAATCGAATTTTTTCGTTAAAAAAATTATGCCCGCTGTAACAATGGCTAAAATAATGGTCTGAATAATTCCGTATAAACGCCAAACAATTTTTGCTTTTTTCGGTAACTGATAATTTGGTTGCTTCCTCATACATCCCACCTCTTTCTTCTCTTATCGTATACGATTGGAAGGCTATTTTGTTTCATTTTCTCTATTTTTATAAAAAAAAATTTCGCGACAAATAGCGCGAAATTTTATTTTCTCTTGTACGGGGCTTTCTTATCACTAAAAAAACACCAACGAAGAATTCTTCGTTGGTGCTTCAATTGGATATTAGTCTTCGCGACGAGGACGAGGACGACGGTCACGACTTGGAGTTGCGCTTCCACCTTCGCGACGAGCACCACCTTCACGGCGACCTCCATCACGACGTTCTCCACCACGGCTTGCGCCTTCACGACGACGTTCTCCGCCACCATTTCCACCACTACTACGACGGTCACCACTGCGACCTCCGCGACCACGATCATTACCACCACGACCACGGCCACCACCGCCACCGCCGCCTGAACGACGCATTGGAAGTGGACGTTCTTCAGATAATGATACTGGTGTAGCATCAGGTTCTTTAGTAATTGATTTTAATGCTGCAGCGACTAAATCTAACGCTTCGTTATTTTCTAATAACTGAGCTGCTAATTCACGATAGCTACCTAAATCATTGTTTTGTACTAATTTCACTAACGCTTGCATTGCATCTTCTTGTAAACCAACTAACGCTTCATCAGATGTTGGTGGACGTAAAGGAGTCATACGTTTTTTCGTAGTTTCTTCTACGATACGTAAGTAACCCATTTCACGAGGTGTTACGAATGTTACAGCAACACCTGATTTACCAGCACGACCTGTACGACCGATACGGTGAACGTAAGATTCAGGGTCTTGTGGAATATCAAAGTTGTAAACATGTGTTACACCTGAGATATCTAAACCACGAGCAGCTACGTCTGTTGCAATTAGGATGTCAATTTTACCTTCTTTGAATTGACGTAATACAGAAATACGTTTTGCTTGAGATAAATCACCATGGATACCTTCAGCTATAAAACCACGTAAACCTAAAGCTTGAGAAAGCTCATCAACACGGCGTTTTGTACGGCCGAAGATGATTGCTAATTCTGGTTTTTGAGAGTCTAATAAACGAGATAACGCTTCGAATTTTTCACGTTCAGTTGCTTTCACGAAGAATTGCTCAATGTTTTCCATTGTTAATTCTTTCGCTTTAATTTTAACGATTTCTGGGTTTCTCATAAATGTTTCAGCAATTTTACGGATTGCTGGAGGCATTGTAGCAGAGAATAATAATGTTTGGCGAGTTGATGGCACGTTTTCTAAAATCGCGTTAATGTCATCAATGAAGCCCATGTTTAACATTTCATCTGCTTCGTCTAATACTAAAGTTTGAACTTCTTCTAATTTTAATGTACGACGGTTAATATGGTCTTGGATACGACCTGGTGTACCAACAATAATTTGTGGATTGTTTTTAAGAGCACGGATTTGACGACCGATTTCTTGACCACCATAAACTGATAATAATTTTACACGTTTGTCATAGCCTAATTTATAAAGTTCTTCTGAAACTTGGATTGCTAATTCACGAGTTGGGGCAATTACTAAAGCTTGGATATTTGGGTTTTTTGGATCGATTTTCTCGATTAAAGGAATACCAAATGCAGCTGTTTTACCTGTACCAGTTTGCGCTTGACCTAATACATCACGGCCATCCATTGCAAACTTAACTGTACCTTCTTGGATTGGTGTTACTTCTTCAAATCCCATACGTTTAATTGAACGTAATGTAGATTCACTAATATTTAATTCTGAAAAATTTGTCAAACTCTTCAATCTCCTTTTTTCCTTATAAGTTGACAAATGGTTACATTTTCAGATGAAATGGCGGCAAATTTCGAGCCATTGTATATGGAACGTTTCCGTTACTTAAAAAATTATCTCTGCTGCATCTTTTGCAGAGTCTCTTATATGAAAAGGAAAGCCCGGTCATTGCCGAGCGGTTCAATTCTATAGTTTCTTAATTGTTATGCTTGTTCAAAAATAGAATAAAACCGTTATCAAAAAAAAGCACTCTTCATCAAAATTGTCTGAAGAGCCTTCGCACAAAATGTATCCATTGCTTTCACTAGTCTAACACGGGTTGTAACGGTATGCAATGATAATGCTTGTATGAAATCTTCAGACATTTCATTCATTCCTTAAAAATTGATACACTTCATCGAACCATTGTTCACTGTCATCGCTATAACAAATATGATGCTTCCCACATTTCGAAATATACATATATTTTTCTTTTGACTCAATTTGATCGAATAAAAATTGTCCTGTAGTGCTTGGAACAATGCCATCCAACAAGCCTTGAACGATGTATGTTGGGCAATTAACATTTGAAATATATGGCTCTATTTTTTGAACAACCTTCATAAATTCAATGGTTGCACTTAGTGGTACATTTTTAAATTTAATTTTATAGCGTGCAAATAATTCATTGTCTTGCAAATTTTTATCTATCGCATCTTGCGCCATGAAACGAATATCTTTCACTAATTGTTTCGGGCTTACATATTTTGCTGCAGCACTTAGTAATACGAGCTTTTTTACTTTATAACGAATCGCTAAATACATGGCAATCACGCCACCCATCGAAAAACCAACGACAATCACTTCATCCACTTGCTTTGCGAGTTTACGATAAGCAATTTCCGCTTCCATCATCCAATGCTCTGCTTTATAACCCTTCATTGATAAATGTTCCGCTTCTCCATGACCAGAAAATGTTGGGATGGAGAGGGTCCAATCTATCCGTGCTTTTATATAATCTGCGAATGGCTGCACCTCATAAGGTCCTCCAGAAAATCCATGTAGAAAGAGTACGCCCGTTTTCAAAGAATCACCCATTTCATAGGATATAAAAAGAAAAATTCCCCTTATTGTCCATTTTACTTGATAGCCATTCGACAATAAAAGAAAAAGGCATCAAGCCAGCTTTACGCTAACTTGATCCCCTTAATCACTGTTTCTAATTTCATACCGCGTGAACCTTTTACTAATAAAATTGTTTGCGCAGATGCATCGTTTTCAATTTTTTCAAGAATGGGTGCATAATCTTGTTCTGAATAAACAAGTTTTGTAGCAGCCATTTTTGCTTGTAATTTATTATATAGCCATTTCATACGTGGGCCGTATAAGCAAACCGTATCAATTTTTTGTTCATCGATATGCGCTGCTATTTCTTCGTGGAAACGCTGTTCGTCATCACCAAGCTCTAACATGTCGCCAAGTACTAGCCATTTTTCAGGGCGAATCGTAGTTTGCTGGACAAAATGAATCGCTGCACGCATCGAAGTTGGGGCCGCATTATACGCATCGTTTATAAATAATAAATCACCGACAGGAATGAGTTGCATACGCATATCTGTTAACACAACTTGTTTTAAAGCTGTGCGAATTTGCTCATCCGTTAAGCCGATTGCTTTACTTACAAGCAACGTATTCAACGTATTTTTCACTTGGTGTTCACCTAATACTGAAATGAAAAAGTCTCCTTCGATTTCTCCTTCAACATGGAAGCTACTTCCTTGTTCAGTGGCAACAATATTTGACGCAATTAAATTTTGTCCTGGTGTAAAACCAAATGACTGTGTTTTTAAGTTTGGTGTCTTCGCAACTAAGTTTTGAAGTAATGGTTCATCTCCATCGAAGAAAAGAATGCCTTCTTTTGATAAACCTTGAATAATTTCGAATTTTGCCTTTGCAATGCCTTCACGAGAACCTAAATCTTGCATATGTGCCTCACCAATATTAGTAATGATGGCATAATGTGGTCGAGCTAACTTCGTTAAAAATTCAATTTCACCAAAACCACTCATGCCCATTTCAAGCACAGAAATTTCAGTATCCTCATCCAACTGCAAAATCGTAATCGGTAAACCTAACTGATTATTAAAGTTTCCCATTGTTTTTTGCACTTTAAAATAAGGACTTAACGTACCTGCTAAAATATCTTTTGATGACGTTTTACCATTTGAACCCGTTACGCCGATAAACGTTGCTTTATGTTCATTACGATAAGCAATCGCCATTTTTTGAAGAGCTTGTTCTGGGTCATCGATAAAAATAAGTGGAAGATGTTCAGGTGGATTTGGTTCATCCTTCATCCATAAAGAAGCAGCTGCCCCTTTTTCAAAAGCTTGCTCTACAAAGCGGTGACCGTTTACCGCTTCCCCTCGGAATGGGATGAACAGGTCACCATGTTTAATTGTACGTGTATCAATTGAAATACCAGTTACAACAGTATCCTCAAATTTTTGGTTTTCAATTTGCAACCATGTTGCTAATTGTTTTAAATTCTTTTTCACTTTTTATCCCACTCAATCTTTATTGTATTGAAGCTTTTGTTTTTCCGCATGGCGTTCAACAGCTAAGCTTAATAATTTTTTAATTAATTGTGGATACGGTAAATTTGTATGCTGCCATAATAATGGGTACATACTTACGGGTGTAAATCCTGGCATTGTGTTTACTTCATTGATGTAAATTTCATTGCTTGCTGTTACAAAGAAGTCCGCTCGTACTAAACCTGCACCATCAATAGCTTTAAACGCTTTTTTCGCCATATCAACTAAGTCAGCGTAAACTTGTTCTGGAAGTTCGACTGGAATAATTAACGCTGTGGAGCCGTCTTTATATTTTGATTCATAATCGTAAAACTCTGTCATTGGTTTGATTTCACCGGCAACTGACACTTTTGGATCGTCATTTCCAAGTACACCAAGTTCGATTTCACGTGCAATAATGCCTTGTTCTACAACGATTTTACGGTCATATTGAAGCGCGAATTGTACTGCTTTTTCAAGTTCTGCCGCATTCGATGCTTTACTAATTCCAACGCTTGAGCCTAAGTTTGCAGGTTTTATGAACATTGGATAGCCTAATGTTTCTTCACATTGTTTTGTTAATTGTGCTGCATTTTTTTCCCATTCACTGCGAATGAAATATGCGTAAGGGACTTGTGGTAAGCCTGCCATTTCAAAAAGTTGTTTCATGACTACTTTATCCATACCGGCAGCTGAACCAATAACACCGTTTCCAACGTACGGTACATTTAACACTTCTAAAAAGCCTTGAACGGTTCCATCTTCACCATTTGTACCATGTAATAACGGGAAAATCACATCAAACGGACTGTTCATATGTGCTTCAATAAATTGAGTTATATTATTTTCAGTTTGAGCTGAAGTAGATTCAAATTGTAATTGTTCAATTGATTGCGCCGCTTCTGTTAACTGAGGTCCAACGCGCCACTCACCGTCTAACGTAATAAAGATCGGCGTTACATCATAGTCATTAAAATCTAAAGCTTGCGTTACTGCCTTTGCAGTAGAAAGCGATACTTCATGCTCCGCAGACTTTCCTCCATATAATAAACCGATTCTTTTTTTCATTTTTTTGACCTCCATTTTTTCACTTTACTTAGTGTATCATGAATACCTGCTTCACTAAAATTGTATCCATTTCCGTTATAAAAACACTCACCGCCTAAATGCTGTGAGTGTTAGCTAATTTGTATTAATTCATCATAGCCAAGTTTTAAAATTTCATGTAAATCGTCCCAAACCTCATCTGGGAAATCGTAATCTGATAATGTTCGTACTTCAATCCCGTATTGTCCATTTGGTTTATCTAACTTATAAAGTGATAGTAACGCGCCTTCCTTCACAAACGGCCTATATAATCGCAATGTTGAAGGGTCGATCATTGGCGAATTATTTTTACTTTTCCTTCTCCAAAAACTCCCTGCGCCTTCCTTTTCTTTAATCATTTGATTAAATAAATTTGAAACAAGAATTTCCGAATCGCCAATAAAACGATAATAAACTTTCGTCATTTTATCTGAAACAGAAGAATAGTATGCATAACGATTTTGTAGTTTGCTAAAAAACGGGGTCGCTAACGGTTCTCTTTTATGACTGAAATAAAGTAGTTCTGCTTGCTCCAAGGGCGTTAACGCATTGACATTTTTTTCAGATGTAAAATCAACCCAGCATAAATCGTGCTTTAAATCGCTATCCCTTTTTATAAAATCACGTGTATCTTCACTGCTTACAAAGTCGAATTGTGTATGCATATTAAAAGCGCCATCATCATAGTCGTGCTTTAAAAGCAAAACATTTTTCACAGATTCCACTGAAGTTAAAAATTGCTTCAATGTAAGCCCACTGTATATAACAAAATGATCGACATCATTCATATGTATATATAAGTGATGCATAAAATCTTCTGCTTCTTTCATTTTCTTCGCCACGACATACACGCTCCTTTTAACATGAATAATATGATTATTATATGACTTATTGTGTGATTTTGAAACATTTTATACGCGGTTTCGTCACTTCTTTTGCAACAAGCTTACTAAAGTATTTTTTCGTAGAATATGATAAAGTTAGACGAGCGAAAAAAATCGCGTCTTTTAACTCGTTGCCTATTACAAAATATCAGAATTTGCACGAGTTTAATAGAAAATTTTAATGATAAGGTGAAACGAATGGATTCTAATAATCATAATTTTAATAAACGGTTCGACTGGTCACTTGCGATTATTATATGCGCGTTTCTTGGTGTTAGTTTACTAGCCATTGCTTCCGCTCAAACTTCTGGGCAATACAATTCAAATTATGTACCACTTCAACTTCGTGGCTATGTTATTTTTGCAATTATTGTCGCATTTGTCATGTATTTTGATCCCGACCAAATTAAAAGGATGGCTTGGCCACTATATGGATTCGGCATACTATTACTGATTGCACTCGTAGTTATTCCTGTAAGTACAGGAATTACCGTAGAGCGAAACGGTGCGAAAAGTTGGTTTCAAACCCCAATTGGGAATCTTCAACCCGCTGAATTTATGAAAACGTTCTATATTTTAGCGGCTGCCTACTTAATAAGCAAGCACCATGAATACTATCAAAACAAAACAATTAAAACAGACTTCATTTTGCTTGGTAAAATTGCCGTAGCTTTACTTGTACCATTAGGATTCATTATGCTACAGCCTGACCTTGGTTCTGCTTTAGTATTTATTGCGATTACAGCAGCCTTAGTCATTGTTGCTGGGGTATCATGGAAAATCCTTTTACCGTTAATCGGAGGAACAGCTGTCATTGGCGGTTCACTTTTATGGATGGCCTTATACATGCAGGATTTCCTTGAAAGTGCATTTGGCTTCCAACCGTATCAATTTGCACGTATTTACTCGTGGCTTGATCCATACTCATACGCTACTTCGGATGGGTACCACTTAATTACTTCACTAAATGCAATTGGTTCAGGTGAAATTTTCGGTAAAGGATTTATGGGACGTGAAGTGTACGTTGCGGAAAATCATACCGACTTTATTTTCTCTGTAGTTGGGGAAGAATGGGGCTTTATCGGAGCGAGTGCTGTTATTTGTTTATTTTTCTTATTAATTTTCCATTTAACAAAAATGACGCTTCTTTTAAAAGATCCATTTAGTACGTATGTTTGCGCGGGGATTATTGCGATGATTACATTCCATGTTTTTGAAAACATTGGGATGACAATTCAACTACTTCCGATTACCGGTATCCCATTACCATTCATTAGTTATGGTGGTAGTTCGTTGATGGGGAATGCGCTCGCGATTGGACTTGTATTTAGTATGAAATTCCATTACCGTACGTATATGTTTACATCGAACGACCCAGAAAATGAATAAACAAAAACGCCCGTTGCAAAATTAGCAACGGGCGTTTTAAATTTCATTAGTTTTGTGCTTGTGGAGTTTGCTTCGGTGGTGTTAATACTTTTAAAAGCTCGAGACGCGATTTCGTAACTGTCGCCGTAACACCTATTTTTGATAAGTTCGAAACAATACGCTTTAAATCAATCTCTTTCGCCATTCCCTTACACCTCAAACTTTCCTTAGTAATATATATAACGAATTAATTTAATATGAGTTTCATTTTTAGAAGTCAGACCTTTTACTTCTATATGTTACCACGAATCGATAGTTGATAGTTTTGCAAATTTATTACAAAAACCGCTACATTAATTATTAATAACCATTTAGCCAATAAATTAAACTATTTTTCAGGAATATGTCACAAAAAAATTTCTTTTCATTTATTACAAAATCCGGAAAAAATAATCATCCTAATATTTTATGATAAGTTGTGCTTTTTCCTATTCATAATACTGAAAAACATTAATTTTATCATTTTCCACTAAGTTCATTGTTAAAATGTTTTGCAAATAAATTTTAAGCATGTTTAGCAAAAATTACAAGTGGAAATATTGTAATATCACAAACATTTTATGAAGTTAAAACAACATGTATGAACGCCTTAATTAGGCATATTCTTTTACTAAGGTTCAAACGAGTGTTACTTCATCGGAGGGAACTTTATGAATAATTGCAATAAAAATATTTACATTCCGAAAGAGTTAAACATTTTCCATTCAAGCTTAATAAATTCCGCTGAACAAGTAGCGCTATTAAATCCTATTCAACAGTGGGCCTTTTTGCATGAAAGTAAATTTGCTGGACTGCCGTTATTACTCGATAAAATGGAGCATCCTAAAGACATAAATAACGATTATATGTTATTTCTAGCACAACTCAACTTTTCAGAATTACAATTAGCACAACCCTTTCCAAAAGAAGGGATTTTACAATTTTATATTTCCCAACGATGCTATGAGCAAGTAAAACACCGCTCTGAAAATTGTCATTTCAAGGTGCAATATATACCACCAAGTGAAGACTATCTTGACACTGTGCAAGACTTCACCTATTTAAGTGAAGTGAATCTCAGGCATTTCCCGATGCGACATGAGATGAGATTACAAGTCAAAACCCAATTTGAACCTGTGTCAGCAACTGACTACCGTTTAGAAAATTACTTTAATAACGAACTAATGAATATCTCTATTACATTGGATGAGCGGTCGTTTCGGGATGTTTATTTAGAAAACTATTTAGCAGCAGAACATAAAGTTGGCGGCTATCCTTATTTTATTCATGAAGACTTTAGAAAAAGATTTCAATTTTTACAGCACTATAATACGTTATTACTTCAAATTGTATCAAATGACGAGCAAGGGATTATGTGGGGGGATAGTGGGATTATTAGCTTCTTCATTAACTCTAAAAAGTTGGCACAACTTGATTTTTCAGACATTTATTTTCACGTAGAAGAATACGAGTAATCTACTTTTAACAAGCACTCGACAGCTTTTGTTTGAGTGTTTCTTTTTTTGAATATAAATAATAAGCTATAATAGTGAAAAACAGTAAAAGTAGGTGATTTTTTTGAGCGCATTTATTGAAAGTTATATTTTATTACCTTTAATCATACTCGTTAATATCGTATTCGCTTTAGCAGTCATTTTTTTAGAGCGCAAAAAACCATCTTCTACGTGGGCTTGGCTACTCGTGCTGTTTTTCTTACCATTTGTTGGATTTTTCCTATACTTACTATTAGGTCGACAGCTTAGAAAAAAACATTTATTTCGTTGGGATGGTCAAAAAGATATTGGTATTGAAAAACTCGTTAGCTATCAACTTGAAGCGATTGAGAAGGATCAACTTGAATTTCGTACAGAACATATGAAAAATTATAACCATCTAATATATATGAATTTAAAAACAAATAATGCAGTATTAACACAAGATAATGCTGTGAAAATTTTTGATGATGGTAGCGATAAATTTGAGTCACTTATTCAAGATATTTTGAATGCAAAAAATCATATTCATATTCAGTACTATATTTTTAAACTCGATAATTTAGGTCAACGAATTGTAAATGCACTCATAAGAAAGATAAAACAAGGTGTAAAAGTTCGCATTTTGTATGATGAAATGGGTTCTCGCGGCGTTAGGAAGCGTCACTTCAAGGAACTCATAGAATTAGGCGGAGAAGTTGAAGTATTTTTCCCGTCTATATTACCTCTCATTAATCCGCGTTTAAACTTCCGAAATCACCGTAAGATTGTCGTGATTGATGGGCGTATTGGCTACATCGGTGGCTTTAATGTTGGGGATGAATATATTGGGCTGTCTGATCGTTTCGGCTACTGGCGTGATACACACTTACGAGTCGAAGGAAGCTCCGTGCATCCTTTACAAACACGTTTTATCCTTGACTGGAACCAAGCTAGTGCCAAAAATGATATTGGTTATGCAGAGCGTTATTTCCCTATTATTCCGAAAAAAGGGAATGCAGCACTTCAAATCATTTCTAGTGGACCAGATACCGAATGGGAAGTCATTAAATATAATTATTTACGTTTAATTGCGAATGCGAAAAAATATATTTATATTCAATCTCCATATTTTATTCCAGACGAATCATTTTTTGACGCGATTCGGTTAGCATCCTTATCAGGTGTAGATGTACGCATTATGATCCCAAATAAGCCTGACCACATGTTTGTTTTTTGGGCTACATACTCCTATGTCGGTCAATTCGTAGAAGCAGGAGCAAAAGTATATCATTATGAAAAAGGCTTTATTCATGCCAAAATGATTGTCGTCGATGATGAGGTGGCTTCTGTTGGTACTGCTAATATTGATGTGCGTAGCTTTAGCTTAAACTTCGAAGTAAATGTAATAATCTATAATGAAGAACTTGCTCATCGATTAGCGGAAATTTTTGAACGCGATATTTTAGACTGCTCCGAATTAACAAAAGAACTATATGAAGCTCGTGGAAACGCCGTTAAATTTAAAGAATCCATTTCCCGATTACTTTCCCCAATTTTATAAAAGTAAAAGGCAGAGAATTAGGTGTCCCCTACTTTCTCTGCCTTTATTATTAAATCCCTAAATATTCTTCTAATGTGAGACCCGCCTTATAAACCTTCGTCGCCGTATCTCCTTCTAAATAACGGAAGTGCCAAGACTCATACATAAAGCCTGTTATATCTTCCTTTCCTTCAGGATAACGTAAAATGAAGCCATATTTATGGGCATTTTCCACAAGCCATTTTCCAGCAGGTGATTCACCAAATGCACTTGTTAACCATAAATCTTCTTGTCCTTTTTCGCCGATATCAAAAGCAAGTCCTGATTGATGTTCCGAGTATCCTGGTCGAGCACTATAACGGTCCGCTGCTTCCTTCCCATCACGATTTACATATCGGTCGTAAAGAGTTGTTTGATATTCATATGAACGGAAACCACTAAATGCCACTAATTCAATACCTTCATTTTTTGCAGCAGCAGCCATTTTTTCAAAAGCGGCTTTTGCTTTTGGGTCTTCCCCTTTATTGTATGTTGGAGGTAATGGATTCTTTTTATTTACGATAAGAATACCATTTACATATGTAGGCTCAGTTGCTGGTTGTTGTCCTACAACATAGCCATTTAGTAATTCAACTTGGTCGTCTGGCTCATTCGTTGTTGCGTCTGTGTCTGGTTTTGCAGCTTGCGTCGGTGAATCAGGGTTATCCCCTTTATCGTTTGCAGGCGCTTGTTGTGGATTAGAATGTTCATCGGTTGAATCAAGTTCTGTAGTTTGGTGTTTCTCTGAATTTTCCTGCTGAGTAATAGGGGCTTCGTTGTTTTGTTCTAGTACTGCATATTTGTAATACACTGCTCCGCAAATCGCCACGATAAGTATTGCTGAAATTGATGCAATAAGAGCTATAGGACTTCTTTTTTTTGATTTAGAATTCATTTTGTTTCGCCTTCTTTTTAATATCTTTAGTTGCACACGCTTTGTATGTATTAGCCAGCAATCATGATACCTAATACGACAACAGATAAAATGGCAAAAATAATAGCCATTGTTCGCATCCATTTCGACTCTTTTTCATGACCTTGTTCTTTAAACGTACGTGCTCTGAAAAAGTTCGTTAACGTAAACATAATCGTCATAGAAAGAATTGCTGCATCCATATTTTGTTTTACGATAAAATACAACGCTGAAAAACTTGCTGCAGCTACTAATATTAGTGAAATCACTTTTCCGTTTTTTTTCATTGCTATCCCCTTAACTCATCATACTTTCAAATTTTATTTAACTAGTTTGAAGTATAACGCACTTTTACTAAAACTAAAAATAGCAAGCTTATTTACGTTTCACACATTTCATAAATAAAGAACCCTACATATCCTATTAGCTGATTGATATACTTTGATGTTTCCCAATCAACTTGTTATGTAGAGTTCTTATTATACTTTTTGTTTTATTCAGAAATTTAAGAACAGAATGATTTGCAAATTGAATTATACATTTTCAAATTCAGATTCTGTTATTTCAAAGCGGAAAAATTCGTGGTGTAGCTCATCACGGAAATGCTTTGGTGTCACATCGGTATATTTTTTGAAAATGCGTGTAAAGTAGCTTTGATTACAGAAATGGAACTGCTCAGAAATCGATGTAATACTCTTATTTGTATGACGTAAGTAGTATTGAGATTCCTCCACACGACGAACATTTAAGTACTCTACTAATGTAATACCTACATGTTCACGGAAAATTCGAGATAAATGGCTCGTACTAATATGGAAGTTTGCTGCAATACTTTCTACCGTCAAATCATTCTCCAGCTCATCATTGATATACATAATAACCTTATTTACTGTTTGATGACGGAATGTTGGTTGCTTACGATCTGCGATAAAGTACACATAAAAGTCAATTAAATCATCAGCAAATTGTAAAAACTCCGCGTCTTTCATTTTGTTTTCTACCATGTCTGCACAGGCTAAATTAAACGCGAATGCTTTTTTCGAAGGCACTTGATTATCTAATAACTTACGAGCAACAATCGATGACAAAATGATAAAATAATGACGTACTACTTTAATTACTTGTTTACCGAAACGAGCCGATAAAATATCAATAATTTCATGGAGCGTCTTTTTTGCCTTCGTTACTTCTAAATGATATACCTCAAATAGAAGTTTTGACTCTAACACAAAAAACTCTTCAATCCCTGCATACTGATTGATATTATCGATTTCTTGGAAATATCGTTTTGAAATCGTTTCCGAAATTGAATGCTGATGTAGTTGCATAGATTATCCCATCTTTCTTCAGAATAGACATTCTGTTATTTGCAAAAAATAACGCAAAAAATTCGCTATGTTGTACAAAGGATCAATAAAGAAACCTTTATACTTATTTATGTAATTTATATAGATGAAGCTATAATTCACTTTTTCACAATACAATACTATGTTTTGCATATAATTATTCGATTTATTAGTAACTATAGTGAATATTACCATATTTTGAGTTTTGCTTTCAACCTAATTTTAACAATAGTCATAGTTCAAAAAACTCATTCTACTTCCCTTTTTTTGAAAAATTGACAAATTTAAAATTAAATAAGCAAACCCAAAAGACATTATCAACTCATTATTTGTAAGCTTTATCCAGTTCTGGTTCCCTTAATAAATCTATTTTTTTAAAATATATTTTTTCTTTTAAAATAAATAAAATCTTCTCAACCTAAATTCTTTAAATATGTAGTAAAATGGTTCATAATTGTATAAAATGCTTATAAAGAGGTGTAATAGAGTGGATCCAAAACAAATCGAAGACATTATGGAAGTCATTAAAGAATTTTTCCCAGAGAATACGTCAATTGCAATTTCAGATACAAATGAGTATTTATACTACCAACCAAGTAAAAAGGTAGATTTAAAAATTAAACCTGGCGATCCAATCAAAGAAGGTTCAGCTGCATACAAAGCACTAACGTACGGTCAAAAAATCAATTCGTATATTGAATCTGATGTATTCGGCGTACCATACTACGGAATGAGTATCCCTCTAATTGAAGAAGGAGAAACAAAAGGTGCCATTACAGCTATTTTCCCACAGAAACCATCGCCATTTTTAACAAACTACATTACTGTTAAAATCGATGACTGCTGGTACCCAATTAAACATAATCAAGTCATTTACTTAGAAACACAATTACGAAAAACATTCGTTAAAACGATGCATCGTGAAGGCTATCACCGCTTAAACTTAAGTGATTTAGAGTTATTCCTTGCACCTGACTCATTTATTCGATGCCACCGTTCATACATCGTAAATATCGATTTCATTGAAGAAATTCAACCAGATTCACATTCGACATTCCTATTAATTATGAAAGACGGTACACGCATTCCTGTTAGCCAACGTTATGCTAGTTATTTCCGTCGTTCTTTAGGATTCTAATAAGTGATATAGCGACTTGCTTAACAGCAAGTCGCTTTTTTGTTTTAATCCCGTATAAATCCAGCAATGCCAATTGATCTTTTTCCCCTCTTTTCCTATCGTTATTGCACAAATCTGCTAAGTTACACCCTAAACATTTTCCGTTAAATAACATTTTATTGTCGAATTATCGTTTTATTTCTCTAAAATTCATTTTTTAAGCGCTTTTATGCTATCCGTGGAGATAATGTGACAACTTGATGATATTATTAAGACAACTACCAGTTCATTAGCTGGTAAAAAAAACAGAAAATTCTTCTAATATTTCCTGTTCGCTCTTAACCATCAAAATTTTTTTAGGGGAGGATTTTTATAATGGATCCACGAGTTGAGAAACGTTTAGGTTTAAAACAATTAGCAGATAAAGTTATGTCTGCACAAGAAGCTGCTGCTTTAATTGAAGACGGTAGTGTAGTAGGTATGTCAGGCTTTACTCGCGCTGGAGATGCAAAAGTTGTCCCAATGGCATTAGTAGAGCGCGCTAAAAATGAAAAATTCAAAATTGATGTATATACAGGGGCTTCATTAGGTCCTGAAGTTGATAACCACTTAGCAGCTGCTGGTGTTATTAACAAACGTAGTCCTTTCCAAGGTGACCGCGTAATGCGTGGTTTAATCAACGCTGGTGAAATTTCTTACGTGGATGCTCACCTTTCTCATAATGCTGAATTAGTTCGTCAAGGTATTATCGGACCTATCAAGCATGCAATCATTGAAGCAGTAGCTATTACAGAAGACGGTGAAATTATCCCAACAACTTCTGTTGGTAACTCTCCAATCTTTGCTCAATATGCAGAAAACATCATTGTCGAGCTAAACATTGCTCATCCAGAAACAATGATCGGTATTCACGACATCTATGTTCCTGGTGAACAAGGTAAGCGTGAACCATTACCTATAACAAGTGCTGAACAACGCATTGGTACAAAAGGTATCAAAGTTGACCCAGCTAAAATCCAAGCAATCGTTATTTCTGAAGAGCCAGATGCGCCTTCATTAATTGTTCCTCCAGATGAGGAAACACAAACAATGGCTAACCACTTATTAGATTTCTTCCGTTCTGAAATCAAAGCGGGTCGTTTAACGAATGAATTAATGCCATTACAATCGGGTGTAGGTTCTGTAGCAAATGCTGTATTAGATGGCTTTGCTGATTCAGAATTCGAAAACCTAGTCGTATCTTCTGAAGTATTACAAGATGCTGTATTCAACTTAATCGACGCTGGTAAAGTTAAATTTGCAGCTGCAACTTCAATTACTTTAACTGAAGAATTACAACAAAAAGTTTATGGCAACTTAGAAAAATATGCTGACAAAATTTTATTACGTCCACAAGAAATCTCTAACCACCCAGAGCTTATCCGTCGTTTAGGTTTAATCTCTATCAATACTGCTCTTGAGTTAGACATTTATGGTAACGTAAACTCTACACACGTTTCAGGTACAAAAATGATGAACGGTATCGGTGGTTCTGGTGACTTCGCGCGTAACGCTCGTCTTGGTATCTTCGTAACGAAATCATACGCTAAAGGTGGCGCGATTTCTTCAATCGTACCAATGGTTTCTCACGTAGATCACACTGAACATGATGTAGATGTAATCGTAACTGAACAAGGTATTGCTGACTTACGTGGCTTATCTCCAAAAGAACGTGTACCTTTAATTATCAAAAACTGTGTACACCCTGATTACAAAGAGCAATTATGGGATTACTACAACCGTGCTGTTGAAGCAACAGGTAACGCTCAAACTCCTCACATCTTAGAGGAAGCTCTTTCTTGGCACGTAAACCTTGCTAAAAACAAAACAATGAAAATAGACGTTACTAAAGCGTAATTAGCTTAATTTTTAAATTTAAAGGCCATGAGATCATTAGGATCTCATGGCCTTTTATTATTCGTTGTGTTGTTTATAATTGTAATCATTAATCGTCTTTTGCGCGCCACCTTCACTTATGAACTTGTTCTCGTCGACTTGTAGCGGATTGGCAGCCGCTTCAGCAATATCTGCAATAACACCTATTTCGTTGCTTACTTCCATGTTGGCAGATGCGCCTTGGAAGTTTGACTTTTGTTCATTCATTGCATTTGTGGTCTTCATTTTAGCTGCATTAATAAAATCCATCGCTTTATCACGATTTTCCTTTTTACGTAAGAACGATGCAGCTCCTGCTAATAGACCTGCTACTACGACACCTTTACCTTTTAATTTTGCCATCTTAACATCCCTCCAAAATCACTTCATATGTCCATATTTATATTTCCCTAAATAACTTTTTTAAAACTTATAAATTAAGATTAAAATATTCGTTTTTTGGATAAATTATACATAAGTTTTGATACTACTACGAAATAAAAGGAGTACTGCCTATGCAAAATAAAGATATCGGCTATGAATGGACAGAGATTATGGCTCTTATCGGTGTCGCTTCTATTCTGACTGCTATTATTTCTCTTTTTGTTACCATTTAATTTTATATAAAAGAGGCTAGCCGGAATTGAAGTTATCCGATTAGCCTCTTCATTTTTATGCTTTTATATCATCGTATGCATCACTTTTTTCAAATGCTGATACGACATATGAACAAATGGCATTCATTTTGTAATTGTTTTTTCGCGCATAATCTGCCGCTGCATTTAACAACTTTTGGGCTACCCCTTGCCCTCTTAGTGCATCAGAAACATATGTGTGATTCATGTTCATGACACCCTCACGCAATTCCCATGTAATTTCTGCAATACGTTCCCCATCTACACTGTACTCAAATGCACCATGATTATTTCCTTTATCACTGTACGTAAATTCCATATGTTTTCCTCCCTCTTTGTGTCTTCAATTTAAAATGCAATTAGCGGGATGAAGAAAGTCCCACCGATTGAAGTTTCCTTAATGATTAATCTTTTGAAAACCATGATGAAAGTGTATCAATCAGATTCGTGAAAAAGTTTTTTACACTTTGCCAGAAGCCCTCATCTTCTAGAATAGCGCCAAATTTTTCTTCGAATTTTGAGCTTAGATCAGTTAATTGAGAAGATAATTTGCTAAAATCAATGTTTAAATTACTAATACGGTCCATCAAATCAACTAACAATTGACGGTCTTTATCACTTAAATTAATTTGGAATTTATCTAATTGGTCTTCTACAATTTTTTGTACTTCTTCTTTTGATTCTGGTTTGTTTTCAGCAATCGCTTTTTTAATTTGCGTTAATAGCTCTGCTACTTGTGCATCAGATACACCTGCTGATTCTGCAAGTGAAGTCGCAACAGATAATTCATCGTTCGCAACGTCTGTACGTTCGATATCTAATGTTTCCCCTGTTTTCACTTCATATGCTTTATATATACCTACTAACGCAGAGTGACCTGTTACTGGTTTAGGCGCTGCAATTTCTACAACGGCATCTTCAATACCAGCTGTTAACATGGCACTCGCATACATTTCAGATGTTACTTGTGTAATATTATCGGGTGTAACGATACTTATTGTTAAGCCCTTACCTTCGTCTTGGCGCGTTATTTTAGCCGAAGAGAACATACGTGAACTTGGGTTACTATCTTTAATATACTTTGCTAAATCTTGTCCTGAAATTGTAATTTCATCGACTTCTGTTTCTTGATCAACACGTAACGCGGTTTTGACAATTTCTTTTTCATCCTCAGATAAATTACTGCCGTACACGACAATTGGTACTCCTAGTTTTTCATTAATCGGATTTTTTTGTTCCGATGTTGCTGCGAATGCATTCATTGGTAATACTACTGATACCATTAGTGCAAGTGCCGCAACAAATGATAGCCATTTTTGTTTCATGTTAAATATGCCCCCTTTACAAATGTACAATACCATCTTTACCTATTATGCGTAAAAAAGCTATACATTCATTTAATAGTACGTATAAAAAAAGCAAAAGGTTTCCAACTTCACCCTTTGCTTATCTTACTTTATCTTTTAATTAAACAATTTCTGTCCAACCGTCTTTTTGCATAATTTTTCGTGCTTTCATTAATGTTCCTAGTGCACGTTTGAAAGCACCTTTACTCATGCCAAACATTTCTTGAACTTCTTCAGGTGTTGATTTATCACTGAATGGCATTTTACCGCCTACACTTTCTAAGTACGCTAAGATTTTATCAGCATCTTCACCTAAGCGCTCGTGTTTGCGTGGTAATAATGAGCCGTTTAACGAGCCGTCTTCTTTTACATCAATGATACGAACTTGTACATCTTGTCCTAAACGTGGCTCTGATTTCATTTCGGATTCATGGACAAAAATACGATGTGGTGTTTCTACACCAAGTAAAAATGAACCTACAGGTAATAAACGGTATGGACGTGCAGTAATATTTTTATTGAACGCATCTTCCGCCGCAACTTCATACATGTCATTTACTTTCTCTTCGGTAATTAAGCGCCCAAATAAATCACCATTACGATCTGTACGCAATGTCATATACAAGTGATCGCCTGCTTCTGGCCATACTTCTTGAATTACTGGTAAATCCTCTGCGCGTACTAATACTTCACGCGATGTACCAATATCACAAAATGCGCCTTCTTTTGTCACTTTCAATACACGTGCCCAACCATAGTCAGCTTCCGTAATATGTGGCACCATCGTTGTTGCTTGTAACTCGCCTCGACGGTCTGTGTATAAAAATACTTTTACATGTTCACCAATTGTTAGCGTTTCTTCTACATCTGATGCATTTAAAGGAATTTCTAATTCCCCATTTGTTAAAATATAACGCGACCCTTGTTCTTCTAATACCGTTAAGTCAACAACTTGTCCTGATTTCATTAATTGATTCATGTTATTCTCCTTTTTCTTGTTAATCATTACATACTATGATTTGACTTCATTTCTTCTAGCTTCCTTGTCAGTTCAGGCTGTTCTTCTAAAAGCTGAACAAGATCCGCAATACGGTCGATCGAATTCCAACTTAAATGATGTTCAATCCCCTCAACATCGTCATAAATACGTTCCTCATCGACCCCAATTAATCGTAAAAGTTGCTCTAACAATTCATGACGCTGTACAAGTCGCTTCCCTAACTTTTGACCTTTTGGCGTCAATGTTAAGCCTCTATATTTTTCGTAGACTAAATAGCCGTCTTTATCCAATTTTTGAACCATTTTTGTAACTGAGGAAGGTAGAACAGATAAAGCTTCCGCGATATCAGACACACGAGCATATCCTTTATTATCAATAAGTAAATAAATTTGTTCGATGTGATCCTCCATACTAGGTGTTGGCATAACTGTTCCCTCTCTTTCAAAATGCTACTTTCAGTTTACTACAATTTTGCGCAAAAAGTTAACTGAAAACGGTACAGGTTATTGAACTGAACTTTTATGGTATTTCAAAAAACAAAAAGGATACCAAAAAACTGAAATTTGGCATCCTTGCTTTTTAATGATTTGGATTTTTACTTACCACATGAAGAGCTCGAATAATTTGTTTGTTAATTTCTTCTATACTTTCTGGCGTATTTAATTGCTTAAAAACGGCATCTCTCGATTTTTCAGATGCTACGTACTTTGTAGGCAAAGCATTTAATGCAATTGCATTTACATCCATTTCACATTGTTCACAATGACAAAATGTTTGATATTCTACACCATGCAGTAAAAATCCAACAAGACCCCGAACTATCTCCTCCGTTACATTCACTAACTTAACATTTGACATTTATAACTATTCGCCTCATTTTAAAATTCTTTTCTACCCTTAATATTATAATGAAATGTTCAATAACTCAATATCTACTATAAATGAAATGCAGCTATTTTTATATTTTAGTGCAATATTACCTATTCCATTACATTATTTTGTGATTTTAAGACTACTTCGAATTCCTTTATGAATTTTTAATAATCTCAAGGAATTCATTATAACTAATAATGTTGCACCCATATCCGCAAAAATAGCAATCCATAGTGTTAACCATCCTGGGATTACTAGTAATAGGGCTACTAACTTTAGGCCTAATGCAAAAGTAATATTTTGTCGAATTACTTTTAGCGTTTTTTTGCTTAGCTTCATCGTGTACGGTAATTTGGTTAAATCATCATTCATAAATACTACTTGAGCTGTTTCAAGTGCCGCATCTGTTCCAGCTCCACCCATCGCAATCCCGATATTTGCAGCAGCTAATGCTGGTGCATCATTTACCCCATCTCCTACCATAGCAACTGAACCATATTGCTGTTGTAATTGCTTCATTGCTTGGAGTTTTTGTTCAGGTAACAATTGGGCTCGTACATCATCAATCATTAATTGTTCAGCAATTTTGTCGGCAGTTGGCTTAGCGTCCCCCGTTAACATTACCGTATGTTGTACGTTAACATCATGTAGTGCCTTGATAACGGCCTTACTTTCTTGACGTATTTGGTCAGCAATTGTTAGAATGCCTATTACCTGTTTTTCATTTGCAACGGCAATAACAGATTGGCCATTAGAAGCCAATTGTTCTATTTCTTGCACCAACTTTTCCGAAACAGTTATGAAAGATTGAATCCAAGAAACACTACCAACATATATAGTTGCATTGTTAACTGTCGCATATGTGCCTTTTCCTGTAACAGACTGAAAGTTTTCTGCATTTGGAATATAAATTTTTTCATCAAACGCTTTCGATAAAATGGCTCGTGCTAATGGATGTTGTGATCTTTTTTCAACAGCTGCAATTTGCGCAAGTAATTGTTTTTCATCATATTCACCCATCGCCTTAATGACCATTACTTCTGGTTGACCCTTCGTTAACGTACCTGTCTTATCGAACGCAACAGCTTGAATTTGGCTTAATTCTTCTAAGTGCGCACCGCCTTTTATGAGCACGCCTTGTCTTGCTGCATTACCGATTGCAGTGACAATAGCTACTGGAGTAGAAATGACTAAGGCACATGGACAGCCTACTACAAGTACCGCTAAACCTTGATACACCCAGTGCGACCAGTCGCCTGTAATTCCCCCTGGTACGAGCGCAACTATAAGCGCAACAATCATAATAGTTGGTGTATAGTATTTGGCAAATCGATCAACAAATTTTTGAGATGGTGCCTTTTCTGCCTGCGCCTCTTCTACTAAGTGAATAATTTTAGCAATTGTAGTATCTTCCACACGTTTCGTTACGTTTACTTCGAGTGCACCGTTTTCATTTAAGGTACCAGCAAAAACGCTATCTCCTTCTATTTTTGTAACTGGTATTGATTCGCCTGTAATGGCTGCTTGATTGACCGTTGATGTACCAGCAGTCACGACACCATCCATCGCAATTTTTTGTCCCGGCTTAATAATTAATGTATCGCCAATCCGGATAGCATCTGTTGTGACTTCCATTTCATGAAAATGTTCACCATGCGCTCGTTTAATCAATGCATGAGAAGGTGCAATATCAATCAATTGAGAAATTGATTGGCGTGCTTTATTCATTGAATACGTTTCTAACACTTCACTGACAGCAAATAAAAATACAACAATAGCTGCCTCTTGCCATTCACCAATTACTGCCGCGCCAATAATTGCGATTGTTATTAACGTTTTCATATCAAAATCAAAATGCAGCAAGTTTTTTATTCCCGTAATAAAAATAGAAGAGCCTCCAACAATGATTGCGATTGCATAAAGACCAATTACTACAACATGTCCTTCTCCTAATGAAACACTACTAATGAATCCAGCGATAACAAACAATAGTGAAAACAGTGCTAATTGATTTTCTTTTTGTTTATAAATTGGTTCCTTTTTCATTACTTTCCTATCTTTTGCTAAAGATACCTTTATACCGTCAAAGGCGCCTGCCTGCTCTAATTGTTCAACCGTTACGTCGCCCATAACCGTTAATTTGGCAGCACCAAAGTTCAGCTGTACATCCTCTACCGTTTCAATACCTCGTACGTTTCGTTCAAATTTAGCAGCACAATTGGCACATGATAAATTTTCTAACCGGTATTGTTCTGTTTTTTTTACCATGCTGCTCACTCCTTTGAATGTTCATAAGCCATCGTTACTATTTGATACACATGATTATCGGCTAATGAATAATACATCAACTTTCCTTCACGTGTAGACTTTGCCAACCCGTGCTCTTTTAAATAACGTAAATGATGGGATGCTGTTGCTGTACTGGATCCAATTATTGCCGCAACATCACATACACAAAGCCTTTTCTCAATTGTTAAAGCATATGTAATTTTTAAACGTGTTTCATCTGCTAATGCTTTTAAAACTTGTGCTACCCTTGATAGATCTGGCATCTGTTGTTTGATGTGATCGACCACTTGTTCATTTATTTTGGTTACTTCACAAACTTCTTTCATCGTCTTACCCCCTACATTCAAACCTTCATTTGAATGTAGTGTATCGTATTCGACCAGAACATTCAAATGCTCGTTTGAATGTAAAAAGGTAATTTCTCTACATTGAGAAATTACCTTACTATTTATTGGGCTTTTAATTTTAATTTGTACTGTTTATTAAATGAGCCGTCTGTATGTGTCATGTGATAGTTACCATCGATCCAGTCTTGTACTTGGTTGTCATACCATTTTGACTTTATATGTCCACTTAAACCTGGTCCTACAATATGCTGTGCTGCAGAAAGATTGTCGACATCCACGACAAAGCGCCATGATGCTCCGTGCGTTACATTCCCATTGCCATCTTCAGCAGCAGCTTGAACCGTTACACTTGAACCACCTACAGGTAATTGTTTAGGATTTAGGAAAGTTGCTAAAAGTTCTGATGCACTCGCTAATGGATGTTTAAATAGAAGCTGATTGTAGTTTCCCCATTGCCATGTTGAAATTTTCTCCCCAAAGCTATCTTCAATTTTATCAACAGATTTTTTAAAGGCAGTATATACGAGCTGATCAAGTCCCCCCGCATTTGTAATCCAAACACCTGGTTTATCTGCATATGCATCACGCAATAATTGATCGGTAATAAGTGATTTTCCTGCCATTAATTTATAAATATCTTCTGGCATGGCATCTTTAAACAAATCGTTTTCTATCGTTTCGATAAGGAGATGATAGACAAGTGGTGCACCTTGACCGATTGCATCAACATAATCCCAAGATTCAAGGAGTGCAATCACTTCTTTATGCTCACTGCTTGTATCTTGTTCCTTTATCGTTTGGAGTAAGCTCGGTAAAAATTCTACTGCATGCAAATTTTTCTGATCCATTTGCATTGCTTTCATATCATCTATTGTTAACTTTGATTCAGCCGTTTCGATCATTTCAACAATACGTTCATAACGATATGGCTGTGCCCATAAATTCGAAAGATGGTACGGATATTCATCCCCTACTACTTCATTGTTCGCTGTGGCGATATAGCCTTCTTTCGGATTAATAACAGTCGGTAATTCATCAAATGGAATATAGCTTTCCCATCCATAATCTGAAGAATCTCCTGGTACTGGTAATGCACCTGTTCCTTGTTTGCGAATTGGCACTAATCCATTTGCTTTATAGGCAATCGTACCATCCTTTGAAGCAAATACGAAGTTTTGAGCGGGCACTTTGAAATCCTTTAACGCCTCATCAAACTCTTCCCAGTTGGTAGATTTATTAAAGCCTAATACCGCTTTTAATTCTTGTGTCGATTGCAGTGCTGTCCATTGCATTGCAAACTGCTCTTTTACTTCCGTTTCTTTTGTAATGATATTTGAAATAATGGGCCCATGACGTGTTTCAATGACTTCAAAATCAATCGGCTCTTGGTCTTTTACTTGAATCGTCTCTTGTCGAACTATTGCGTCTTCCCATTTTCCGTCGTATTTGAATTGATGCGGGTTTTCTGGATTTGGTATTTCTATATATAAATCTTGGACGTCTGGATTCACATTCGTTACGCCCCATGCAATTTCATCGTTATGCCCTAAAATAATACCTGGTATCCCTGCAAAAATTACTCCACTTACATTTTGTTCAGGTGATTGCAGATGCATTTGGTACCAAACAGATGGTGTACTTAACCCTAAATGTGGATCATCTGCTAATAAGGGTTTTCCTGATTGCGTTAACTCACCACTAATGACCCAGTTATTACTACCATTAAATTCAGGTGGTAAATAATCTGCTGTAAAAGTTGATGCAATATTTGTTGATAAATTTAAATTTGCTTCAATAATTGATTTTGCATTTTCTGGATAATCCACAAACAGCTCTTCTGCTTGCTCCTTTGAGTAATTTTGCAATGCCCATGAACGGAATGCTTGTTGATTCCAGTTGCCACCTAAATCGTACGCCATATATTTTCCAATAACTAATGAATCAATTGGCGTCCATGGGGCTGGTTGATAACCAAGGAGCTTAAATTCATAAGAAAGTTTGCTTGTTCCCTTCACTTCATCGATAAAGGCATTCACCCCGTCCGCAAACCACTGTAAAATTTGCTGGGAATCTGCATCATAATCCTGCCATGAAAGTTCAGCTGCATGACGTAAACTAAATGTACGAAAATATTTATCTGTATTAACTGCAGAAGTACCTACTACTTCTGCGAGCGTACCACTCGCTTGACGGCGTGCTAAATCCATCTGAAATAATCGGTCCTGTGCTTGTACATAACCTTGAGCCCGGTAAAGGTCTGCATCTGATTTTGCAGAAATGTGTGGAACACCTACTTCATCTCGCGTTACCGAAACATCGGCGTCTAGAATTGATACGGTGGTTTCTCCTTCAATTACAGGTTTTGAGTTTGCTAAAAAGAATTGTAATCCCGCAATAGCAAGTCCGCCTAAAATGATGAAAATCGCTAAAATCCAAATGACAACGCTAGCGATTTTACGCCCTTTTGTTTTTGTCTTTTGTTGCGCCATATTCCACCTCAGTTCGTTAAATTAAAAAAAAAAAATGTATCTCAACTAGTTCGATACATCTTTTTGAATTCCTGCTATTTAAACGTGCGTGATCACATCGTTGTGAGTTTGAGTTCAATTGGACAATGATCACTGCCCAAAACATTTGCGTGAATCGATGCTTGCTCTAAATGATCTACCACACGATTTGACACGATAAAATAATCGATACGCCAACCTATGTTTCGCTCGCGAACTTTATTCATATACGACCACCATGTGAAATGGTCGGTTTCATCCGGATGCAGTTTACGGAATGTATCTGTAAATCCACTTGCTAATAAATCCGTCATTTTACCGCGTTCTTCTGTTGTAAAGCCTGAATTGCCTTTATTGGATTTCGCATTTTTCAAGTCCAATTCTTCGTGAGCCACGTTCAGATCTCCACAATAGATAACGTTTTTTTTCGCATCTAATTCTAGTAAATACTGACGCATACGATTTTCCCATAAAAGACGTTCTGCTAAACGTGTTAAATCACGCTTGGCATTAGGCGTATAAACATTTACTAAATAAAATTTTTCATATTCTAATGTAATGATACGCCCTTCATCTTTTGCAACTTCATCGTCTATTCCATATCGGACTGAAAGCGGTTCGTGTTTTGTGAAAATAGCTGTCCCTGAATAGCCCTTTTTCACAGCATCATTCCAATACTGGTGATAGCCATCTAGTTGTAGATTGATCTGTCCAGTTTGGCATTTCGTTTCTTGAATACAAAAAAAATCCGCATCTACCTGATAAAAATAATCTAGGAATCCCTTATTCACACAAGCTCGAATTCCATTGACATTCCATGAAATAAATTTCATCATTCCTACTCCTCACTATGTATTTACTATTAAATGAAAATAAGTGCCCTTCGAATTTTCGAAAGACACTTATCTGTTTTAATCTTCACCGACGATTTTAACTTCCATCTCTAATTCAACATCGAACTTTTCTTTTACGACACGTTGAACCATTTGAATTGTCTCGATGTAATCCTTCGCCGTCGCATTGTTTTTATTAACAATAAAGCCGGCGTGCTTCGTTGAAACTTCTGCACCGCCTACACCTTTTCCTTGCAATTCGCTATCTTGGATTAACTTCCCAGCGAAATGTCCAGGTGGTCGCTTAAATACACTACCTGCTGATGGATATTCAAGTGGTTGCTTTGACTCGCGTTGATGTGTTAAATCTGCAATTTTCTCGTCAATTTGCTTTTGATTGCCTTTTGCTAATTGGAATGTTGCTGAAAGTACATAATATCCTTTTTTTGAGATAATGCTTTTACGATAAGAAAGTTCTAGTTCCTCGTTAGATAAAATCAGCATTTCGCCTTCAGGTGTTAATACCGTGCAAGAAGTAACAATATCTTTAATCTCTCCACCGTAAGCACCTGCGTTCATCGCCATTGCACCACCGATTGAGCCTGGAATTCCACAAGCAAATTCAAAGCCAGTTAAACTTTGTGCTGCTACTTGTTTTGAAACTTCTTTAATCAGTGCACCACTTTGTGCATAGACAATATCACCATCTACTCGAATTTCATTTAATAATGCAAAACTTAATACAATACCGCGCACGCCACCATCACGAACGACCATATTCGAACCGTTGCCTAACATTAATAATGGAATATTATTTAAAGACGCATACTTTACCACAGCTGCTGCATGTTCTTCAGTTTCTGGTAATACGAAAACGTCAGCTTTTCCGCCAAGTTTCGTCATTGTATATTTTTTTAGTGATTCATTTACTTTAATATTATGTGTAGGAATCCACTGCGCGAGGTCCTTTTCCCACTGTTGAATTGTCATAAAAGCCATTTTCCTTTCTTATAAAGCTCCGTACCTCTTTAGTATCTGTTTTAACTGTACTTTTTACAAGTAAAACAATATGGCTAAAGCCAATTTTTTGCCCAGGTTTCGATTTCTCTTACTGCCTGCTCTAGAGAATACCCTTTGGCAGTCAAATTATATTCAACACGAATCGGTACTTCTGAAAAAACATTGCGTTCGACAATTCCTTCTTTTTCCAATTCTTTCAAACGTTCCGAAAGCAATCTTCCACTAATTGGTAATGCTGATTCAATCGCATTAAAGCGCTGAGGTCCTTCTAATAGTTGATAAATAATTAACGCTGTCCATCTTTTTCCTACAAGTTCCATTGCTTTAGATAAACGCGGACATAATGCCGTTTCTTTCACCTTTTTCACCTCTATTAACGATTTACTTTTCCAAAATATAAGTTCAACATTTATAGTTTCTATTTTACCACTTGAATCAAATTACGAAAAGTAAGTAGCTTACTTACAAAATCCATTGTAATAAATATCCAACTATTTTATGATAAGAATAACAGAATTATTTACTTTTACAGGAGGAAGAATTATGACTACATACGCAGTTGATTTATTACATTCATCGATTAACTTCTCAATCAAACATATGATGATTACTAAAGTAAATGGCGCGTTTGATTCTTATTCTGCTCAAATTGAAGCCGAACAAATTGAGAACTTCAAGAATTCTGCTATCCGATTTGAGTTGGATGTAGCCAGTATTAATACACGTGACACTTTTAGAGATCACCATTTAGTTTCTGCTGATTTTTTTAATGCAGATCGTTACCCTAAAATTATTTTTGAGAAAAAATCAATAGAAGAAAATGAAGATAAATTTAAGTTAATCGGCGATTTAACAATTAAAGACATAACGAAGCCTATTACTTTCGATGTAACCTATTTAGGTTATGCAAAAAGTCCTTGGAATACCGATGCTTTTGGATTTTCTTGTTCAACTTGGATTAATCGTAAAGAATTTAACTTAACTTACAATGCCACACTTGAAAAAGGCGGATTATTACTCGACGAGAATGTTAAAATTAACGTAGAACTACAGTTAAATCCCATTTAACTTAGAAAAACAAATTTCAAGCCACTTTCGAGAAATTACTATCTTTTCTTATGTAGCTTCTTTGAAATTTATACTTCACCTGAAAAAAGGAGCCACCCGTAAATACGGGTGACTCCTTTTTCATTGTACTTAAATTATGCAGTAACTTTTGCTAACTTTTGTGCTGAAGCTTTAACTTTTTCTAAGCCTTCTGCAATGATTGCCTCAGCATTATCACGATCTGCTGCGTGACCTTCTATAATTACTTCATCCATTTTTTCCATACCATAGACACCGCCTACTACTTTATTAATGTAGTTAACAGCCATTTCCATAGCGTTCATTTCTGGGCTAGAGTAGTTACCCCCGCGTGCGTTTAACACGATGTATTTTTTGTCAGTCATTAAGCTAACTAATTGACCTTGTTCATTATATTTGAATGTATAACCAGCACCGTAAGTATAATCAATAAAAGATTGTAATGCAGCTGGGATTGTTTGATTCCATAATGGGAATGCAAATACTACTACTTCAGCAGCTGTTAAGGCTTCACGAGATTTGTTCATAGCTGCTAATGAAGCTGCTTCGATTTCTGCTAACTCTTCGCCTGCTTGTAATTTACCAAAAGCGTTGAATAAATCTTGACCGAAGTATGGCATTTTTTCTTCAAATACGTCAAAAGTTGATACGTTTACACCTTCAACTGTTGCGATTTCAGCCATGAATGTTTCATACATTTTTGTCGATACGCCATCTGGACGGTTGTTTGCTTTTACTACTAATACGTTTGTCATTATATATATCTCTCCCTACATACTCTTCTATTATTTTTTTGTTGTATTTATCTTTATTCTATATATCTCAAATTCGAGGTATATTTATATGATAAAAGAGTTATTGTAAAAAAGCAATGCAACCATCCTCAGACTTTTGACTGAAATTAAAGTTCACATGAATCATCTGTACAGGTCGCGCCATTTCTACCTTGCATATTGAGTGGTTTACGTAAGCCTGCTTCTTGTGCAGCTTTTTCAATGGTATTTTCAAATACTTCTTTTGATTGCGCACCCGAAATACCGAACTTATTGTCGATAACAAAGAATGGTACACCACGTACGCCTAATTGTTGTGCAATCACGATATCTGCTTGTACTTCACTTGCAAATTGATCACTTTCTATAATTTCAATTGCTGTGTCACGTGACAAGCCTACTTGTTCTACTAATGACAGTAAGACATCTGTTTGCCCAATCGCTGCGCCTTCTAAAAAGTATGCTTTTAAAACGCGCTCCGTGAATACTTTTCCTTTTCCTTCTATTTCTGCCCACTTCGCTAAACGATGTGCTTTTACTGTATTTGCACTTTTCATGTTGTCGAAGTTATAATCAAGCCCAACTTCTTTTGCTCGTGCTGCTACATTTGCCGTCATATTCTTTACTTCTTCTAATGAAATACGATATTTCTTTTGTAATTCCTCATAGACAGATCCCGCTGCGTCAACAGGGGTTGTTGGATCTAATAAATAACTTTTATATTCCACATCAATCACTGCATCATAACCTGTTTCCTTTAGTGCAAGTTCTAATTGTTTTTTACCAATATAACAAAATGGACATACATAATCTGACCAAACTTCAATCTTCAATTTCATCACGCTCCTTGCCCATTATTGTATCGAGCATTTGAAAGATACACAATGTAAAAAACTCATTGAATAAAATCCATACATCTTTCCCATTATGAAAAATAAAAAGGTGATGCATTGAAACAATCATTATGGCTTAAAAATAATGAATCCATCTCCGCTCCAACATTAAAGCAGCATACTACTTGTGAAATTTGCATTGTTGGTGGCGGTTTAAGCGGGGTTTATACAGCTTACTTACTTGCAAAATTAGGTTATCAAGTTGTATTAGTCGAAGCATTACGAGATTTAGCACATGGTACAACTGCCTACTCAACTGGTAAACTAACAGCACAACACGGTCCTATTTATTCGAGCCTGTCCATTGATCAAGGGAAACTGTATTACGAAGCAAACGAGCAAGCTATCCAAAGAGCACTTGAAACAAACCCTAAAAGCTTTTCACGTGCCACTTCTTTTTTATATACCAATACTGCAAAAGGTAAGGAACAACTTCAAAAAGAGGCAGAATCGTATAAAAAAATAGGCATTCCACTCGTCGCTACAAATGAAATTGAACTCGAAATTCCAATTGAATTTGCTTTAGGTATGAAAAATGAAGGACAGATTGATCCGATTGAATTCACACATCACTTTGCACAGCTTGCTAAAAAATATGGGGCTCAAATTTTCTTGAATACGCGAATCACGACCATTCAGCCTGCCAAAAATTCAATTACGACAAATCAGGGATATACGATTCATTATAAAAAACTTATTCTTTGCACTCATTATCCAATTGAATCGATTCGTAATTTATATAGTGTGAAGCTGCAAATCGATCGTTCTTATTTAACCGCAACGAAATGTTCTCAGCTATTAGAAGGACAATATTTAAGCATTGATGAACAAAGTCGTACTATTCGAACGGCGTTAGTTGATCAACAACCTTACTTTCTTTATGGAGGACGTTCTCATCTTGCTGGTACAGTTGAACATACCCAATCGTATTATGAAACTCTTCACTCAGAACTACACAACTTCGAACTACCAGAACCTGAATTTAGTTGGAGTGCGCAAGACGTTATGACGTCTAATCAGATTCCCTATATCGGACAATTGTCTAAAAATGATGATAGTTTGTATATCGCTACTGGTTTTAATAAATGGGGAATTTCTTCTTCACTGGTTGCAGGGGAGATACTTCGTGATTTAATTCAAAAAATAACGCCACCCGCTGCTATGCTTTATTCACCGACACGTTCAAGCTTTGGAAGGCAGATTTATTATATGTTGCAAACAGGGGGCTTTATTAGTAAAGAATTTATCAAAGGCTACGTAACGCGGAATGAGGCACCTCGCTGTACGCATCTTGGCTGTAAGACGCGTTGGAACGAGGGGGATCAAACATGGGATTGCCCATGTCATGGCTCTCGCTATAACGAAAAAGGAGATGTTATAGAGGGTCCTGCAGTGTATCCATTAGAAATAAAAAAATCCGGTGACTCCAAATAAATTGGACACCGGATTTTCCTATTATTTTAATCCTTCTGTTAACACAGGGACGATTTGTTTTTTACGAGATACAACACCTGGTAAGCTAATTCGACCGTTTACAACTTCTGCACCGAAAGCTTTAGCCGCTGCTTCAGCAACAGTTCCTACTGCTACCGCTGTTGAATCGTTGTTTAAAATGTCTGTTACAACGAAGAAGAATAAATCTAACCCGTTATCTGCAACATTTTTATTTAATAAGTTTTCAAGTTCTGCTTGACGACCAAGTACATCTTCAATATCGACTGCATTAACTTGTGCGACAGTAGCCTTATAAGAACCAAATTCAAAACCTTTTGCATCTAATGATAATAAATCTTCTAATGATTTATCAGAAAGATCTGCACCTGCTTTTAACATGGCTAAACCGTATACGTCTGCATCAATACCAGCAATGGTAGCTAATTCTGCACCCGCTTTTACGTCTTGTTGTGTGCATGTTGGTGATTTGAAAAGTAATGTATCTGAAACGATTGCTGATAACATTAACCCAGCGATGTTTGATGGTATTTCTACATTATTTTCTTTAAAGATTTTGTTTAAAATTGTTGCTGTACAACCTACAGGCTCAGCACGAAAATATAATGGATCTGCAGTTTGGAAGTTGGCAATACGGTGATGATCGATTACTTCTGTAATTTGTACTTCTTCAATACCGTCTGCTGATTGTTGGAATTCGTTGTGGTCAACAAGGATTACTTGTTGGGCTTCGTCTTTTACATTTGCAATTAAACGTGGTGCAGTGAAACCAAATTTATCTAAAGCAAATTGTGTTTCGTTATTTACTTTCCCAAGGCGTACTGCTTCTACGTCTACACCTAACTGTTTTTTTAAGTATGCATAGACGATTGCTGAAGTGATTGTATCTGTATCAGGATTTTTATGTCCAAAAATTAATGTTTTACTCATTATTGAGCCTCCTATATGAAATGCTTTTTCGCTTTTCATTTTAACACATCCACGGAATTGAGAAAAATAGAAGATTTCTTGTAAAAATCTTTCAAAAAAACTATAAAAATTATTAATTTTATGCTATTTTTGATAGATACGCCCTACAGGCATATGAAATAACAGAAATGAGGATTGAAAATGAATAAAATGGAAAAGAAATATATTCCATTAGCACAATTTTTCGAAACATGTACGCATAATACGTTTACGTTAACATACGAAGAAATTCAGAATATTATGGGGTATGAGCTTCCAAATGCCGCATTTTTAAACTTGAGCTGGTGGAAAAAAACAAAGGCGCCTTCAACACATTATTTTGCATGGACAAATTATAATTACCAAGTCATCCATGTAAACTTAGGCATTTCAGTTACATTTTCTTGTTCACAAGAAGAAGAAACGCCAAATCAAAAATCGAAAAACTCTTATATCATTCGCCCAATTGAAGCAAATGATGCACGTGGTTTCATTAATTTACAAGAGGAAATTTTAGCCCAAACAAACTTCGGTTATTTTACACCAGATGAACAAGGCTTAACCGTTCAGCAAGTGCGTAAAAACATTGTAGATTGGCGCAAACAAAAAACAAGTACTGTATTACTTTGTATTTACAACGGGAAATTTGCTGGCTATGCACAATTAGTCGGAAATGTAGCATCCAAAGTTAAACATATTGCTGTTGTACGCATTGCGGTTCTTGAACAATTCCAAAAACAAGGTTTAGCGACAGCACTTTTAGCAGAAAGTGAAAAATGGGCACACGCGAATCATATTTCACGTCTTGAAGCAAATGTTATGGTACATAATGAACCTGCTCTTACCCTTTTCAAAAAGGACTTCACATTAGAAGGAAAACGTGAAAAAGCATTTTTATTAGACGAACAATTCATTGACGAAATGCAATTTAGTAAAATCATTTAATTACAAAAAATCGTAAAGGTCCTCTAGTGGCCTTTACGATTTTTTACCCTATGGAAATTAGATTTGATTCAGCCGTCTCTTTATTTTTTTGACGGAATGTATGATAGTGTTGTGGATTTTGATTGACCATAGCTTCCACTAATAGATGTAATAAAGAGAAAATAGCAATCGTACATGTCGTGCTACCTTCTTGAACGTAGGGCACTAAAAGTACGGAATTTGCGGGCTCTTCCATGCTTTTCAATACTTTATCTCGAATCGCAATAATTTTTACATTTTTTCGCTTGGCAATTTCAACAGTTGTTAATATGTCCTCATATTCATCATCCAAAGAAATTATAAATAATAAGGAATCCTCATCCATCATCGCAAGTTGTTGCGCGATTGTTTCTGCATCATGCTGAATGAAAAACACTTGTTCACGTAACATTGATAAATTATCGTACATCCAAAATGCAGCTGGCGCTGATTGTCTAAACCCTAAAACATGAATTCTACTTGAATTATGCAATTCATGGACTACCTTTTGAACTACTTGTTCATTTAATTCATTAAATGTTTTTGAAATTCCCACAATGTCTTGTTTGACAATTTCAGCACCAAATTGGCTTTTAAGTCGTTTTATAGGTACTGGTTTTTTTTCTGCTGTCAATTCACCCTTATCAATTAAATAAGCCTTCATTTTATCCTGCAATTCACTAAATCCCGAAAAATCCATTGCATAACAAAAACGAATAACGGTCGATTCACTAACATCTGCTAATCTACCTATTTCTGAAGCAATTTGTGTCGCGATTATAGCCGGATTGTCCATAACAAACTGAGCGACCTTACGCTGACCCTTCGATAAACGGACATATTTTCTTTTAATATCATCACATATACTCATCCTATAACCTCTCCCCTTTTTTGTACCCGATTTATATGAAATAACTTGAGTTAACTTTAGTACAATTCTATTCTCTCGTTCTTAAATTATATAATAAAAAAACATTATCATGAATATTAATAGAATTCAACGAGTTTTCAGAAAAAACTTCAGTTAACTAAAGAACTGCTTGTTTTTCATAGTTTAGTGCCATGTTTTTGTAATATTTAACAATAAAATTAAAGATTTATTAATACGCACCTATGATAATTTTTTTAATATAATCTTTCATACTGTATAAATATTGATTAAAAAAGAGACCACTTAAAAAGAATTTCTCTTTTCAAGTAGCCTCATTTTCTATTATTTTATTATTGTAATTCAGTTTGTTTTGTTTCTTTTCCCAATAAAATGACTGCTAATACACCAATGACAATGGCTATACAGAATATCGTGAACACATTACTAATATCATATCCTTTTGTTAGCATCGACCCGACTAATAATGGCCCAAAGACCCCACCAACACGACCTACAGCTCCGGCCATACCTGCGCCAGTCCCACGTACAATAGCTGGGTATTGCTCCGGTGTATATGCGTACAATGCGCCCCATGCCCCTAAATTGAAGAAAGATAGTAGCATTCCTGAGATCAATAATGTTGTAATCGTATCCGCACCACCAAACGCAAAGGCACTAGCAGCTGTCCCCAATAAATACGTAACTAATACAAACTTTCGACCAAACTTCTCGATAAACCACGCCGCAGTAAAATAACCAGGTAATTGCGCTAATGTCATAATTAAAACGTATTTAAAGCTTGAAATTAAATCAAATCCTTTTCCTACCATAACGCTCGGTAACCATAAAAACATACCGTAGTAAGAAAACACAACAGCAAACCATAAAATCCATAACATTAATGTAGACCTTGCATATTTTTTCGACCATACTTCACGCATATTTTGAAGAATAGAACGTTTCTTTGATTCTACCTTTACAGTAAACTGCGGTGAATCAGGTAATTTCATACGAATATAAATGGCATAAAACGCAGGAATCGCTGTTAGGAGTAACGCGACACGCCATCCCTCAATTGGCCAGAATTCTGCTGGAATAACAAAATAAGAAAGTATAGCGGCAATCAACCAGCCACCTGCCCAAAAGCTTTCTAATAACACAACCACTCGTCCGCGCTCTTCTGCTTTTACACTTTCTGAAACTAATGTAGAAGCCACTGGAAGTTCTCCACCAAGCCCCATCCCAACGAAGAAACGAAATATTAAAAACGCAGCAAAGGTTGTGGTAAGCGCTGAGATTCCACTAGCTACGGAAAATACGATTAACGTCCACATAAATATTTGTTTACGTCCTATTTTATCAGCGAGTACGCCAAAAAGAAGGGCTCCTACGGCCATCCCTATAGAGTTAACACTACCAATCCACCCCATTTGACTACTATTTAATCCCCAATCCACTGCAAGTGCAGCAATAACAAAGGAAAGAATGCCGACATCCATTGCATCAAACATCCATCCAACACCGGCAACACCTAATAATTTATTGCGAGAAAGAGGCTGTACTTGATCTTTGTTTTCTTTCATTTTACCATTCCACCTTCCACCTGTCTTTACACATGACATAACAATAATTTCTATCATACATTTGATTCTTAAAAGTGACAACTATTATTTAATTTATCGAATAGTTTAGACAATTTAGCTTTTTCTATTGAAATAGACTATCCATAGGGTTAAAATTTCTTGTATATAAAAACAACTGTTCATCCAGTGAGAACAAAAGGAGCTAACTTGTCTATGTGGAAAGGTCTTATCGAAGAATATAAACACTATTTACCAGTTACAGAAAATACACCGGCACTTTCTTTAAATGAAGGGAACACGCCTTTAATTCATTTAGTGAATTTATCAAAAGAACTAGGGATTGAATTATACGGGAAAATTGAAGGAGCCAATCCAACAGGTTCATTTAAAGATAGAGGTATGGTTTTTGCCGTAGCAAAAGCAATCGAAGAAGGCTCTAAAATAGTCATTTGTGCTTCTACAGGAAATACTTCAGCTGCAGCGGCTGCCTATGCCGCGCGCGCAGGAATTCAATCAATTGTCGTAATTCCTAAAGGAAAAGTAGCACTTGGTAAACTAGCACAAGCTTGTATGTACGGGGCCAAAATTATTGAAATCGACGGGAACTTTGACGATGCTTTAAATATCGTTCGTAAAATAGGCGAAACAACACCAATTGCTCTTGTAAACTCAGTAAACCCATACCGCATTGAAGGACAAAAAACGGCCGCTTTTGAAATTGTGGACCAATTAGGAAAAGCACCCGATTATTTATGTATCCCTGTAGGTAATGCTGGAAATATTACAGCTTACTGGAAAGGGTTTAAGGAATATAATGCAGCAAAACAAAGTGGATTACCAAAAATGTATGGCTTTGAAGCAGAAGGGTCCGCTGCCATCGTAAAAGGCGAGCCAATTGCTAATCCAGAAACAGTGGCAACAGCAATTCGTATCGGGAATCCAGCAAGTTGGAAATTTGCAGAAGCAGCTCGTGATGAATCAGGCGGTATTATCGACTCTGTAACAGATGAAGAAATTTTATCTGCTTACCAATTAATCGCAGGTAAAGAAGGTATTTTCGTTGAACCCGGCTCTGCTGCATCTCTTGCAGGTGTCATTAAGTCAGTGAAAGCTGGAAAGATTACTCCTGGAAGCCGTGTTGTTACTGTGTTTACTGGTAATGGTTTAAAGGACCCCGATACAGCAATGAATGTTTCGACGGTTGATCTTGTTTCACTTCAAAATGATGAACAAGAAATCCGCCAATACATCGAGGGTGTTTTCAGTCTATGAGTACAACATGGCAAATCAAAGTCCCTGGCAGTACAGCAAATTTAGGACCTGGATTTGACTCGATTGGACTCGGACTATCACTTTACTTAACATTAGAGGTAACTTTACAGGATAATTGGGAATTCATTCATATTGGAGAAAATGTCCCTGCTGACACAACTGTGGAAACGCATTTGATTTATAAAATTGCACAGCAAGTTGCGAAGCAGTTTAATGTGATATTACGTTCATGCAAAGTCAAAATGACAAGTGAATTACCACTTGCTCGTGGACTCGGTAGTAGTGCGGCAGCTATTGTCGCTGCCATTGAACTGGCCAATATTTTAGGTGATTTAAATTTATCAACACAAGATAAATTAAATATTTCATCCCAAATTGAAGGACATCCAGACAATGCAACTGCTTCTGTGCTAGGTGGATTAACAATTTCTTCAATGGATGAACAAGGAATTGTCGATACGTTACATATTCCAGAAGTAGATGCTTCATTTGTCGTGTTCATACCGAATGTAGAATTAAAAACAGCAGAGTCACGTGGCGTATTACCTGAAAAGTTTGATCGTGGTTATGCGGTACGCGCCAGTGCCAATGCCAATATGCTCGCTGCGTCACTCATTGCAAAAGATTATGTGCGTATCGGACGCTACATGGAAAGCGATTTATTCCACGAGCCATTCCGCGCAAAATTAATCTCAAACTATGAAGAAATTCATTATGCAGCGAAAAGGGCTGGTGCGTATGGAACAGCATTAAGTGGTGCAGGTCCTACATTAATTTCGATTGTACCAACCAATATTGCACAACAATTCGTCATTGAAATGAATAACCAATTCACCGAACATAAAATTGTGTTAACACAAGCGGATTCAATTGGTTCTCAGGTGACAAAATATTAATTTTTGCGAGTTCTTTCTAATAAACAGAAAGACTCGTTTTTTTATTTTCTGGTAATATGCATACTTTTCTCTGTTTTCGGGTATATTAATAAATCTACTGTTAGAAAGGGGTATGTATATGAAAATTGCAGTAATTGGAGCTGCTGGAAAAGCAGGGACACATATTTTACGTGAGGCGATTATGCGCAACCTAGATGTGACTGCGATTGTTAAAAACAAAGCAACTGTACAAGTTGAAAATGCAACGATCATCGAAAGTGACTTATTTCGTTTAACAAAAGAGCAAATTCAACCATTTGATATCATTATTAATGCCTTTGCCCCGCTACCAGGGGAAGAAAATTTACATGTATCAGCTGGAAGGCATTTAATTTCACTTTTAGAAGGCACCACGAAAAAATTAATCGTCTTAGGAAGCTCTGGCTGCCTTTATATCGACCGCGAGAAAACGAAACGGCTGATGGATACTGAAGACTATCCAGAGGAACTAGTCGCTAACGCCAAGGCACAATTACAAAACTTAAATGATTTAGAAAATTCATCAATTCAATGGATTTTTGTCCTTCCTTCTAAGGTATTTGATTCAGACGGACCTCGTACTGGTCATTATATTAAAGGTGAAGAAAAGCTTTTAGTTAACTCACAATTTAATAGCTATATTAGTTACGCGGACTTTGCGGTCGCCATACTAGATGAAATTGAAAATAATGAATATCAAAGCAAAACGTTCACAGTTGCATCTGAAAATGTAACATCCGCATCATAAATTAAAGACGTCTCACAGAAATTGTGGACGTCTTTTTTCATTTTATACAAAAAGACTAACTATAAAAAAAGAATTCCTAAAAACTTAGGAATTCAATCGTTTTGATTTTCGTTTTCGTGATTCATACCAAATAACACATACGACAAACCAAGTATATCCGAGGCTCCAACCTGCTAAAACATCTGTTGCAAAGTGACGACTCTCCGCAATTCTTGATAAGCCAATACAAATAAACAACACAATTGCTACTAGCCAAGCAATCATCGCCTTTTTCTTACTAGCTGTTAGCTCAGAAAACAAATACGCTAACGTCAACAAGTAAAGTATACTCATTTGTGAATGCCCAGATGGGAAACTATAAGATGATAATTGATCAACGATTTCGGGTCTTGGTCTCTCAATGGTATTTTTTATTAGATTATTAAGGGTCGTTCCTGCCGCTAATGTCAATAATACAAATAACATGCCTCGATAATTTTGTTCACGAATCCATAAAAATAATAAAAGTGCTAGTGCCACGATTACAACAAAAACTGTTTCTCCTAAATAGTGAAATAAAATAATAAAGTCATTGCCACGTAAAGCTGCTGCTATTCGCTCATCGAATGCTTCAAAACTCGGTGCTTTAAAATTAAACGCAATAATTAAAAAAACAGCAAGAGTAATAATCGCTAATGGGTAAGCCCATTTTTTCACGTTCATTCCTACTTTCTAAAAAATCATTATAAATATTTTAACATATCATACTTGAAACCATAAAAAAATCTACTTTGCTTCCTCAAAACAAAGTAGATGCATTCTTTTATTCTACTACGGAATAGTTCCCATGCTCCATGGAAATAACATATTCAGGTTTTGGTGGTTTACCACCGTGTTCCTTAATTTTCGCTTTATGTCCTGCAATATGTTCTGGGCTTGTTTCCCACGCTTTCCAAGCTGCTTCAGATTCCCAACGAATAATCATAACAACTTCTTCCTCACCACGGCGAACATTTTTTACAAGCAACTCACGACCGATAAAACCTTCTCGCTGTTCTAATTTAGATGGTCCTTGGTTTGGCTTTTTTCGGAAACGCTCAAGAACTTTGTCTGAATTACCTTCTGTTACTGTCCATTTACGAATTTGTACGAACATAATTATTCTCCCCTTTAGAAAGACACACATGATGATGTCCTTTATAATTTCCTATTTATTAAAAAGGGGCATGCCTCACTTGAGACATGCCCCCATATTAATTAAATTTAAATTAGTTTAATTCGTTTAAGATTTCGTCTAATTTGTCCGCCTCAGTTGTAATACCGTTAGAAGAGAAGTACCAAGTAGTACCGTCTAAGTACACGATTTTACCTTCTTTATATGCACGAGTTTGTTTAATGATATCATTTTCGATGTCCGCTTTAATTGTTTCTAAGTCAGAAGCTGTACGGTCAATAACTAATAATACCTCTGGGTTTACAGAAAGGACAGACTCATAAGAGAAGTCAGAACCGTGTGATGATGATTTAATACTTTCAGTTGCAGGTTTGAAACCAAAGTCATTGTACACGTAAGCGAAGCGAGAATCTGGACCGTTATCGAAACCAGAGATTTTTTTGTCATTGTACATTGCTACTAAAGCATTTTCATAACCAGTAGCTTTCTCTTTTACTTGATCCACTTTAGCTTGTAAGTTTGCTTTTAACTCTTCTGCTTTTTCTTCTTTACCGAAGATTTGAGCTGCTAAGTCAACTGTTTCAAATACGCCATCGATGTATTTTTCGTTATCAGAACCAATGAATATTACGTTTGGTGTAATTTTTTTTAGTTCTTCATAGTAAGCTGTTTGACGACCTGAGATGAAGATTGCATCTGGAGCTGCGGCTGCAACTTTTTCGAAGTCGATTGCTTTTAACGTACCAACGTCTGCTACTGCATCAGTTAAGTATTTTTCTTTTAAGTGTTCAGGGAAGTTACCTTTACCGCCATTTGCAGCGATACCAACGATACCTTCTACTCCTAGTGCATCAAGAGTATCTAAGAAACCATAGTCAAATACTACGATGTTTTTTGGCATTTCTTTAAATGTTACATCTTCAAAAGTTACTGCTTTGCCTTCTTCAGTTTCATTACCTGTTGATAAAGATGAAACTGTCATTGGGAATACAGGAGTTTCAGCTTTAGCACCTGTAGTTTGTTCTGTTTGAGCTTGATCATCTGTTTCTTCTGTTGTTGATTCCTCATCTGAACCACATGCTGCTAACATTAATGTTAATGCTGTAGCCGTTAAAAATTTCCACTTCTTCATGTTTCTAAATCCTCCTAAGTGTTTAATTACCACAAACGATAGTGATAATCATTTTCATTTGATTAATGCTAGTCTAAAACAACTGCCTAAAGTTGTCAATTATTTTCTTGAAATTAATACTCATTCTCAGTTAAACGCAAAGAATAAATGTATAAGCGAGAAATATCTTATACATTTGTTGGGATATTTATGAGTGTGAATTAAAGTAAACACAAATTCGACAACCATCTTGTTCTTGAACAGGTATATGCATATCATACACATCACGAAGTGCTTCTGAGTTAATAATTTCGTGTGTAGGTCCGTCCTTAACTAGGCGTCCATCTTTTAGTGCCACAATACGATCTGAGTATACCGATGCAAAATTAATATCATGTAATACGATAACAACTGTCTTACCTAGCTCATCCACAAGTTTTCGTAAAATCTTCATAATTTGTACAGAGTGTTTCATATCTAAGTTATTTAAAGGCTCATCAAGCAAAATATATTCTGTATCTTGCGCAATTACCATCGAAATGAACGCACGTTGCTTTTGTCCACCTGATAACTCATCTAAATACTTATCCTGCATCTCTGTTAAATTCATATATTCTAATGCTTGATCAACAAATTTTTCATCTTCTGCATTTAAACGACCTTTTGAATACGGGTAACGACCAAAAGATACTAACTCACGAACCGTTAAGCGAATATTTAAATGGTTTGCCTGTTTTAATATGGCTACCCGTTTTGCGAACGCATCTGATTTCATTTTTTTCACATCAGTTTGGTCTAGAAGTACCTCGCCCGTATCCGCATCAAGTAGTCGACTTACCATGGATAATAGCGTCGATTTACCTGCCCCGTTTGGACCAATGAATGAAGTAATGGCTTTAGATTGAATTTTTAATGTTACATTTTCAACAACGTTTTTTTTCCCAAAGCTTTTAGAAAGCCCTTTAATTTCAATCATCCTGCTTTCCTACTTTCCTTTAGTATTAAGTAAATAAAGTAAAGACCACCGATAAAGTTAATAATAACACTAATTGTTGTCGTTAAATGGAACACGTGCTGGACAAGAAATTGCCCACCGACTAACGCAATAATACTAATTAAACTTGCTCCTGCAATTAATACCGAATGCTTGTATGTGGAAAAAAATTGATACGATAAATTGGAAACAATTAAACCTAAAAACGTAACAGGACCAACAAGTGCGGTTGATGTTGCGATTAAAATCGACGATAAAATTAATACTTTTAATACCATTTTATCGTAACTAACGCCTAGGTTTATCGCTGAATCACGCCCTAAAGACATAACATCTAAATCACGTAATAATCGATACCCATAAATAAATGCCAGTCCAAGAATGACGAATGCAATTAATAATAGCTCTGTTTTAACATTCATAAAGCTTGCAAATAAGCGCGCTTGTAAACTTTCATATTCCACTGGGTCAATGATGACTTGTAGGAATGTTACTAAGCTACCGAGTAATGTCCCAATGATCATCCCCGCTAATAATAGCAAGAAGATTGGATATTTATCTGCTCGGAATAAGAAGCGGTATAAAAATAATGCAAATAGAACCATTGCAACAATTGATAAACCAAAGTTTAAATAACGGCTTACAACGAAAATAGAAGCTGAGCCTAATGTAAAGTATATAATCGTTTGAACGACTTCATACATAGAATCAATCCCCATGACTGAAGGTGTTAATAAGCGGTTATGTGTAACTGTTTGGAAAATAACCGATGCAAAGGCGATGGCCGTACCTGTAATCACCATAGCAGCTAATCGTTCTAATCGCTTTGGAAATGCATAGCTAAATCCGCCTTGAATATTGTAAAACGCAAATAACGCCATAAAAATTAGCGCTATAACCGCCAAAATAATTAACTTAAACCTATTTTTTTGCATATGCTTTCCCCCTAAATAACATAATTAAGAAGATTGCACTACCAATTACTGCAACGGTTGTATTCACTGGAATTTCAAATGGATGTACAATTAATCGGCTAATGATGTCACAAACTAATAAAAATGCAGCACCCATGAAAATTGTATGAGGAATTGTTTTTCGTAAATTATCCCCCAAATAAAGTGATACAAGGTTTGGTACGATTAATCCTAAAAAAGGAATCATCCCTACGGTTAAAATTACCGTTGTAGAAATGACAGCTACGATGACTAAACCAATGTTCAACACTGTTCGATAGCTTAAACCTAAGTTTTTTGCGAAGTCTTCACCCATGCCTGCAACAGTGAATTTATTTGCATAAATGTATGCAATAATGATGGCAGGTACTGCTACATAAAGTAATTCATAGCGACCTGATACGATTAATGTAAAACTTCCTAAAAAAAATGTCTCTACGTTTTGTAAAACATCGGCTTCATAACCGATAAATGTTGAGATTGCTCCGATAATATTACCGTACATAATCCCAATCAATGGGACGAAAATAACGTCTTTAAATTTAATGCGCTCAAGTAGCTTCATAAAGATAAATGTACCAATTAATGCAAATACAAAACTAAATATAATTTGTCCCATGTAAGACACGCTTGTAAAGAAAACCATTGATACAATAACACCTAGTTTTGCAGCGTCAAGTGTACCCGCTGTTGTTGGCGATACGAACTTGTTTCGACTCAAACTTTGCATTATTAAACCAGCAATACTCATCCCTGCTCCTGCTAATATAATCGCTATTAATCGAGGTACACGACTCATTAAAAAGATTTGTGTCTTATCTGATTCCCAGTCAAGTAAGTCTGACGGTTTAATATCGATTGCCCCAATAAATAGAGATATAAAAGACAAGGTGATGGTTGCTGCAACTAGCACCCAAAGTCTCATTTCATTCTCCCACTATTCTCTATATATTATTTTCCTCATTGAAAATGAGAATCAATTACATCATCTTTTTATTATATAGTTGCTAATAATGAAAATCAATTACCCATATTAAAAATCAAGGTATATTAAAAACAAATTCGACAAAATAGCGTCTTTTTATGTGGTATAAATTATTCAAATAGAATACTCGATTTTACTTATTGGTTACACATAAAAAAAGTACAAATCATCATTCGATTTGTACTTTCAACATTAGTTATATTTCTTTTTATGAAAACTATATTTTTCTAATACGGTCCGATTCACTTCATAACCTAATCCAATTTTTTCTGGAACGTTAATATAGCCATCCTCGACCGTCACTTCTGGTGTAATTAAATCCTCATGCCAGTAGCGCTCAGAAGCTGCTGTATCACCGGGCATTGTAAAATTCGATAAACTTGTTAGTGCAACGTTTTGTGCACGACCAATTCCTGCTTCAAGCATGCCACCACACCATACTGGAACATCATGTTCAGCGCAGTAATCATGAATGCGCTTCGCTTCACTAATTCCTCCGACACGAGCTATTTTAATATTGATTACACCACAGCTCCCTAGCTCGATTGCTTTTCGCGTATCTTCTAGAGACGTAATACTCTCATCTAAACATATCGGTGTCTTGATTTGCTTTTGTAATGTGGCATGATCGATTAAATCATCATGTGCCAATGGTTGCTCAATCATCATTAAATTGAACTCATCTAGCTTTTTTAAAAGCTCTATATCATGCAATGTATACGATGAATTTGCATCGGCCATTAAGGGTACCTCTGGGAATGCCTTGCGAATTGTGCGTAACAATTCAATATCTTTCCCCGGCTTAATTTTTACTTTTATACGCTTATATCCTTGATCTAAAAAGCCTTGAATGGTTTGAATAAGCTGCTCATCAGATGGCTGTAATCCAATGCTAATTCCTACTTCAATTTTAGACTGTGTACCACCAATGGCTTTTGCTAAAGATTGGTTCGTATGTTGTGCAAATATATCCCATACCGCGCCTTCAATCGCTGCCTTCGCCATATTATTTCGGCGAATAGGTCGAAACTGTTCATACACTTCATCTGGATGCTGTAATTCATAACCAAGTAATTTAGGAATCAAAAAGTCTTCAAGCATATGAAGGGTGGTTTTTAACGTTTCCTCTGTATAGGAAGGATCTTCAAAAGCAACACCTTCCCCCCAACCAATTACACCTGATTCATCCTTTGCCTCAATTACTAAAAAACGTTTATTTTGCATCGAGCCTAAACTCGTTGTAAATGGTGTTTTCATACGCATCTCAACTTGATGAATTATAACTTCTACTAATTTCATTTTATCAATCGCTCCTAGTTGTCCCTAAGGTTCACTTTACAGAGCAAATAAAGAACGTTTAACTAGTACATACTGACAAATCTGCTCATTTTCTTTCGATAAATGGATGATTTTATAGCCTTGTTCGAACATCGATTGCAAGATATGACGTGTTTTAAAGCGCCAATCTTCTGCAAGTGCTGGATTTTCGACTTTAATTTTTTGGAAATTTGTCGGAATTGGCATTGTATACGCATCATTGAACAATGCTTCATCGCCCTGAAAACTTTTTTCCTCGTCTAATACTGGCAACCCTGCTGTATTTAATGACCACTTTACAACAGGTTTTGCTTCCTCGATTAACTCTTCTACTTTCGAATCCCAGCGCAAATAATCGTTATCGACTAATTGCCATTCTACATATAGACGATCCGTTGGTAAAGAGCGGTTAAATGGATCTTCCATTTCACCATAACAATTTGGAATATACGTATCACTGTAGCCACGTAGCTTTGAAAAATTCAAAAAACCACTGCGTGCCTCAAGAGGATCAAATGTCCAACGGCAATTTCGGAAACCTCGTTCACTGGCAATATCTTTTAAGTAAATTTTCATAAGCTCTCCTACACCTTGCTCACGATAATTGCGCTTCACACCAAGCATGTGTGAATATAAATATACTTTCTCCTCTTTAAAACCAGGGCAGCTATAATTGAAGCCAATTAATTCATCATTTAAATACGCCCCTAGTACAATTCCGCCATTACGAATTGTCCCAATCGTCTGGTGGATTGGAATACTCCCAACTGCCCAAATTTCATGTTCTAGTTCTCTCGCTTCTTCTATTTGCTCAATCGTCGTTAATTCCTTTACCGTCACTGATTCTAACATAATTTTGCCATCCCCTATCGTTACTTTTTGTAATCTAAGTTCATTGCATTTGTTAAAACATGTGTTTCTGTAATAAGTCGTTCTCATGGAATAACTTATTCGGTTGATGTAACCCTGGGAATAGTCCACATCCTCAAACTATGCTCTAATAGAAGGACGTTTCACCATATTAAGAAAGTTTGTTCAATTCCATTATATACCACTTGAAACGTTTCAAGTAGTTTACTTTTATTATTCCTTTCTATAAAAAAAAATAACCCCCTATTTATAGAAAGTTCTATAAATAAGGGGTTAATAACTTATTAATAACTTATTTAATACCACGCATTGCTTTTGAAATGATTGGTGAAATTAATATAATAACAGCACCTAGGACAATTGAAAGGCCACCTAGTACACCAAAATACATTGTTTCAGAAACGTGTTCATAAACACGCACTAATTGTGCATTGATTGCTTGAGCAGCTGCAGAAGCTAAAAACCATAGTGCCATTGTTTGACCAGCGAATGCTGCAGGTGCAAGTTTTGTAGTAGCAGATAAACCAACCGGTGAAAGTAATAATTCCCCTACTACTACTAAGAAGATCGATAAAATAACCCATAATGGATTTACTAACGCATCTTCTGGAGTTAATACAATCGCAGCAATCATAATGATGAATGAAATCCCTGAGAAGAATAATGCCATTGCAAACTTCTTAGGAGTTGATGGTCCACGATTACCTAACTTCGTCCAAAGAACTGCAAATAATGGGGCCATTGCAATGATGAATAATGGGTTAAATGATTGGAACCATGCTGCTGGAATATCAAAGCCACCCAGCGTTAAGTTTGTACGTGTATCAATAAATGTTGCAAGTATTGTAGATGATTGCTCTGCGATAGCCCAGAACATTACCGCACAAATGAATAACGGAATGTACGCTAATAAACGAGATTTTTCATCTGCATTTGTTTTTGGACTACGGTACATAAACGCAATAAATACTGTAGGAATTAAAATACCTAGTGCTGTAATTAATAATGAGAAGTTTTCGACGTTCGCATTACCTGTCATATAAGCAATGACACCTAAAATAACTACGATTAAACCACCCACACTAAAGTTACGTACTGCTTTTTTCTTTTCAGCAGCATTCATTGGGTTTGTAGGTACTGAACCTGCTAAGCCAAGATTTTTTTGTGATTTCCAGAATACCAATAAACCAAGGAACATACCTACCGCTGCAACTGAGAAACCTGCATGGAAGCCCCAGTTTTTTTGGAATAGTCCAACAAGTAAAGGTGCGATGAAGCTACCCATGTTGATACCCATATAGAAGATAGAGAACCCTGAATCACGACGAGGGTCATTTTCTGCGTATAAATCTCCGACAACTGATGATACGTTTGGCTTCAATAAACCTGTACCAATAATGATGAAGAACATTGAAGCATAAAGTGCTGATACGCCTAATGGAAGTGCCAATAAAATATGGCCAATCATAATTAGAATACCGCCATAGAACACGGCTTTCCTCGTACCAGTAATTCGGTCAGAAATCCAACCACCAATAATACCGGACATGTAAATTAACGATCCGTAAATCGACATAATAATATTTGCTTGTGTACGATCTAAACCTAACCCACCATCTTTAAGTGCATAATACATATAGAAGATGAGGATAGCACGCATACCATAATATGAGAATCGTTCCCAAAACTCTGTAAAGAATAAAGTAAATAGCCCTTTAGGTTGTCCTACAAAGCCTGTCTGGGGAACAGATTTCACGATTTCCTCTTTAGAATACATAGAAATAGCCTCCAATTAATAAATATTCCGACAATTGAGTTCGATGTCGGACGTCTGAATAATGTATTTACACTTTAACGCACCAGTCTATTAAAATCAATGACTTTTCAAAATGTTATAATTTTGAGTTTTTTCTTTATTTTCTAATAATTTAAATAAAATTTTATCATTTATCGTTAGTTTCAACAATAAAAAAAGGGAGTCATGCAAGTTATACTTACATAACTACCCCTATATGTTCCGCTCTAACAATTATTTTAATACGTAGTTTTCGTATTTTTTATAGTCCGCTTCTTTTACTTCTAATTTAAGAAGTGTTCCACCTTCTTCATAAGATGTCGCTAAAATTGTTGCATATTCATTCAAGTATGAAACAACTCCTCCTTGATCATATGGAATAAGCATTTCACATATTTGATAATCCGAGAAAATTTGCTTGCGGATCATTTGGACAAGTTCATCTAGCCCTACACCGTCTTTGGCAGAAACCCAAATATTTTCCCCACTAACAAGTGGATATTTTACGTTAGCTAAGTCCGATTTGTTATACACAAAAATTGTTGGGATATCTTTTACATCAATTGATTTTAATGTGTCGCTCGTTACGTCCATCATAAAGCGATATTCTTCATTAGAGACATCGACAACATGTAATAAAAGGTTTGCTTCACGTGCTTCTTCTAATGTTGAACGGAACGCTTTTACTAAATGGTGTGGCAACTTACTAACGAATCCTACTGTATCTGTTAATAAAAATGATTTATTGTCTTCTAATTCAATATTGCGTACAGACGTCTCCAATGTTGCGAAAAGCATATCCTTTTCAAATACTTGCTTTGTTTCGTCTTGTCCAATCTTAGTAAGCAACTGATTCATAATCGTTGACTTACCTGCATTCGTATACCCGACAATCGATACAACTGGCACAGCACTTTTACGGCGTTGTTTGCGCTGTGTTTCACGCTGTTCCTTTACGCCTTCTAAATCTTTCTTGATTTTAGCGATTTGGTCTTCAATTTTACGACGATCTAATTCAAGTTTCGTCTCCCCTGCACCACGGTTTTTAAAGCCCCCACCTGTACCACCACCTTGACGTGATAATGATGCATGAAGCCCAACTAGACGAGGTAGCATATATTGTAGTTGTGCTAGTTCTACTTGTAACTGAGCTTCTCGTGTTTTTGCACGACGGCCAAAAATATCTAAAATCAGCATCGTACGGTCGATTACTTTACACGCTAAGTCTCGCTCTAGGTTACGGATTTGTGATGGCGATAATTCATCATTGAAAATTACAATATTCGCATCTGTCTCTTCATATAACGCTTTTATCTCATCAATCTTACCTGTTCCCACATAGTGCGATGGTGTGACGCGTTCTAAATTTTGTGTGATCATACCCACGACATCTACATTTAATGCTTCTGCTAAATTTGCTAATTCTTCCATTGAATAGTCAAAGTGATCATCCTTTTGCAAATTTACGCCGACTAAAATACCTTTTTCAATTAAAACATCCACGTCTTTCATTAAATTCACTTATATTGCCTCCTTACATATAAAGCGTCTGTCAATTACTAACATCGTAACATACAAAGCAAAAACCTGTACAATCGCTTGGAATAAGCACAGTATGATAAAATAAAGGGAATTGTTATTATTCAAAAAGAAAAGGCGGTATTTATGGAATTTGAACAAATGAAAGAGCAGCTACTCTCTCTTTTTAACAATAGATCGTTAATTCAAGCGACAATTAGTCAGCCTCGTCAAAAAACAAACGACTTAAAGCGTGTCAAACTAAAACCAATCGAGCTACGTGGTGACTATATGATTCAGCTTGAATATCAATATGAACGCATTTTAAAACATAAAAACATCCCTATAATGGAAATAAAAACACAACTCAATGAATTATTCGAACAGTTCCGACAAGTTCATGCTGAATTTACAGAACAAAAAATTCAAATTCAACTTTCGAAAAAAAACAAAGTGCTATGGAAAACAGAAAACAATACTTCTACTAAGCAAGTAGCATTGTCTCACAATCGTAAAAAGCAGTACTTACTAGATGAATCCCGCGTTCATCCATTTTTAGTACGACTAGGTGTGCAAGCTGAAGACGGTAAAATTAAAAAACAAAAATACGATAAATTTAAGCAAATTAATCGTTTTGTTGAATTTATCGATGATTCTTTAGCGTATTTGCCAAAAGATAAGCAAATACGTATTTTAGATTTTGGATCAGGGAAATCTTATTTAACATTTGCTCTTTATCATTATTTAAAAGTAGAAAAGGGTTTAAACATTCGTGTTACGGGCCTGGATTTAAAAAAAGAGGTTATTGAAGAGTGTAACCGCATCGCACAAGATTTACACTACGATGATTTAGAATTCCTTGTTGGTGATATTAACGATTACAATGAAGAAACAGCGGTCGACATGGTCGTGACATTACATGCATGTGACGTGGCGACAGACATGGCATTAGCACGTGCGGTTAAATGGGGAGCCAAAGTTATTTTAAGTGTACCTTGCTGCCAGCATGAGCTAAACCGCCAACTCGAAGCACCTGCATTATCGATTATGACACAGCACGGTCTCATTAAAGAACGCTTTGCAGCTCTAGCAACTGACTCGATTCGCGCTGAACTTTTATCGCTTGTAGGCTATGAAACACAGTTATTAGAATTCATCGATATGGAAAATACACCGAAAAACATTTTAATTCGTGCGTACTTCACGGGGAAAAAGCCAACTGATGAACAACGCGCGAAATATGTCGAATTTGTGCACTTTTTATCCGCTAAGCCATTTTTAGAAAACGAATTACAAGATTACTTAAATTAGTTGATATCTATGTACTTTTATTTCCCATCTTAGTTATTTTTGATTAAAAGTAGCTATACAACTTACAATTCCTTTTGTTACAGAATTGTAAAGATTGATACATGACAAGTAAATTTTATATAGATTTTTTTTAGATTTTGTTATGATTAGTGAGGTTAATTTTTAAAAATCAGTTTGATTATATATATTCAGGAGGCATTTCATGTTTAGTTCAAAGAAACAAGATCCATTTTTTGCAGCGCTTCTAAAAATTGCTGAAAACATGCAAGAAGCTGTTCATTACGCAAATGATTCCCGTATCGAAACTGTTGCCGATTTAAAGGAAATTAGCGTTCGTATGAAACAATACGAAACTGCTGGAGATAAATTAATTCATGAGTTAATTGTCATGTTAAATAAATCATTTATGACACCAATTGAACGTGAAGATATTTTACAGTTGGCAATTCGTATGGATGATGTTTTAGATGGTACAGAAGGAACAATCGCCCATTTCGAAATGTTTTCGTTAACAGAAGTAGACGATTCAATGCGTAATTTCTTGTTTTACGGTGCTAAATCATGTGACGAAATTGTAAAAGCGATGAAGCTGCTTAACAAAAAAGATCTTGTTGGTATGAGACAACATGCTATTTTAATTAAAGACTATGAACGTGAATGTGATGAAGTACTACGTTCATCAATTAAGCAATTATTCTTACACGAAAAAGATCCAATTCGATTAATTAAATTCAAAGACATCTATGAACAACTTGAAGAAATTGCAGACTACTGCCAAACAGTAGCGAATACAATCGAAACGATCATTATGCGTAACGCATAATATTGGGGAGTCTTACTAAATGAACACACTATTAATCATTACCGTATTAGTCGTCGCTAGTGCACTATTATTTGACTTCATTAACGGTTTTCACGATACAGCAAATGCGATTGCAACATCGGTTTCTACACGCGCATTACCACCTCGAGTAGCAGTCTTAATGGCCGCTAGTATGAACTTTATTGGAGCAATTACATTCGTAGGCGTTGCCAAGGCTATTGCATCTGACATTGTCGATCCATTTTCTTTATCGACTCCTGAAGCACCATTAATTGGTTCAGTCGTTATTTTAGCAGCCTTAATTTCCTCGATTATTTGGAACTTAGCAACATGGTATTTTGGTATACCCTCAAGTTCTTCGCATACATTGATTGGTTCACTAGCTGGCGCGGCAATTATTGCTTCTGGCTTTGGTGTTTTAAACTATTCAGGTTTTACTAGAATCATTATTGCTTTACTTGTTTCACCAATTATTGCCATCTGTGCAGGTTATATCATGATGACGATTATGAAGCTGTTATTTAAAAATACGAACCTTTACAAAACAAATAAAGGCTTCCGTATTATGCAAATATTCACCGCTGCCATTCAATCTTTCACGCACGGGACAAACGATGCCCAAAAAGCAATGGGTATTATTACAATGGCAATGATTGCCGCAAGTTGGCAAACAACAGATGACGTTCAACTATGGGTGCGATTTGCCTGTGCCATTGCAATGGGTCTAGGTACATCAATTGGTGGTTATAAAATCATCAAAACAGTTGGTGGTAAAATTATGAAAATCCGTCCTGTAAACGGTGCTGCAGCTGACCTTGCTTCTGCATCGATTATTTTCGGAGCTACATTAATTCACTTACCCGTTTCAACAACTCATGTTATTTCATCTTCAATCATGGGTGTTGGTGCTGCACAAAATGTAAAAGGCGTAAACTGGAGTATTGCTCGTAAAATGGTTACAACTTGGATTATTACAATCCCAATTTCAGCTGTAATGTCTGCCATAATCTATTTGTTTTTAAATTTAATCTTCTAATCAAAAAATCTCCTTTGTAGAAACTACTATCTACAAAGGAGATTTTTTTTTCATGAAGTTGTACAATCAGTCGAATCCATGTCCAACAAGTTTAGAATCGACTCGTTTTAATTAACCTAAATGAAGCATTTGATCTACATGATGCATGGCTGATTTCGTGTAGCTTGGCTGTTCATTATCCTCTTGCTCAATTTGCTTACGTTCTTCCGGTTCCCAAAACACATAAAAAGATTGAATTACAATGACAATTAAAATTGAGGCCATAATGATCGTCCCCATAATAATTTTAACTATTTTCTTGCCAGACATTTCTTTCGATTGCTCTTGTGCCATACTCCATTTCCCTCACTCGCCTATTTTGAAAGTCGGAAACCTTCTTCACGTAAATACGCGACAGCATCGTCACGTGTACCGAATGATTCCTCTAAATTTCCTTGGTGATAGATATTCCATGTACGTTTATTGAACTCAAGCTCTAGCTTTGTTGTACCTTCACGCGAGATCCAATTTTCAATCACTGGTGAATCATCAATTACCTCTGATAAATACGCAATTGCATCTTCAATAATTGTACGTAATGCTTTTTCATCATAATCGCGAATATTCACTAAGCCTTTATCGCTTGCTTCTTTTTCGTATTTTAATAAATCCCCGACAAATACAAAACCGTTACCATTCGGGTGAAGCTTTTCAACCACGATTGTTTTTTCATATAAGCTGTCTTCAAAGTGATAGTTTACACGCTTTAGTGAAATTTCCTTTTTTGATAGTTGCGGAAATGATTCTATAATTAATTGTTTTTGTTCAAATGTTAGCATTGTTTGCTCCTTTAATGTTTCTTTTTCAATTTCTAAGTATACCGTTTTCCCGGGAAATAAAAAAGGCGGAGCATACGCTTGTCCATATGCACCACAAATTAAACTTCTTTCGTTGCTGTTTCTTTAATACTTTCTCGTTCATGATAAATGTTTTGAACAATAACTTTAATGACACAATACGTTGGAATTGCTATGATAATCCCGATAAACCCAGCGATATTACCCGCTGCAAGGACGAGCGAAATAACAGTAAGTGGGTGAATATCTAAAGATTTCCCCATAACATTTGGAGTAATTAAATTACTTTCCACTTGTTGTGCAACTAATGTTATCACACAAACCCAAATAACCGAAACTGGATCGTAAATTAAGGCTACTATAACTGCAGGTACTAGCGATACCCAAGGTCCAATAAATGGAACCATATTCATTAAGAAAGCGAATAAAGCTAATAATAATGAGTACTCAAGCCCAATAATTAAATAGCCAATATACATCATCACAGCTAGTAAAAAGCTAATAAGCACTTGTCCTTGTACGTAACTTCTTAACACATTATTAATATCTTCTAATGTTTTCTTTACCCATGCACGACGCTCCCCTTTGAATAAATCATAAATTTGAGGTGCAAATTTTTCATGGTCCTTCAACATAAATATAAAGAAAAATGGTACTAATATTAATGTAAATGTCACAGAAACTGCTCCACTAACAAACGAAACAAGCCATTTACTACTTGTAACTGCAATATCCTGAATAGAATTTGTAATGGACTCTACAAATTCATCGACTTGAGGTGGTAAATTATCACGGTTTTCAAGTACATAATTGAATTTTTTTTCTATGTCCTGTGCAATTGTAGGAGCGCTGTCAACGAGATTGTCCACTTGGTTCGCTATTGGCGATCCAACCAATATTAGAAAACCTGTTAAAGCAGCAACAAGTAGTAAAAAGATTGACGCTAAACTTCCCCATCGAGGCAAACCTCGTTTTTCCAACAACCGTTGAAGCGGTTCCGTAATATAATAAAGAACGCCACCAAGTAATAGTGGTATTAGGATGGTTTTGAAAATGATAATAATTGGATTAAAAATTGCACGAATCTCTATAAAATATTTTACACTTAATAAAGTAATTAATACGCCAATACCCACTTGAAACCAAAGCTTTTTTGTCATCTATTCACTTCCTCACTTAATTTATATTTTCTTTTATAAATTGCTATAAAGCTATACGTTATAGCATGCCATAAAGTGTAAAAAAATACAAAAGAAAAAAGGGATTGTTTTGTAATAGAAAAATACAAAACAATCCCTTTTTTAATTATAGATTTTTGTCGTCAACTGAATTTAAATAAGCTTCAATTGAACCAATAACAGACTCTACACATCCGTCTTTAAATGGTGAGACTAAGCCAGCTTCTTCAACTAACTTTGTAAATGAATAAGAGCCACCTAAGCGACATAAGTGAATATAGTCTTTCCACGCAGCATCAAAATCTTCGCGTGAACGTTTCCAAAATTGGAACGCACAAATTTGTGCTAATGTGTAATCGATATAATAGAATGGGCTATTATAAATATGCGCTTGACGTTGCCAAACTGCACCAGATGCTAAGTATTCATGACCATCATAATCGCGGTGCGGTAAATACTTGGCTTCGATTTCTTTCCATGCAGCATTACGTTCAGCTGGTGTCATTTCAGGGTTTTCATACACAACATGTTGGAACTCATCAACCGCTACACCATATGGTAAGAATAATAGACCGCTGCTTAAATGCGAGAATTTATACTTTTCTGTTTGGTCTTTAAAGAATAGCTCCATCCATGGCCAAGTGAAAAATTCCATACTCATTGAGTGAATTTCACATGACTCATATGTTGGCCATAAATATTCTGGAATACCAATATCACGACTAGAATATACTTGGAAAGCATGACCCGCTTCATGTGTTAAAACATCGATATCTCCTGATGTTCCGTTAAAGTTTGAGAAAATGTATGGTGAATTATAGTCTTCGATAAACGTACAATAACCGCCACTTTCTTTGCCTTTTTTCGCAACTAAATCCATTAAATCATGTTCAATCATGAAATTGAAAAACTCACCTGTTTCTTTTGAAAGCTCTTCATACATTTTCTTCCCGTTTGCTACGATCCACTCAGGATCACCTTGAGGAACAGCATTTCCTGTTAAGAATGATAAGCCTTCATCGTAAAACTTGAATTCTTCGACACCGATTCGCTCTGCTTGACGCTCATATAATTTAGTCGCCATTGGGACGATAAACTCGCGTACTTGTTCACGGAAGTTAGCCACCATTTCCGCATTATAATCCACGCGGTTCATGTTCACATAGCCAAGCTCCACATAGTTTTTGAAGCCTAATTTTGTTGCAATTTGATGACGTAGTTTTACTAATTTATCATAAATCGTATCAAATTGTTCTTTGTTCGCAGCAAAGAAATTTGCACTTGTCTCACGTGCTTGTTTACGAATCGCACGGTCAGTTGATTCACTATATGGACCAAGCTGAGCAAGTGTTAATGTTTTGCCGTCAAATTCAATTTGTGCTGAAGCTACAAGTTTGCTGTACTCAGATGAAAGTTTATTTTCTTGTTGCATCAGTTCAATAACATCTGGCGAGAAGCCTTTTAATAAGTTTTCAGCTAGTGCAAATAATTGTGTACCCCATTTTTGCTCTAGTTGCGGACGGAATGGTGATTTTACTAGCTCTGTGTAATAGTTAAATACTAATTCATCAGCAACAGGGCTCACTTCGTCGAAATAGTCACGCTCTGCTTGGTAAAATTCATCGTTTGTATCAATTGATGCACGAATATATACGAGATTGGCCATCGTTGAAAATGTATTACGCTGTGCATTTAGTTTTTCGATAACAGCACTTTGTTCTTCCACTGTTTTTGCTGCTTTAAATTGTTCTAAAAGCGCTGCAGATTCTTTTTTCATTTCCTCTAAATCAGGACGTTTATATTCAAAGTCTTTAAATGTCGTCATTTCTACACCTCATCTTAAGTGATTCTAAAATCAAAATTTCCTTTTTATTATTCACGATATATAGCTAAATTGCAAGTATTATCAGAATATTTAACCCATGGAGATATATTCATAGAACGAAAAAGAAACCCGGAGTATAAAATTCTGGGTTTCTTTCATTTTAAAACTTATTCACCTAAATCAGCGTTGTGGTATACGCGTTGTACGTCTTCTAACTCTTCTAATGCATCGATCATTTTTTCGAATTTTGCTATATCGTCACCTGTTAAAGGAGTTTCTGTTAATGGTAACATTGTTAACTCCGCAACAGTAAACTCTTCAATACCTGCTTCTTTGAATGCTTCTTGTGTTGCATAGAATTGTTCTGGCTCAACATAAACGATGATTGTACCTTCTTCATCCATAATGTCACGCATATCTAAATCTGCTTCCATTAAGATTTCTAGTACTTCATCTTCTGTTTTACCTTCGAAACCAAATACCGCTGTCTTTTGGAACATATGTGCAGCTGAACCACTTACACCCATGTTGCCGTCATTTTTACCGAATGCTGCACGTACTTCTGAAGCTGTACGGTTTACGTTGTTTGTTAAAGCATCAACGATTACCATTGTACCGCCAATACCGAAACCTTCGTAACGTAACTCGTCGAATTGTTCATCGCCGCCACCTTTAGCTTTGTCAATTGCTTTTTCGATGATGTGTTTAGGAACTGAATATGTTTTTGCACGTTCTAATACTGTTTTTAATGCACGGTTTGAATCCGGACTTGGTTCTCCAGATTTAGCTGCTACATAAATTTCACGACCAAATTTTGCATTAATACGGCTAGTAGATGCATCTTTACCAGCTTTTTTTTCTTTAATGTTATTCCACTTACGACCCATTTGATTCACTCACTTTCAATTTATATAAAGTAACGTTTCTAAATAAATAGAACGAAAAAATATTTTTTAACTTATTTATTATACATAAAGACTAAAAAAAGGTGAATTATTCTGCAAAAAAAGTTTTAAATTTCTAGCAGAATGTTTCCAAATAGAGGCTCTCAACTTTATAAATTCGTTGCGTTAAATGTGCATCGCGTAACATTTAACGTTTATCTATTTGGAAAATATTGTGCATTTATTTAGCAATTCATTATGATAGTAAATAATATATCTCTTTTTCATAACTTTTTTGTTTTTAAGAAAACGTACAAGCTTGTTGCCTCGTCTAATGGAGAAATAAGAGAAAGGAGCGCAGTTTATGATGATTTCAGATGAATATGCCTTCAAAGAAGTAATGGAAACCTATAGTGATTATCTGTTGCGCATCGCCTATTTATACGTTAAAGATTGGCAAGTTGCCGAAGATATCGTGCAAGACACTTTTTTATCGTATTACGTAAAATCTGAACAGTTTGAAGAGCGCGCCTCGGTAAAAACCTATCTTGTGCGCATTACGATTAATAAATGCAAAGATTATTTAAAAAGTTGGAAATATCGCAAGTTTTCTTTGACCAACCAATTTTTCGGTAGCAAAAACGATCAAGCACCAGCCGTTCAGCAAGAAGAACGACTTGACATTGCAAATGCTGTACTCGCTCTACCCATTACACTTCGTGAAGTCACTATTCATTATTATTATGAGGAATTATCGGTGCTCGAAGTAGCTGAATTACTGTCTCTTTCTGATAACACTGTCAAAACCCGTCTTCGTAGGGCGAGGCAAGTATTAAAAGAACAATTAGCACAAGATGAGTGGGAGGTACTTTCACATGAATGAAATTAAACGACAGTTAAACAAAAAAATGGGGGATACTAAAGATCGAACAAAAAGAATCATTAAAAATGTTGAACAACAAAAGCATCAGGCGCCAACTAATAACAAATCATCTAAAGTGTATTATGTAACCTTTGCTTCTTTTGTTGTTTTACTTAGCTTGTTTTTCTTTTTATATCCGTTTAATTCCAATCAACTAACATCTGCTCCTTCACCAAAAATAGGGACACAAGAAGTACAAGTACAACAAGCTTCATTAAATCTTAAATCATTTTTCAAGAATGATGGAGACATTGCCAAATTTGTCGGTGACTTTAATGAATATGCTGGCTTCACTGAAACAACGACTTGGTTAAATGATGAATACGTTCAGCTTCTAACCGATAACGGTGGGTCCGCAATGCGCCAAATTTATAAAGTATCAGAAGACAAAATCGAACTTGTACTTGAAAAAATAGATGTTTCTGAGAGTGAAGCCCTTTCAGATGAAAAGCTCAAAGCATTAAAGCCCATTTCCACTCTTCTAATAGCACAGATAGAAGACGGTGCAACGTTTAATAACAAAGTGGTTACTTATCCAGTTGAGTTTTCGACACCTTATAAAAAGTTTAGCAATACTATCCAAGTAACAGTAAAAGAACCATCTTCAACCATCGACTATTACTATGCACAACAGTACGGTTTAATCGGTAAAATTACGACATTTAAAGATGGCTATCAAATTACATCGATGCTCAATTCTATAAACGATGTATCTCCTACAAATACAGCAAGTGTACTGCCAGTATTCAACAAGACAACAAATAAAATAGAAGCTTTTCCATTCGAGGAATTTTCACTACTGTTAGATCCTTTATTTATTTATAAGCCCGGTTTTAATTCAAACGATGTCACGTATGAAGCCATTTATAACGGTTCTGACAAGGAGCTGGGCATCTTTGTCGTCAACTCAGAGCATAACTATAGAACTGGAATCGTTGTACGCTCTAATGAAAAAATTGAAGTCATTGGTGGTAGCCATTATAAATTAGCAGATTGGCAACTCTCACCAAACAAGCAATTGATTGCATTCCGTTATTCAGCTGAGCGTGAAATAGAAAATGAAGCGATCACCTATGATACCTTACATGTGGTGGATTTAAATGATATGCGTTTTACAAAACTTCATGTGAATACGGACTTTACGATATATGGTACACCTATTCTATCTTATAAGTGGCTGGATAATGCGACCATTGAATATAGAATTCCAGATGTCGATTCTCAAGATTCTGGGGTGCTCTTAGATTGGCTACAAGGCGATGGAAAATCAACAAAGCCTATCATCGGTACATTAAAATAACAAAAAAGATTTTGCACATACAAGTACATGTGCAAAATCTTTTTATAATTGTTGTTCAATTTTCGCAAGTAATGCCTCGCAGCCCTCTAAGCACAAATCATACGTTTCTTGAAAATCCCCTGTATACCACGGATCTGGCACATCCTTTTTATGTGGTGTTAAATCAAGGAATCGGAACACTTTTGTATTGCCTTGTGCACGTAACATTTCAATTGTATTTTCAACATTACTCGCATCCATACAAACGATATAATCAAAG
>JAZUES010000124.1:0-10153 GCA_045640265.1 Solibacillus sp.
CTCACCTGATGGGATGATATCTTCGTTCATTCCTAAGCAAGCCGAGCAACCTGATTCGCGCCATTCAAAGCCAGCATCTAAGAAAATTTGGTGTAAGCCTTCTTGTTCTGCCTGAGCTTTTGTTGACCAAGAGCCTGGTACAACAATACCTGTTACGCCTGGCGCAATTTTTTGTCCTTCAACAATTGCCGCTGCTGCTCGTAAATCATTAATACGAGAATTCGTACAAGAACCGATAAATACGTGTTGAATTTCAATATCGGTAATTTTTTGGCCTTCTTTTAAATCCATATATTGAAGCGCTTTGTCTAACGCTGCTTTGTCTGTTTCGTTGTCATAATCCGCAGCAGTTGGTACCGTTTTCGATACGCCAATGCCCATTGCCGGATTTGTACCCCAAGTAACGATTGGTTCGATTTCATCCGCATCGATTTCTAGCACCACATCATATGTGCAATCTGCATCCGATGCTAAGCTTAGCCAATACTTCGCTGCTTCCTCGAATTTTTCGCCCTGTGGTGCATAACGACGACCGCGTAGGAATTCAACTGTTGTTTCGTCAGGAGAAATTAAACCAGCCTTAGCCCCTGCTTCAATTGACATATTACAAATTGTCATACGCTCTTCCATTGAAAGCTTACGAATCGCATCGCCAGTATACTCGACGATATGACCTGTTCCAACGCCAATGCCCCATTTTGCGATAATGGCTAAAATAATATCTTTTGCGGTAACACCAACGCCAAGTTCACCGTTGACACGGATTTCCATCGTTGGTGATTTTAATTGCCACAGTGTTTGTGTTGATAATACGTGTTCAACCTCAGATGTACCGATACCAAAGGCAATTGCACCAAATGCTCCATGTGTCGCTGTATGCGAGTCCCCACACACAATTGTTTTACCAGGTTGTGTTAAGCCAAGTTCTGGTCCGATAACGTGGACAATCCCTTGGTCTGGGTGGCCAATATCTGCAAGTTCAATACCAAATTCTTTCGCGTTTTCAGCCAGTGTCATAATTTGCTTTTTCGCGATTGGGTCGTTAATTGTTGGTAAGTTTTTTGTTGGTACGTTGTGATCCATTGTCGCAAAACAAAGATCTGTACGACGCACTTTACGTCCAGCTAAACGTAGTCCCTCAAACGCATGTGGACTTGTAACTTCGTGAATTAAATGTAGGTCGATGTATAGTAAATCTGGCTTTCCATCTTCACGATGTACGACATGTTGTTCCCACACTTTTTCGATTATATTTTTCCCCATAGTTTTCACCGTTCCTTACATTAAAAAATTAGTTATACGAAATCATAATGCTTTCTGAAACGAAGCTTGAGTCGATTTCGTTTAGTACTTTTTCAGTCCACTCTTCTGTTGACAATATGCGCTTATTTTCTTGCGCTAGGTCTGCTGTGTAGTAACCGTCTTCAAATACGGCACTTACCGCGCGTTCGATTTCTGCTGATTCTTCTTTTAATCCAAATGAATATTGCAGCATCATTGCGACTGAAAGAATCGTTGCAGCTGGATTTGCTACACCAAGACCAGCAATTTCAGGTGCTGAACCATGTACTGGCTCGTAAAGTCCGAAATTATCTCCACGAATCGATGCAGAAGGTAATACGCCAAGGGAACCTGTAATAACAGAAGCTTCATCACTTAAAATGTCTCCGAAAAGGTTTTCCGTAACAACGACATCATAATGACCAGGGTTTGTAATTAATTTCATCGCCACTGAGTCCACTAAGTTATGTTCTGTTTCTACATCTGGGTACTGCTTTTTCTTTTCTTCAACGATTTCACGCCATAAACGTGACGTATCAAGTACGTTCGCTTTGTCTACTGAGCATAATTTGCCGCGGCGAAGTCTTGCTAACTCAAATGCGTTGTCGACAATACGCTCAATTTCTTCACGTGAATACACACATGTATCAATAGCACCTGCATCTGTTTTTTTACGAGGCTCACCGAAATATAGCCCTCCTGTTAATTCGCGGACGATCATTAAGTCTACATTTTCTGCAACTTCACGTTTTAATGGAGAAGAAGCAAGTAAACTTGGGAATGCCTTTACAGGACGTAAATTTGCAAATAAATCAAAGTGCTTTCGAATTTTTAATAACCCCTTTTCAGGTCGTAATTCTGGTGGATTGTTATCCCATTTAGGACCACCTACAGCGCCTAATAATATGGCATCACTTTGCTCGCATAGTTCAATTGTTTCATTAGGTAGTGGATTGTTGAATTGATCAATCGCTGCACCACCAATTGTTGCATATTTTAAATGAAACGTATGATTAAATCGTTTCCCAATTACTTGTAGTACTTTAATAGCACTTGCTACAACCTCAGGACCAATGCCGTCACCAGGTAGTACTGTAATTTTCTTTTCCATTTGAAAAACACCTTTCTTTCTACGTGAAATTACTTGTAGTAGAAGCGCCACCATTAATGATGACGCTCATTTATTTATTGTGTAATGGCTTGCTCTTCTCGAATTTGCTGTTGGATAATTTGACGATTAATCGCGTTTAAGTAAGCCTTAGCAGACGCTTCTAGTACGTCTTGTGCCGAGTCACGACCTGTTGATCTGAAGCCGTTATAGTTTAAATTAACAACTGCTTCACCAAGTGCGTCGCGTCCTTTACCTACTGATTTTACGCGGTAATCTAAAATATTAACTGTCCCGTTTACAAGCTGTTCAAGCGTATTAAAAATCGCCTCTACTGAACCAGAGCCTGTTGCCGCCAGTGTTTTTGTTTCTCCATCAGGTGTAACAACCGAAGCTGTTGCTGTTGGAATGTTTTCTGTACCGTACTGTACTTGAACTGATTTTAATTCGAATAACGCCACGTCTTCAATTGAAACTTGTTGTTCCGTTAAGATTGTCGTTAAGTCTTCTTCTGTCACTTCTTTTTTACGGTCAGCAAGCTTTTTGAACTCGGCGAAAGCTTTGTTTAACTTTTCGTCTGATAGCTCAAAGCCCATTGTTTCTGCACGATTGCGGAATGCTGCACGTCCAGAGTGTTTACCTAAAACTAAAGGTATTTCGTCTTCCCCTACAAGTGCAGGTGAAATGATTTCGTACGTTTCAGGATTTTTCAATACGCCATCTTGGTGAATGCCTGATTCATGTGCAAATGCATTTTTCCCTACGACTGCTTTGTTCGGTTGTATTAAAAAATTTGTTAGCCGGCTAACCATTTGTGATGTACGTTTAATTTCTTTTAAGTTTAGTCCCGTTTCCACCCCGTAGAAGTCCTTTCGGATATGTAGTGCAACACCGATTTCTTCTAACGCTGCATTACCAGCACGTTCGCCGATTCCGTTAATTGTACATTCTACTTGGTCGGCACCATTTTGTACTGCTGCAATTGAATTGGCAACAGCCATCCCTAAATCGTCATGACAGTGAGCTGAGAATTTTACATTTTCCGCACCACGCACGTTTTCACGTAAGTAACGGAATAACGCACCGTATTCCTCTGGAGATGCATAGCCAACTGTATCTGGAATATTCACCGTTGTTGCACCTGCCGTAATAACCTCACCAAGAATACGTACTAAGAATTCCTTATCTGAACGGAAGGCATCTTCTGCAGAAAATTCTACTAACGAGAATTTTTCCTTTGCATACTTGACAGCCGCAACTGCTTGTTCGACTACTTGATCAGGATTTTTCTTTAGTTTGTATTCCATGTGGATTGGGCTTGTTGCGATAAATGTATGAACATGTGGTTGTTCTGCGTGTTTTATGGCTTCCCACACCGCATCGATATCGCTTTTTACAGCGCGTGCTAAACCAGTAACAATTGAGTTTTTCACTGTTTTGGCGATTAATGATACTGCTTCTAAGTCACCAGGAGATGAGGCAGGGAATCCCGCCTCAATAATAGTGACACCTAAACGCTCTAGCTGCTTTGCGATTTCAACCTTTTCAGCTGTATTTAAGTTTATGCCAGCTGATTGTTCCCCATCGCGCAATGTTGTATCAAAAATATCAATTGTTCTCATCCTATTTCACTGTAACCTTTTGTTTACCTTGGTTGATGAATGGCATCATCGCACGTAACTTCGCGCCAACTTCCTCGATTTGATGATTTGCACCCGCTTCTTTGAATTTTGTATATTCTGGGCGACCTGTTTCATTTTCTTCAATCCAACGTTTTGCGAACGTTCCATCTTGGATATCTGTTAATACTTCTTTCATACGTGCTTTTACTGAAGCATCAATGATACGTGGACCTGATACATAATCTCCCCACTCTGCTGTATCTGAAATTGAGTAGCGCATTGTCGCCATACCGCCTTCAAACATTAGGTCAACGATTAATTTAAGCTCGTGTAATGTTTCGAAGTAGGCAAGTTCTGGTTGGTAACCAGCTTCAACTAAAGTTTCAAAGCCTGCTTTTACAAGTTCTGTTGTACCACCGCAAAGTACAGCTTGCTCACCGAAAAGGTCCGTTACTGTTTCTTCAGCGAATGTTGTTTCAAGTAAACCACCACGTGCAGAACCAATACCTTTACCGTATGCAAGTGCTAAATCACGCGCTTGGCCTGTTGCATCTTGGTGGATTGCGAAAAGTCCAGGTACGCCTGCACCTTCTGTAAATTGACGACGAACTAAGTGACCAGGACCTTTAGGCGCTACTAGGAATACGTCAACGTCAGCTGGTGGTTGGATTTGACCGAAGTGAATATTGAAACCATGTGCGAACATTAACGCTTTACCAGCTGTTAAATGTGGTGCGATTTCTGCTTCATAAACTGCTTTTTGACGCTCATCTGGAAGTAAGATTTGGATTACATCCGCTTCAGCTGCTGCTTCTGCAACAGATTTCACTTCAACGCCATCTTCTTTCGCTGCATCATATGATTTACCTGGGCGAATACCAACTACTACATCAAACCCTGATTCTTTTAAGTTAAGCGCATGGGCATGGCCTTGAGAACCGTAACCGATAATTGCAATTTTCTTACCTTTTAGTGCTTGTTCGTTAATTTCGTTTTCATAATACATTTTTGACATGTTCATTTCCTCCAATAAGTTAAGTTTTATTTTTTGATATTGGGCTTCAGATGACATCGTCCACCCAGTATTCCATTACACAAGCGTTATTTTAAAATTGATAATTGTGGACCTTCGATTTTTTGTGCTTCACGAACTGATGCAGTAGCCCCTGTTCGCGTTAATTCTTTAATGCCGTATGGACGAATCAATTCGATAAAGGCATCTATTTTTTCTGGGTGTCCAATAACCTCATAGGTCACAACGTTTTTCGATGTATCCACCACTTGTGGACGGAACGGTTCAACAATGGCGTTCATTTCCATACGTAAATTTGGCGGTGATACGACTTTAATCAGTGCTAATTCACGAAGTACGATCGCTTTTTCAGTAATATCATTGACCTTTAATACATCAATTTGTTTTGATAGTTGCTTGATTAATTGCTCTGTTTTACTTTCATCCTCAATATTTACGACGAAGGTCATTTTTGAAAAATTCGGTTGTTCGGTATGACCTACCGTAATGGATTCGATGTTAAATTGGCGTTTCATCAATAACCCCGTTACGCGGTTTAAAACACCACTTTGATTAATTACAGTTACTGTAATAACACGTTTCATGGTTTTTCCACTCCAATCATTTCATGTAGCCCTTTACCAGGTGCAACCATCGGGAATACACTAACTAATTGCTTCACGCGACAATCAATAACTACTGGCTCATCTGATAGAATGGCTTCCTTAAAAATGGCTTCTGCTTCTGAAATTGTGTTGATGCGATATCCTTTCACACCGTAAGCATCCGCTAATTTTACAAAGTCTGGTTGGATTGGCATTAGTGATTGTGAATAACGTTCTTCATAGAATGTTTCTTGCCATTGGCGTACCATGCCTAAGCAGCTATTGTTTAAAATAACCACTTTTACTGGTAAGTTGAATTCCTTTAATAACGCCAACTCTTGGTTAGTCATTTGGAAACCTGCATCCCCTACAAATGCGATGACCTTCTTATCTGGTCGTGCAAATTGTGCGCCAATCGCTGCTGGGAAGCCAAAGCCCATCGTTCCTAGTCCACCAGAAGTTACCCAACCGTGATCGTTATTTAAATGATAGTATTGCGCTGCCCACATTTGATGCTGCCCTACGTCTGTTGTTACGATGGCGTCACCATTTGTTAATTTATGAACAATTTCAATAGCTTGCTGCGGTAATACTTCTTCTTTGTCCGCTTCATACCATAATGGATATTTATCACGGCTTTCATTTAAGTACGTCACCCATTCAGAAATGTCGGATGTATGGAAATCCTTTTTCAGGAATGCATACAATGCTTCTTTCGCGTCTGCTACGATTGGAATATCCGTCGGAACATTTTTACCAATTTCAGCAGGATCAATATCGATATGGACGATTGTGGCATTCGGTGCAAATGTTTTTAAATTCCCTGTTAAACGATCATCGAAGCGTGCCCCGATATTAATAAGTAAGTCACATTGCGTAATGGCATCATTGGCAGTTGCATAGCCATGCATCCCTGCCATTCCGAAGAACTGCTTATGCTGTCCATGAATACTTCCTAATCCAAGTAATGTATTCACAACCGGTAAGTTATATTTTTCGATAAATTCAGTTAACTGTTCGCGTGCATCGGCAAATAAAACACCAGCTCCTGCAAGTACGAGTGGTTTTTTCGCTACCGTCAATGCTTGAATAGCCTTCTGAATTTGTAAGTAGTTTGGTTTGGTTGTAGGTTGATACCCAGGTAAATAAATATTATCTGGTGTTTTAATTTCATCCCCAAAAATTGATTGAGATACGTTTTTCGGGAAGTCGATAACAACCGGTCCTTTACGTCCAGTGTTCGCGATATGGAACGCTTCTTTTATGATTCGCGGAATGTCTGCAACATCTTGGACCTGGTAGTTGTGCTTTGTAATTGGTGTTGTAATCCCCATAATGTCAGCTTCTTGGAATGCATCAGTTCCGATTACTGAAGTCGCAACTTGCCCCGTGAATATGACTAAAGGAATTGAGTCAATCATGGCATCTGCAATCCCTGTGACAAGGTTCGTAGCGCCTGGACCTGACGTAGCGATTACAACACCGGGTTTATTCATAACACGCGCATAGCCTTCAGCAGCGTGAATCGCGCCTTGTTCGTGTCGTGTTAAAATGTGGCGAATCGGGTTACGGTATAGTGCATCATAAATTTGTAAAACCGCACCACCTGGATAACCGAAAATAATATCAACACCTTGATCGTGTAAAGATTGAACTAAAATATCTGCACCGTCTCTTGGTTTTTGAACGGGTTGTTCTTCTACTTGGATTTCGATCTCTTGATTGGTTGAAGCATTTGCACTCATTTTAAATTCTCCTTCCTTAATTGAAAATATATGTGTAAAATCATCGATATTTTGACCAAAAGAAAAAGCCCTTTCTCCGCACGCAAAAGAAAACCGATTGCGTAGGGATGAAAAAGACTTTTCATGGTACCACCCTTGTTTATAGCAAAGCACTAACTTTGCCACCTCGTGAATCGTTCTTGAGTGCAAGATTTACAAATTAGCAGCGAATGCTAATTATATGCAACTAAATCTTGTGAACAATTCATTAATAACGAGCATTTCGAATATGCCCGGAGCTATCTAATGGCTTACGCGTTTAATAGCTCACTCCGAGGGGATGTCGGATACAGTTGTATCGCCGGTTTCCACCATTACCGGCTCTCTGGTAAATACAATACTCTGTATCCTTTAACCTCATCAACGATTTTAAATATTAAATTTTCATGACGCCGCCTTGAGAAGCATTTGTTACTAAAGCAGAGTAACGAGCTAACCAACCGCGCTTAATTTTTGGTTCAAAAGGTTGTAAGTTTGTTCGGCGTTGCGCGAGCACTTCATCCGATACTTGTAAATTAATAGTACGGCTTGGTAAATCTATTTCGATTGTATCCCCGTTTTCAACGAGTGCGATTGGACCGCCCTCTGCTGCTTCTGGTGAAATATGCCCAATTGAAATACCACGAGATGCACCACTGAAACGCCCGTCGGTAATAAGTGCTACCTTCGTCCCTAAACCACGACCTTGAATCGCTGATGTTGGAGCTAACATTTCTGGCATCCCTGGACCACCTTTTGGTCCTTCATAACGTATGACAACAACGTGTCCTTCACGAACAATTCCGTCGTCAATTGCTTTTTGTGCTTCTTCTTGAGATTCAAAGACAATTGCTTCTCCGACAAATTTCTTAATCGAAGGATCAACTGCACCGACTTTAATTACCGAGCCTTCTGGTGCAATGTTACCGAATAAAACGGATAATCCACCAACTGGGCTGTAAGGATTGTCGATTTTGCGAATCACTTTTTCGTTTGAAATTTCATAGTCCTTCACAAGTTCTCGCATCGAGACACCTGCGATTGTCGGACGATCCGGGTGAATCGCACCTGGAATTTTTGTTAATTCATTAATTATTGCTTGCACGCCGCCTGCTTTTGCAATGTCATCCATCGAAATATCCGATGCTGGCATAATTTTCGCTAAGTATGGCACACGCTCTGCTACTTTATTAATATCTTCAATGTTATAGTCAATTTCGGCTTCATTTGCGATGGCTAATGTATGAAGTACGGTATTTGTAGAACCACCCATTGCCATATCAAGTGCAAATGCATCATCAATTGCTTCTTTTGTGACGATATCGCGTGGTTTGACATCTTCTTTTATCATGCGTACAAGATGCTTCGCCGCTTCGTAAATAAGTTCTTTACGTTTGTCACTTGTAGCTACGATTGTTCCATTACCAGGTAATGCTAAACCGAGCATTTCCATTAAACAGTTCATCGAGTTGGCTGTGAACATTCCCGAACATGAACCACATGTCGGACATGCATTGTTTTCGATATCGAGCAGTTCCTCAGCTGACATCGTACCCGCTTTATGTGCTCCTACCCCTTCAAATACACTTGTTAATGATAATTGCTTACCTGTAGCCGATGTACCTGCCTCCATTGGGCCACCTGATACAAATACGGATGGAACATTTGTACGAACCGCTGCCATCAACATGCCTGGTGTAATTTTGTCGCAGTTTGGAATGTAGAACACTCCGTCAAACCAGTGTGCGTTTATGACTGTTTCTGCTGAGTCTGCAATGATTTCCCGTGATGGTAATGAATAACGCATCCCGATGTGCCCCATTGCTATTCCATCATCAACACCAATCGTATTGAATTCAAATGGAATACCGCCAGCTTCTATAATGGCTTCCTTTACGACGTCTGCAAACTCGCGTAAGTGAACGTGTCCTGGAATAATATCAATGTAAGAGTTACAAACACCGATGAATGGCTTCTCTAAATCTCTCGCCTTTACTTTTCCTGTAGCATATAAAAGGCTACGGTGTGGAGCTCGGTCAACTCCAAGTTTAATCATGTCACTTCTCATTTCTAACGCCCCTCAACGTAATGCATTTACTCTCTGTTGTATCTGAGTCTTATAAATTTCGAATATTCAAACTTTTCAAGGTGCAAGTATGAATATTTCACTTCGACTTTTAACTTACATCACTGTGAAGTTTTACGAAGTGGTGTACTAAATTGTTGTAATCATAGTACGATTTGGCATATGCGTCAACACTATTTTTTGAATTTTTTATACAATTTAAAATTATCAGTTTTTATGAAATCGCTTTCATCGTGATTGTTGCATTGTTTTAGCTCTTTCGTTACAGTTTTTCGAAAGTTTGAATTTTTTAAAAATTTAGGAATTTACCATCAAAAATATTTCGTACGAGGACATTTTCCATACGTATCACCTGACATATTATTGTTCAAAAATACTTTTGAAATATGTTGTTAAAAATACATTGTGTGGATCGATCTGTTTTCTTTGTTCGTTGAATTTCGTAGCATTCGGATAAAACTGTTCGATATTTTGATTATGATAATTATTCACTTTCCCCCAATGTGGGCGCCCATTATATTTCACCATCATGTCACGTACCCAGTGAAAATAAGGTGATTCATTCATCCCTTTATACATATGGAACGAGATAAAGGCACTTTCATGGCCCTGTGTCGGACTTAAATAGCCCCTTTCACCAGCTGTTGTCCGGCATTCAATTGGAAAATGCACATCA
>JAZUES010000125.1:0-14332 GCA_045640265.1 Solibacillus sp.
TGCAGCTAATAATAACAAGTGCTAATCCAACACTGATAATAACTTGTTTTTTTGTAAAATGCATTTTCCTCTACTCCATTTACTTTATTTCATCTCAACTATAAATTATACTGCTTTACAATCCCCTTTCGCAATTAAACGCACTGGTTTGAAGAACAGATTCATGTCAAATAATGCGAAATGGTGTCTTCTCTTATGTGGAAATCCTTTGATTAAACAGCTGCTTTAATTTGTTCATCATACGTGAATTCGCTTACGCATAGTATATAGGAAGGCCCTTAACAATATTCAATTTGATGGGATATTAAATTATTTTAAAAATGATACAAAGGGTGAAAATAATGGAATTATTTTTACGAAAAGAACGACAAAGAGATTTATGTGAAATAGAAAAAGAATTCAACTATAGCAACAAATCCAACTGATAAATCTTGACAAGTATAAAAAAATACCCGCAGTTAAAACACTATTTTTCAAGCGTTCTAACTACAGGTACCATACTACATATAATGTTTTTAAACACTTTTTAATTTAGGCTTGTCTCACAGCTTTTGCTTCTTCTCGTTTTTCACGCCATAAGCGCAATTTATAAACGATTAAAATTAAGGCTGCAACAATCAAACCTTCTATTATTGGTAAAAATAACGCTAAAAACGTTAAGATTAAACATCCTATTAAAAGGAATGCATAAATCACAATGTTTTGACCAATTGATAGCTTTTTTGCAAAGCCTAATTTATAAACGAATGCTGACAAAAGGAAAACGAGAATAAATGTTGCATAGCCAGCAATTTCATAACTTGGTAAATTTCCGTATAAATATCCTGTGACACCAGACATACGGCTTAATACGTATTCTAGTTCATTCATTGATACTGAATTTGCAGATGCTAATACTAAATTTAAATAGCTATTTATCACAGCCATCATATTCAACATCATCCACCCTTCCCATTGAACACTAATTATAAATTATTCTTGTTCAGCGCTTTTTTTCTTTTTAGTTACACGTTCACGTTCGCCTTTTTCTAAAATCTGTTTACGTAAACGGATTGATTCAGGTGTAACTTCTAAATACTCGTCATCATCTAAGAATTCTAATGCTTCTTCAAGAGACATAATTTTAGGAGTTTTAATAACGTTTGTTTGGTCTTTATTTGCTGAACGAACGTTTGTTTTTTGTTTCATTTTACAAATGTTTACAGTGATATCACCATCACGTGTATTTTGACCAACGATCATACCTTCGTAGATATCAGCACCTGGCTCTACGAATAAAGTACCGCGGTCTTCTACACCCATCATACCGTAAGTTGTAGCTTTACCTGTTTCCATAGAAACTAAAGCACCTTGGTGACGTCCACCAACTTTACCTGCTACTAATGGTTGGTAAGAATCGAATGTATGGTTGATAATACCGAAACCTTTTGTTAATGACATGAATTCAGTTGTATAACCGATTAATCCACGTGCTGGTACCATGAATACTAAACGAACTTGTCCGTTACCTTCATTCACCATATCTAACATTTCACCTTTACGGTTACCTAATGATTCGATAATTGAACCAACACAGTCTTCTGGTACATCGATTTGTACGCGTTCAACTGGTTCTTGTTTTTTACCATCGATTTCGCGGATGATTACTTTTGGTTTAGATACTTGTAATTCATAACCTTCACGACGCATATTTTCTACTAAGATTGATAAGTGAAGTTCACCACGACCAGAAACTAACCATGCATCTGGAGAATCAGTATCTTCTACACGTAATGATACGTCTGTTTGTAATTGAGAGCGTAAACGTTCTTCTATTTTACGAGAAGTAATCCATTTCCCTTCACGACCTGCGAATGGTGAGTTGTTTACTAAGAAAGTCATTTGTAAAGTTGGCTCATCGATACGCATTGGAGGAAGTGCCTCTAAGTGATCAGTTGGACAAACTGTTTCACCAACATTGATTTCTTCCATACCAGATACGGCGATTAAATCACCAGCATATGCTTCTTCAATTTCAACACGTTTTAAACCGAAGAAACCGAATAATTTTGTAACACGGAAGTTTTTCACTGCGCCATCTAATTTCATTACAGAAACTTGTTGACCTACAGCGATTGTACCGCGCATTACACGACCGATACCGATACGACCTACGAAGTCACTATAGTCAAGTAAAGCTACTTGGAATTGTAGTGGTTGATCGCGAGTATCAGCTGGTGCTGGGATATGCTCGATTACTGATTCGAATAAGCATTTCATATTTTCTTCTTGGTCTGCTGGGTTTGAGCTTAATGAAGCTGTACCGTTTACACCAGAAGCGAACACTACTGGGAAGTCTAATTGATCTTCGTCAGCACCTAATTCGATTAATAAGTCGACTACTTCGTCTACAACTTCATCAGGACGAGCTGAATCTTTGTCGACTTTGTTAACTACAACGATTGGAATTAATTTTTGTTCTAACGCTTTTTTTAATACAAAACGCGTTTGTGGCATACAGCCTTCATAAGCATCTACTACTAAAACAACGCCATCTACCATTTTTAGGATACGCTCAACTTCACCACCGAAGTCAGCATGTCCTGGTGTATCTAAAATGTTAATACGAGTACCCTCGTAGTTAACAGCAGTGTTTTTCGCTAAAATTGTAATACCGCGCTCACGCTCGATATCATTTGAATCCATTGCACGTTCATCTACATGCTCATTAGTACGGAAAGTACCAGATTGTTTTAATAATTGGTCAACTAGGGTTGTTTTACCATGGTCAACGTGGGCGATAATTGCGATATTGCGTAAGTCTTGACGTAAATTTGTCATTTTTCCACTCCATATTCTTTTTTCAGATGTTCAACTGTGATATTATAGCACATGAAAGACTAAATGTCTTTTTAGAAAATTTACTATCACTTCTTAATCATATATAATAAGTAGTATGGAGGGAATAATATGAATAAAGCTAAAGTCGTTATGTTCTTTTATGCATTAGCAGCTATTTTATCAATGCTGAGTATGGGGATTTCATTCTCATTAGTATTCATGTCTGGCGATAAATACGAAACAATTGGTTTCATTAGTGTTATCGTTGGTCTTATAGTGATGTGCGCTATCTTTGGTTTTGCCTTTAAAACAAAACGCAAATTTAGAGAACAAGGCTTGTTATAGATAATAGAGAAAGCATTCTTGTATACGAATAATATACAAGAATGCCTTTTTTTATTTTTCTTCAATATAATTTTCCATAATAAGTTGATGAATAGATGGGTTGGCGATTAAAAATGTGTCTGTCTTCAAAAAATTGAAGTGCTCTCCGTTAAAATTCGTTGCAATCGCACCCACTTCTTTTGCTATAACCACACCACCACCAATATCCCAAGGTGCTAATCGCATTGAAATATAAGCATCTAATTTTCCACTCACAACAAAAGCAATTTCCATCGCTGCAGATCCATAAGAACGTGTACCACGGACCGTACGAACCAGCTCGATAATTTTTTCATGATTAATGCGATTATTCGGCGTAACCCAATTGGCATTAATGCCAATAACAGCCTCTTCTATTTTTAACGGCTCTAGTTTACGCATTGGTGAATCATTGTACCAAGCGCCCACACCCGCAATTGCATAAAATAAATCTTCACGCATCACATCGAATATGTACCCCAAAACACCAACACCATCAACATAAACCCCTACCGAAATCATAAAATGACGATGTTGCTTCACAAAATTCATCGTTCCGTCGATTGGATCGATAATCCAAACAACACCCTCTAAACTTTCTACCCTTTCTCCCATACCTTCCTCAGCTAAAATTCGGTGGGTCGGGTCAAATGCTTTAATTTTTTCAATGAAAAAAAGTTCCGTTTCACGGTCAATATTCGTTACAAGATCATTGGCATTTGATTTGGTTTCAATTTCGATATCATAAGAAAATGCTTTTCGAATTCTTCCCCCTGCTTCTACGATGATTTCTTTTGCAAATCGATCAATTTTTTTTACATCCATCCTGCATCCACCTTCCACCTGTTAAACAGCAATTCAAATCTTTGGGATTGCCTTGATTTCTTTAAATATTCTTATTATAACAAAAAATCACCCGCTTTCTTCCATTCAGCAAGTGATTTTTTATTTTGGATATGTTTTTGGGTTATGCATATGCATGTAAGCCTTTTAATTCTTCTTGGATTTCAAGTAATCGTTTTTTTGACTTATCGATTTCTGATTGATTTTTTTCATTCATAGCTGCATAAAGTGTGGCTAGTTCGTAATCCATCTCCAACAATAAAATCTCCTCATATTGCTTTTCGATATCCACTTTGCGTATAATTTTAATCATCTGCTTCATACCAATCACATCCTCGCCATATTTATAAACTTTTCACATTCGGATTAATAGTACCTTTATAATAGTGAATAGTTACTTGCGACTATGTTTCCCCTATTTTTAAATCCTTATGGTAAAAAGTTTTTATTAACAGATTTTTTCCCATAAAATTAATAAAATAAACATCATATCGAAAGGAAATGATAAAAAAAATGAATAATCTAAATTGGACTTCAGAAGATTTTCAAGTTTTTCAAATTGATGGCCTAGAAGAACGTATGGAGGCTTTAACAACGATCATACGTCCAAAATTTAATGAGCTTGGCGAATACTTTTCTTCATATTTTACCGCTGCAACGGGTGAAGAGTTTTTTGCTCATGTAGCCAAGCACGCACGTAGAACCGTTAATCCCCCCAAAGATTCTTGGGTAGCCTTTTCCCCTTATAAACGCGGCTATAAATCTTTACCACATTTTCAAATCGGCTTATGGGGTAGCCACTTATTTATCGTACTAGCAATTATTTATGAAGCTCCAAATAAGCAGGATTTTGCAAATCGCTTATCGCAAAACATCGATATACTAAAAAATTTATCAGATGATTATGTTGTATCTGGCGATCATATGTCCCCTGATGCCATTACGCTTCAAGAAGCTCGAGAAGAAACACTACAGCAGCTCGTTACGCGTCTACATAATGTTAAAAAAGGGGAATTCCTTGTAGGCCGTCACATACAAGCACAGGAGGCCATTGAATATACTTCTGAACAGTTCATGGCGCTTGCCGAAAAAACATTCGACGATTTAGTACCGATTTACAATATAATTGTTGGTAAATAATGTTCATTACTTATCATATGACTATTTAGCAAAGGGTATGCCCCCTTTGCTTTTTTCATAGAAAAAAGATTTCACGCCAAATAACGAGAAATTTTGACTTTTTTATGTCGATTTCCTTGAAAGTATATATTTTCTTATCCTCAAAAAAACTAGTAGCACAATTTTTTAAAATCATGCTACTAGTACAATGTTATTTCATTCGTACAATTTGGCCGTCCGCTAATTCCTTCGCTAATTTAACAACACGGAATGCTACATAACCGCTTGCTTGTTCAAATTCACGGCAAATTGTTTTTTCTTCGGCTTGTGATGGAACAACTTCTTTAAAACGTTTATAACGTTCCATGACAAGTTCTCGTTTTGCACCTTTTTCATATGCTAATTCAATGACTTCAAAAAAGTGAACAACATCCACCATTTCTTGTGTTGTCCAATCTGTAGATAATGGATATGAGTATTCCATAATTTTTTCCCTACCTTTATTTATGACTGTTCCCATTTTATACGGAACGGTTGTACTTGTACAATTTTCAAGAAAGAAAGTGACGATTCTCTAAACTGCAAGAATTATTTAAAAATTTGCTATAGTCAGCAACTTCAATGGATGCTATAATTCACTTGTTTTTAAAAAATACTATATAGTGAGGTGGTACCTGCGTTGTCACAATTAGAGACTCCTTTGTTTGATGCGTTACTCAAGCATCGTAACAGACATCCTATTCAGTTCCATATTCCAGGTCATAAAAAAGGGCAAGGAATGGATCCAGCTTACCGTGAATTTGTAGGCGACAACGTTTTATCAATAGATTTAATTAATATTGCTCCACTAGATGATTTACATGCTCCAAAAGGCGTTATACGCGAAGCACAGGATCTTGCGGCCAAAGCCTTTGGTGCTGACCATACATTTTTTTCCGTACAGGGTACTAGTGGCGCCATAATGACGATGATTCTGACCGTCGTCGGTCCAGGCGATAAAATCATAGTACCGCGGAATGTACATAAATCCATTATGTCCGCTATCGTATTTGCTGGTGCAATTCCTATTTTTGTCCACCCTGAAGTGGATCGTGAGCTTGGCATTTCCCATGGGATTTCACCCGAATCGGTAGAACGTGCTCTTGCAAAGTATCCAGATGCCAAGGCAGTACTCGTTATTAATCCAACCTATTTTGGCTTCGCTGCTGACTTAAAACGCATTGTTGATATTGTTCATGCTCACAATATTCCTGTTATTGTGGATGAGGCTCATGGTGTTCATATTAAATTCCATGATGAATTACCGATTTCAGCGATGCAAGCTGGTGCAGATATGGCTGCAACGAGTATTCATAAACTTGGTGGTTCAATGACGGGTAGCTCTGTATTAAATGTTAAAGAAGGTTTAGTTTCTGCAAAGCGTGTGCAGGCGGTGTTTTCGATGTTAACAACAACATCTACATCTTACCCAATGCTAGCATCACTTGATACAGCACGTCGTCAGCTGGCCGTCCATGGGGAAGATTTACTTGGTGTTGCAATTCGCCTTGCCAAAGATGCACGAAAACGTATTTCAGCGATTCCCCACTTACATTGTGTTGGACGTGAAAAACTAGGTTCTTCTGCTACCTATGACATGGACCCTTTAAAGCTATTAATTAGTGTGAAAGATCTTGGCATTACAGGTCATGTCGCAGAAGAATGGCTTCGTCAAAATGCGAATCTTGAAGTTGAGTTATCCGATTTATACAACATTCTATGTTTAGTGACAATTGCCGACACAAAAAAGGAAATTAACTTATTAGTTAACGCACTAAAACGTATGTCTATAGCATTTGATTCCGAAGCGACCGTAACGGAAACGAATGTTAATATTCCAGAAATACCAGCATTAGCAATGACGCCACGGGATGCATTTTATGCTCAAACTGAAAGCATACCTTTACGTGATGCTGAAGGCTATATTTGTGCTGAATTTATAATGGTATACCCGCCAGGAATTCCAATTTTTATTCCCGGGGAAATAATTACACAAAGCAATATCGATTTCATTAAAATGAATATCGAAGCAGGCCTTCCTGTGCAAGGTCCAGAAGATAATACATTACAAAATATCCGTGTCATAAAAGAACGAAAAGCAATCTATTAAAAAGACAGAAATGTTGGATGACCAGCATTTCTGTCTTTTTCACTTATAAAAATAGTATTGCCACAAATGGAATGATAAATGCGCCAATTACTGCGCTTAATCCCATCGAAAGTGACCCCATTGATAAATCTTTTTCACTATATTCTTTTAGTCTTGTTAATCCAACTCCATGTGAAGCACTTCCCATAGCAACACCACGACTAATGGCCGTATCTATTTTAAACAGCTTAAATACAGTTGGACCTAGTAGTGCTCCTGTAAATCCAGCGACCATTACAAGCACCGCTGTTAATGGTGCAATTCCATTAATTGAATCACTTACCTGCATGGCTACTGGTGTCGTTAATGATTTTGGTAATGCCGTTAGTATAAAGGTATTGCTTGCTCCAAAAAGAATTAATAATACAATGACACTAATTAATCCGGCTATCATTGCCATAACGACGCTGATTAAGATTGAATACTTATATTTAAAAACGAGTTCACGTTGGTTATATAGAGGAAAGGCAAGTGCAACAACAGCTGGTCCAAGCATTTTAGAGATCCAATGTCCACCTTCCATATATGTTTCATAAGGAATCTGAAATACAACTAAAATAACTGCCGTAATGATTGTTACTGTTAAAATTGGCAGTAAAAAGGGATTTCCAACTTTTAAATACAATTTATTCAGTACGACAAATAATACAACCGTACTAATGATGATGAAGAGAATTTGCAGCAGATGCATGGTTCGCTTTCTCCTCCTTTTTTTTCAGTTCTTTCTTCTCTACAAATTGACTCACTTTTCCCGTCACAATGAGAGAAAAAACCGTACTTACAATAACCGCCAAAATTAATAATGCCCCCGAAACGGATAAGAGCTCAGGATAATTAATAACAGCCACTGTCGAAGGGATAAAAAATAATGTTAAAAACGCTAACAAAAAACTAGCTCCTTGCTGTATGTATGCAACTTTTAAAACCTTAAAAAATAAAGCGAGCCACAATAATACAAGTCCAATAATACTACCAGGAATAATTATTCCTGTTAACTTCACAATCCATTCCCCGAGCAAATAAAAGCAAAAAATAATTCCGATTTGTACAATCGTACGGATAATGTTCATGTGTACTCCTCTCCTATACGTATTTATCCCGTATAACGGGCAGGACGCCCACCTTAAGGCTTTAAGCAAGCAGGTGGAGCCACATACCCCGGTTTGTTAAATTAACAACCAGCGCAGGATGAAGAAAAACCCTACTAATTGAAGTTTCACTTTATTTTACGCCCACTCAAAAAATATGTCTATTTTGTTTCTATAAATAATTTATAAAATTTATGCACTTTCGATGGAGTTAACGAGAATTACAAACAAATAGATGATATCGTCATTTGATCAGTATAATAATTGCTTAACAGAGGTTTGTGGAACCAAAAAAAGGCTACGCAGTATTTTGCATACTGCGTAGCCTTTAAAATTTTAAATATAATTATTTAGATACGATGTGGATTGGGTTGCCTAGTAATACTTCGGCAGCTTCCATCGTAATTTCACCTAAAGTTGGATGTGCATGGATAGTTAATGCGATATCTTCTGCAGTCATACCAGCTTCGATAGCAGTAGCCATTTCAGCGATCATATCAGAAGCACCAACACCAACGATTTGAGCACCTACTAATAAGCCGTCTTCTTTACGAGCTACTAATTTTACGAAACCTTCTGTTGCATTAAGAGCTAATGCACGACCGTTTGCAGCGAATGGGAATTTTGCAGCTTTCACTTCAAAACCTTCCGCTTTAGCTTGCTCTTCAGAGTAACCTACAGTAGCCATTTCTGGATCTGTGAAGCATACTGCTGGAATTGCTAAGTAATCAACTACTGATGATTCACCAGCGATTGCTTCTGCAGCAACTTTACCTTCATAAGAAGCTTTGTGGGCAAGTTGTGGGCCTGAAACGATATCACCAATAGCAAAGATGCTTGGTACTGAAGTACGACCTTGTTTGTCTACTTCTAATAATCCGCGCTCTGCATATTTAATACCGATTTGTTCTAAGCCTAATTCATCAGTGTTTGGACGACGACCTACAGTTACTAATACGTAATCTGCTTCAACAGTTTTTTCTTGACCGTCAGCTTCATAAGTTACAACTACGCCGTTTTTAGTTTCTTTAACGCCTTTAGCAGATGCACCTACTACTACTTCAACGCCTTTTTTCTTAAGACCTTTTTTAACGATTTGAGTCATTTGTTTTTCGAAACCAGCTAAGATGTCTTTGCCGCCTTCGATAATTGTTACTTGAGAACCTAAGTTAGCATAAGCAGAACCTAGCTCAGTACCAATGTAACCGCCACCGATAACAACTAATTTACCTGGTACTTCAGGGAATGATAATGCACCAGTTGAACTTACTACGCGATCAGTAAATTTGAATGTTGGGATTTCGATTGGACGAGATCCTGTTGCTAAGATACAGTTTTTGAATGTATAAGTTTGAGCTTTTTCGCCATCGATTACACGTACAGTGTTACCGTCTACAAAGTAAGCTTCACCTTTAATGACATCAACTTTGTTACCTTTTAATAAGCCTTCAACGCCGCCTACTAATTTTTTAACAACGCTATCTTTGAAAGCTTGTGCTTTAGTCCAGTCAAGTTTAACTTCTGATGCAACAACACCCATATCATCTGAATGTTGTGCATGCTCGAAACGGTGACCAACTGAGATTAAAGCTTTTGATGGGATACAACCTACGTTTAAGCAAACGCCCCCTAATGCTCCACGCTCAACGACTGTTACTTTTTGGCCTGTTTGTGCTGCACGAATTGCTGCAACATATCCCCCAGGACCTGACCCCACTACAAGAGTATCTAATTCGATTGGAAAATCTCCTACTACCATTTTTTACGCCTCCATTAATAAAAGTTGCGGCTCACTTAATAAACGTTTTAAATGATTTAAAGCGTTTTGTGCAGTCGCACCATCGATCATTCGATGATCAAAGCTCAATGATAATGCTAACACATGTGCCGCTACAATTTCACCATTTTTTATTACTGGTTTCTCTGAAATTCGACCAATTCCTAAAATCGCCACTTCAGGATGGTTTATAACTGGTGTAAACCATTGACCACCTGCAGATCCGATATTTGAAATCGAAATTGATGCGCCTTTCATTTCGTGCGGTGCTAGCTTACCATCACGTGCTTTTACAGCTAGTTCATTAATTTCAGCAGATAAGCTAAATACGGATTTTTGATCTGCATGCTTAATTACTGGAACTAATAAACCTCTGTCTGTATCAGCAGCAATACCTATATTATAGTAATGTTTTTGAATAATTTCTTGTGTCGCGTCATCTAGTGAACGGTTGAATTCAGGATATTTACGTAAAGTCGAGATTAAAGCCTTCACAACATACGGTAAATATGTTAATTTAATCCCCTGCTCTGCTGCAATATCTTTGAATTGTTTGCGGTGTGCAACTAGTTCTGTTACATCCACTTCGTCCATTAATGTTACGTGTGGTGCAGTATGTTTTGAATGAACCATCGCTTTGGCAATTGCTTTTCGGATGCCACTCATTTTTTCACGTGTTTCAGGGAATTCCCCTTCAAGTACAACTGGTACTGCAGATGCCTTTTCTTCTGTTGTTGTAGCTGTAGCTTTTACTTCCTGTGCTTCTTCCACAGGAGCAGATTTTTGGCTACCGTTTAAGAAGCTTTCAATATCTTCTTTTAATACACGGCTATTTTTCCCTGTACCCGTTACTTGTTGGATATCTACACCTTTTTCACGTGCATATTTACGAACAGATGGCATCGCAATAATACGCTTATTCGAAGATGCTTCGTCTGATTTCCCTGATGCAGCTTCTTCTTTTTTTGCTTCTTGCTTGTCAGATACTACTTCTTCTTTTTTCACATCTTGACCAGCTTCAGCAGTGCTTTGTACTTGCGCTTCTGTTTTACTTGCTTCATTTGACGCGTGATGATCGTCACCTTTTAGTTTCAGGTCTTCATAGCCTGGCGCATTAAAGCGAATTAATGCATCGCCCACTACCGCAACTGTGCCTTCTTCTACAAAAATTTCTTCAACTGTTCCGTCTACTGGAGAAGGAATTTCTACTACTGCTTTATCATTTTGAACTTCGGCTAAAATATCATCTTCTTTTACTTGATCGCCTGGTTTAACAAACCATTTAACGATTTCACCTTCATGAATACCTTCACCGATATCTGGTAAACGAAATGTAAATGCCATCTATCTCACCCTCAATTCTTAGAATGTTAAAACTTTCTTCGCAGTTTCCATTACATCTTTATAAGTTGGTAACCATACACCTTCTGCTTGTGGGAACGGATAAATTGTATCCGGTGCAGTAACACGTAATACTGGCGCTTCTAATGAAAGAATCGCACGTTCTGTGATTTCTGCCACAACATTTGCTGCGATACCAGCTTGTTTTTGTGCTTCTTGCACAACAATGGCACGACCTGTTTTTTCAACTGAAGCAATAATTGTTTCAATATCTAGTGGTTGAATTGTACGCAAGTCGACAACTTCAACTGAGTACCCTTCTTTTTCAAGTTCTTCTGCTGCTTTTAAGCTTTCATGAACCATCTGGCCGTATGCAAAGATTGAAAGGTCTTTCCCTTCACGTTTCACATCTGCTTTACCAAGTTCAATTGTGTATGCTTCTTCCGGAACTTCTTCACGGAATGAACGATATAATTTTAAGTGCTCTAAGAAAATAACTGGGTCATTATCGCGAATTGAGGCGATTAATAAACCTTTTGCATCATATGGTGTTGAAGGAACAACTACTTTTAAACCTGGTGATTGTGCCATTAAACCTTCTAAAGAGTCTGAGTGCATTTCGGGTGTATGTACCCCGCCACCAAATGGAGAACGAATTGTAACTGGCGCATTGTACGTACCACCAGAGCGGTATCTCATACGAGCTAATTGCCCACTAATTGAGTCCATTACTTCGAAAACGAAGCCGAAAAACTGAATTTCAGGAACTGGACGGTAACCAGTTAACGCTAAACCAATCGTTAAACCACCGATACCTGATTCTGCAAGTGGTGTATCGAACACACGATCTACGCCGAATTCTTTTTGAAGACCTTCCGTTGCACGGAATACCCCACCGTTTACACCAACGTCTTCCCCGAATACTAATACGTTTTCATCGTTTTTTAATTCGCAACGTAATGCATCTGTAATTGCTTGAATCATCGTCATTTGTGCCATGGCTTATTTCGACTCCTTCTCTTTATAAGTTGCATATTGCTCTTTTAAGTTCACAGGCATTTCGCTAGCATACATATTATCCATTAGCTCTGTCACTTTTTGTTTTGGAGCTTGGTCAGCTAATTTAATTGCTTCTTTAATTTCTTCTTTTGCACGTTCAATTACTTCTTCTTCTTTTTTCTCGTTCCATAATTTTTTTGCTTCTAAGAACTTACGGAAACGAACAAGTGGGTCTTTTGCTGACCACTCATCATCTATGTCAGAAGTGCGGTAACGCGTTGGGTCATCCCCAGCCATTGTATGTGGACCATAACGGTAACACATAGTCTCAATTAACGTAGGACCTTCACCACGAACCGCGCGATCACGTGCATCTTTTGTTGCTACATAAACAGCTAGTGGATCCATACCATCAACTAAAACGCTCGGAATACCTGCTGCAATTCCTTTTTGTGCAATTGTTTTCGCTGCAGTTTGTAATTCACGTGGCGTTGAAATTGCATATTGGTTATTTTGTACGATGAAAATTGCTGGGGCTTTAAATGCACCCGCAAAGTTAATTCCTTCATAGAAATCCCCTTGTGAAGAACCACCGTCACCTGTATATGTGATAGCTACAGTATTGGATTTACGTTTTTTCAAGCCAAGTGCAACACCCGCAGTTTGAACGTATTGTGCACCGATAATAATTTGTGGAGCTAGAATATTTACGCCTTCAGGTACTTGGTTACCAACAAAGTGACCGCGGCTAAATAAAAATGCTTTCCATAATGGTAAACCGTGCATCACGATTTGAGGAACATCACGGTAACCCGGTAAAATCCAATCTTCCTTCTCTAGCGCATAATGAGAAGCTAATTGTGATGCCTCTTGACCAGCAGTAGGAGCATAGAAGCCAAGTCGTCCTTGACGGTTTAATGAAATCGAACGTTGATCTAAAATACGTACATAAACCATTCGTGACATTAATTCCACTAATTCCTCATCAGATAAATCAGGCATTGCTGCTTCATTTACAATTTCGCCTTGCTCATTTAAAATTTGAAACATTTCAAACTGATCTTCAATTTGTTTTAATGTGCCAGCTGGGTCAAATTGTTTCATCATTTTTTCTTCCATATTATCCATCCCCTTTAAACTGTATTAAAAAAAAATCATTTTCAATTAGTACAACTTTCTACTAACCCGAGTATAATGAATAAATTTCCATCGGTCAATCATTGTTTATCATCTAAATTAAACATTTTTCAATAAAAATTATAAACTGCAACAGTTTATGGGTCTGTTACATACGTAAATCGAAACTGTACTATAATAGATCTTAAATATACATTTTAAAAGTTTTCTAGCAATAATTTTACAGTCTATTTTATCCATATCCATATTTCGTTAAAATAAATCATTTTTTTCGCTTAATAAACAAAGTTAGAAGTTTTCCCTACTTACGTTTTCCAGAGTTGTGTATACTAGAAGTTATAAGATCTAAGTTTCAACTGAAAGGAAGTTTCACATGATTTTAATGAAAGATATTATTCGCGAAGGTCACCCAACATTACGTACACGTGCAGAAGAAGTGACATTCCCTTTATCTGTAGAAGATAAAACATTAGCAGAGGCTTTGCTTCAATATTTAATTAACAGCCAAGATCCTGAAATGGCTGAAAAGTACAATTTACGTGGTGGCATTGGTCTAGCTGCCAACCAAGTTAATAGTTTAAAACGCATGTTTGCTATTCATTTAGACGATGAAAACGGGGAGTTATTAAGCTTTGTAGCAATTAATCCCAAAATCGT
>JAZUES010000126.1:0-4090 GCA_045640265.1 Solibacillus sp.
CTTTAACTTGGGAAAATTCAAGGTTAATGGGTGATTGTTCACTTCCATTGACACATGCGGAATTTCCAGGGTCTAGTTCTCCCCAGTATTCAGGTCCAGTGAGTTCATCATAAGACCAATCACTTTGTTTTGTACTAGCGGTCTTTTCGGAGCATGCAACAAGTACTAAGTTTAAAAATACAGCTAAGAATAGAAAAATGAATTTCTTCACCTTTGATAAAGCCCTCCTGTTTTCTATATATTATTCATTGGATGTTGAGATAATTATAAGGTGCGCACTATTCCTAAGTTTTATAACTCAGTCAATGAAATACTATTCCTTTATCCATGTAGCTAACTAAAAGAATGATTTTTCATGGAATATTGACCTTTTAAGGGGAACAAATGTATTTCTAGGAGAGATTTATCTTGTTTTAGTGTATTATATAGGATAGAATTTTCTTTAAGCTAAATTGTTAGAATTATTTGTTAATATAGATGTGTTTGGAATTTGGAGGAGAAAGGCATGGCAACAATCAAGGCAGCCATTTTAGGATTTGGCACAGTAGGTCAAGGGATATACCATATTTTAGACGAGAAGAGGCAGGAGCTTCGCGAAAAGCTAGGTGTAGAGCTAGAAGTAGTAAAGATTTTAGTAACGGATGCGAGCCGTGAGCGTGTACCCGGTACGAAACATTTAATGACAGAGTCAATGGATGACGTATTAGCAGAAAAGTGCCTACAAGTCGTATTTGAGGCAATCGTAAATGAAGAACCAGCATTTAGCTATTTAAAGCGTGCGGTTGAGGCAAAGTGCCATGTTATAACAGCGAACAAAGTGATGCTTGCTAAGCGTGGAGAAGAACTAGAAGCGTTAGCGAAGGCAAATGGTGTCTTTATCGGTTTTGAAGCATCTGTAGCTGGCGGCGTACCTATTATTAAAACAATGAAAAACATTTTACTTGTGAATGATGTCAGTCGTGTTCAAGGAATTTTGAATGGAACGACGAACTATATTTTAACGAAAATGCGTGCGGAAGGCTGGAGCTTTGAGTATGCGTTAAAAGAGGCACAGCGTTTAGGCTATGCAGAGGCTGATCCGTTTAATGATGTTTCGGGTCAGGATGCGTTTAAAAAGTTGATGATTTTATCGAGCCTAGCCTTTGGTGAACAACCAAATTGGTCGGACGTCGAAGTAATCGGAATTGATACGATTTCAGCTGAGCAAGTGGCTGAGGCAACGGAAAAAGGACTTCGTTATCGCCACGTAGCAGAAGTAGAAAAGTTATCAGACGGGACGATTGTTGCAAAAGTGGCACCATTATTAGTCGATAAGGAACATCCACTTTACCCAGTAGAAGACGTATTCAATGCAGTAGCAATGGAAACAAATTACATTGGTACTTTATCGATTACAGGTCCAGGTGCAGGAATGTATCCAACGGCGAGTGTAATGGTGGAAGATTATGCAGAAATCATCGGTAAGCGTGCTGGATTTATAGTGACAATTTAAATAAAATGAAGCGAACTCATCTAATTTGAGTTCGCTTCATTTTATTAATCTTCGTCTTTTACATCCATATCTTCAGGAATCGGTGTATTTCGCCAAATTTCTATTTCCTCTTTAATGCGTTCAAGTTGTTGATGATATGTGTCAAATTGTGCGCTATTAATTAAAAAGTCCTCACCATCAGGAATTGCTTTAATTCGACCTGCATAAATATATTGAAGAATTTGGTGCTTGGGCATGCCGATATCACGAGCAGTTTGTTCGATTGATTTATACATAATGATGCCCTCCTTTTAATTTGATGTTCCTTTTATTATAAAACTAATTGAGCAAAACTTCATCTCGATTTGCCTTAGGTCCTGTGTTAGCATGGAAATAACTTATTTTGGTAAATGATTGGAGGATTATGTTGAATATTTGGCCATACATATGTGTATTACTTGCGGCGATGCTTTGGGGGACAGTGGGCACAACGCAAACATTTTTAACAGAAGGAATTTCTTCATTTGCTGTGGCTGGTGTTCGCTCTGCAATTGGAGGGGGTGTGCTATTAATCGTAACCATTGCGATGCGTAAAATTTCTTTAAAAAATTGGTCGTGGAAATGGACAATCTTTGCAGCTATTGCAATCGCCCTATTTCAAAGCTTATTTTTTACCTCGGTTCGTTTTACAGGGGTGGCAGTCGGAACAGTTGTGACTATAGGTAGTTCACCTGTTTTTTCTGGAATAATAGAATGGTTTATCTACAAAGTACGCCCAAGTAAGATTTGGGGCGTTGCAACGATTTTAGCCATTATTGGGTGCGTGTTATTATTTACGAATCGCGGAGAAGCAGTCGTTGATCCAGTGGGAGTAGGGCTTGCATTAACAGCGGGCTTTATGTTCGCATTATATACGAATGTGAGTAAACAATTGATGGAGCGCGAAGAAACATTGCCAGCTGTTGCCATGACGTTTTCGATGTGTGCCTTATTTTTATTGCCATTTGCAGCGCGTGACGGGGTGAGTTGGCTTACAGAAGGCACTAATTTAGTTGCAATGCTCTTTATGGCATTAGCCGCAACGAGTGTGGCTTATTTATTGTTTTTAGGTGGGCTGAAAAAAATCAGTTCTTCAGCAGCCGTAACACTTAGCCTAGCTGAACCACTAACGGCTGCATTGTTAGGGGTACTCTTAGTAGGAGAATACTTAAGTCCGTTATCTTGGATAGGGGTTGGCTTACTATTAGGCGGAATTGTTGTATTAACAGTAGGTGCAAGAAAGGCTGCTTCATAATGAGGCGGCTTTTTCTAATAAATTGTTATGTATCAAGAGAGGGAAGGCGCTGTTGCAAAAAAAAGGCGCCGTTCTTTTAAATAAAGCGGAATTGCTAAAAGGGAATTCATAGCTAGTCGTTTTGAACAGAGGCTATGGAGGTGTATGCGGTTTTGGCGAGCTACCGCATATCAGCAGCAGGGTCACGTGGTACGTGTACCTACTACTGATACTGTTGCGGTATGCAAGGCTCGCCAAATAAGGCATAGTCAATTAAATTATATCTAAAGAGGGAAGGCGCTGTTGCAAGCAAAGGCGCCGTTTCTTTAAAAAAAGCGAATTTACTATATATAGTGAGGCAAGGGGATTTTCATAGCTAGTCTTGTTTTAATTATAGAGGCTAAGGAAGGTGTATGGGTTTTGGCGGGCTAAGCGCATGAATCGCACAGCTTTGTTGCACAAATCTGTACGACTCATCTGTGCGCTTTATGCAAGGCCCGCCAAATAAAGCGGATTTGCTAAACAAATTGATTATCAGTGATTCTCTTATTATAAATGGATGATTGAATCGTTATGGTTCTCGGTATTTCTAATGCTTTCTTCTTTAAATAGAAACATTGAAATGCAGTGATAATTCCTTTAACCATTTACATAGGAATAGCTATCTATAATAGAAAACCGGCGCCTTGCGATAGCATAGCGCCTACGGTATTTAAAAAGGTTGGTAACGATACACCTTATATCGGCGGGCTTTACACACAGCACAAAGAACATTCACAGAGACTCTGTAAAGAGGCTATGTGAATGTGTGCTGAGCGCGCCGAAGACTATCCTAAATGTCCACTATTTTAGAGAAATGCTTTGATATTGCAAAACATTTCACCCTATATAAATAGAAAGCCCGGCGCCTTGCGATAGCATAGCGCCTACAGTATTTAAAAAGGTAGATAACGATACACCTTATATCGGAGGGCCTTACACACAGCACAAAGAACATTCGCGAAAGACTCTTGCAAAGAGGCTTTGTGAATGTGTGCTGAGCCCGCCGAATGACTACCCCAAATATCCACTATTTTAGAGGGGAAAAACTTTGATATTGCAAAACAGTTCACCCTATATTATAGAAAGACCGGCGCCTTGCGTAGCATAGCGCCTACGGTATTTAAAAAGGTAGGTAACGGATAAACCTTATATCGGCGGCCCTTACACACAGCACAAAGAACATTCACAGAGACTCTGTAAAGAGGCTTTGTGAATGTGTGCTGAGCGCGCCGAATGACTATCCCCAAATACCCACTATTTCAGAGGAAAAATAGCTTTGATATTGCAAAACAGTTCACCCTATA
>JAZUES010000127.1:0-28197 GCA_045640265.1 Solibacillus sp.
CATTTTTGAAGAAGCTGCTGGCGTTTTGAAATATAAATTACGTAAGAAAAAAGCCGAGCATAAGCTTGTCGAAACAGATGAAAATTTAAATCGTGTACTTGATATTTTACATGAAATTGAAATACGTCTAGAGCCATTAAAAATACAAGCCTCTAGTGCGAAAGATTATGTGCGCATGACAGAGGAACTGAAAGACTTCGATATAGCCTTAATGGTCCATGATTTATTATCACATGAAAAAACACTTCGAAAATTTGAAGTAGAGCATAAAGAACTTTCAACTTCTGAAAAGAAACATGCAGTAGAAATTACTGACCTTGAGCAAAGTGTGCGTAAAATTCGTACCGATTTAAAAGCAATAGATGGTGTGCTCGATGCATCACAAGAACAATTGGTTGAAGCAAGTGCAGAGGTGGAACGTTGGGAAGGACGTCGTGCGTTATTTAACGAAAAACGTTCAAATGCTGAAAAGCAAACCCAACAATTAAAACACAATTTACAACAAGCGACTCAATCAGTAAATGAGTTAGAATTAGATCAGCAAAAAAAGCGTCAGCAATTTACTGAGAAACAAAAAATTGTACAACAAATTCGTTCTTCATTAAAACAAATCGAACAAGCGCTAACTCGTAGTGCTTCAGAAATCGAACAAGAGATTGAAGACGCAAAAAATACGTATATTAACTTATTGAACGAAGAAGCAACAGTAAAAAATGAATTAAAACATATCGATCAACAGTTATCTCAAGAACAAGCTACTGTTGAACGCATGACAGGACGTTCTTCGGAAATTCAAAAAGAACTAACAACCATCTTAACATCAAAAGAAGTAACGGAAAAAGCGTTACAGCAGGCAGAGCTAGCATTACAAGATCAGCTCCGCCAATTTGACGTTATACAAACGCAGTTGAAATCATCAACAGCGGATTTAGATGAGAAGCAGGCACTTTTATATAAAGCGTATCAACATCATCAACAGCTAAAAGCACGTAAAGAAACATTAGCAGAGTTAGAAGCTGATTTTTCTGGTTTCTTCCAAGGTGTTAAAGAAGTGTTATTAGCGCGTGATCGCAAAGAGCTGGAAGGTATTGAAGGTGCTGTAGCCGAACTAATCCAAGTTGAGGCAAAATATTCACAAGCAATTGAAACAGCTTTAGGTGCTGCGTCTCAACATATCGTTACAGACAATGAACAACATGCACAAAAAGCAATTGGCTGGTTGAAGCGAAAACGTGCAGGTCGTGCAACATTTTTACCGAAAACGGTTATGCGTTCTCGCAAAATTCATCACCAACAATTAATGGATATTTCATCGCATCCAGCATATGTTGCATTAGCATATGAATTGGTACAATATGCACCTGAAAATCAAACAATTATCGAAAATCTTTTAGGCAATGTACTTGTTGCACAAAACTTAGAAGGAGCAAGTCAAATTGCCCGTCTATGTGGCTTTAAGTATCGCGTTGTAACATTAGAAGGTGATATCGTTAATGCAGGTGGTTCGTTAACGGGTGGTGCGCTAAAACAACAAAGTTCATTATTCTCTCGAAAAGCAGAACTAGATAAATTAGTCACAACTTTAGCGGGTATGGAAGCGACAATTCAAACAGCTGAGAAAACCGTTGCTGCAAAAAAGGAAGAAATTTCCGGACTGCGCCATTCATTAGAAGAATTAAGATTACAAGGCGAATCATTACGTGAACAAGAACAAATTCATCGTTCGAAGGCTTTAGAGTTAGATATGACTGCAAAAAGCCTGCAAACAACGGTTTCAATTACGCAATCAGAGCAATCCTCTTTATCGACGCGTAAAGAATCCTTAACAGAACAGCAAGAAATTGCGCAAAAACGTCTAGAGGAGCTTCGCACAGAGTTACAAGACATTCAGCAAACAGTTGATGAGCTTACACTTGCAAAAACACAAAGTGAAACTCAAAAAGATGTGTTACGTGAACAATTAGCACAGCAACGTTCTGAATTAGCTGTAGCACAAGAACAACTCACACAAGTACAGGCAGCAATTGCAGGTATAGAGTTGAACTTAACAAAAGCACAAAACTTAGTCGAAAAGATTTCCCAGGAAATTGAATGGGTAGAATCAGAGGATGGATTAAATGGCCCTTCTTCTGAAGAATTGGCCCAAACAATTTTAGACTGGATAACGAAGAAAGATACGCTAAACGAAACGATTCAAAAAAATCGTTCGTCTCGTACTGTGTTACATGAGCAAATGACCGAGGCAGAAATTCAATTGCAGGAAGTACAACGTGTACATAAAAGCTATATGGATGCATTACGTACGCTAGAAATTAAGCGTAGCCGCATTGAATTCGAAATGAATAATATGCAACAGCAATTGCTCGAACAGTATGAATTAGACGTTATAACAGCACAAGAGGAAGCAATTGAAATTGAAGATGAAGATCAAGTTCGTCGAAAAGTGAAGCTATTAAAGCAATCAATTGAAGAGCTTGGTCCCGTTAACTTAAGTGCAATTGAAGAATTTGATCGCGTACAAGAACGCTATGCCTTTTTAAGCGAACAACGTGAAGATTTAGTTGAGGCAAAAGATACATTGCATAAAGCAATTGGTGAGATGGACGAAGAAATGACAGAGCGCTTTGATGATACATTTAAGCAAATTCGTCAGCAATTCACAGTTTCATTCCGAGAATTATTTGGAGGGGGTACAGCAGATTTAGTACTTCTAGATCCAGAAAATTTACTCGAAACGGGTATTGAGATTATTGCACAACCACCAGGCAAAAAATTACAAAGCTTAAGTCTATTATCAGGGGGAGAACGTGCGTTAACGGCGATTGCATTATTATTTGCCATTTTAAATGCACGCCCTGTACCGTTCTGTATTTTAGATGAAGTTGAAGCCGCGTTAGACGAATCGAACGTCGCTCGTTATAGTGATTATTTGCGTAAATTTAGTGAAGACACACAATTCATCGTGATTACACACCGTAAAGGAACGATGGAAGGTGCCGATGTTCTTTATGGTATTACGATGCAAGAGTCAGGTGTATCGAAACTTGTATCAGTTAAATTAGAAGAACAATCTGAATTAGTAGGTCAAGGGAGTGGCAAGTAATGAGCTTTTTTAAGCGACTGAAGGAAAAATTAGTGGGTGGCGACGAGGAAAAGAAGCTACTTGAACAACAAGCGCAAGGTGAAGAACAAGAAGGCGAAGAAAAACCCCTTCTTGATACACCGGTAGTAGAGATTAATACAGCTGTTGAAGAAAAGCAAGAACAAGAAGTTAAGCAAGTAGAGGGAATTATCCTAGAAGCACAGCCTGAGGTTATTTCTGAATCGATTGAAGAAGATAAACAAGAGTTTGAACGAGTAACAGAGGAAGAGTCGAAAAAGCAATCGGCCTGGTCAATTACTCAAAAATTCAAAGCGGGTCTAGAAAAAACACGCAACTCTTTCACTTCGAAAGTAAATGATTTAGTCGCACGTTACCGTAAAGTAGACGAAGATTTCTTTGAAGAACTTGAGGACGTATTATTACAAGCAGACGTAGGCTTTGAAACTGTTATGGAATTAATGGATAAATTGCGCTTCGAAGTACAACGTCAAAATATAAAAGATACAACCGGGATACAAGCCATTATTTCAGAAAAGCTTGTTGAAATTTACGAATCAGGCGAAGAAAAATTAACAGAGTTAAATATCCAGCAACAAGGAGATTTAACGGTTATTTTATTCGTTGGTGTAAATGGTGTTGGTAAAACAACGACAATTGGTAAATTGGCACACCGTTTAAAATCAGAAGGTAAAACTGTTATGCTAGCAGCAGGTGATACATTCCGTGCAGGTGCCATCGAACAACTTCAAATATGGGGCGAGCGTGTTGGTGTCGAAGTCATTGCACAATCTGAAGGCTCTGATCCAGCCGCAGTTATGTACGATGCCATTCGTGCTGCTAAAAACCGTAATGCAGACGTCCTTATTTGTGATACTGCAGGTCGCTTACAAAATAAAGTTAACTTAATGAACGAGCTTGAAAAAGTACATCGTGTTATTTCGCGTGAAATTCCTGATGCACCACATGAAGTATTATTAGCGCTTGATGCGACAACAGGTCAAAATGCGCTTGTACAGGCTCAAATGTTCAAAGAGGTTACTAATGTAACAGGTATTGTGTTAACGAAGCTAGATGGTACAGCAAAAGGCGGTATTGTGTTAGCAATACGAAACAAATTACACATTCCTGTGAAGTTTGTCGGGCTTGGTGAAAAAATGGATGATTTACAACCATTTGATGCAGAACGTTATGTATATGGACTATTTGCAGAAGGCTTAGAAAAAGAATTAAATGAGTTAGAAGATTAATTAGAGGTGAGCTGCAAGATGTTTTTTGCGGCTCCCTTTTTTTGTCACAATCTTAGTCTGAAGACAAGGAGATTACCTTGACAGTAATCGTTTACGCGATTATGATAAGGTAGACAAAATAGGATTGGAGAGATAAAGATGCTACTTGAAAAAACAACACGCATGAACTTTCTCTTCGACTTTTATCAAGCGCTTTTAACCGATAAACAGCGAAGCTACATGGAACTCTATTATTTAGATGACAATTCATTAGGTGAAATTGCGGAAAGCTATAGCATTTCACGTCAAGCTGTTTACGATAATATTCGTCGTACTGAGGCGATGCTTGAAGAATATGAAGAAAAATTAAATCTTTTTGAAAAATTTCAACAACGTCAAGAAGTGTTAAAACAATTGACGAATGCGATACAAGATGAGACTTCTACTATAGAAGCGAAACTAGCATTAGTTGAACAATTGAAGGAATCGGATTAGGAGGCGAACGAGTTGGCTTTTGAAGGTTTAGCAGAGCGACTCCAAGGTACGATCCAAAAGATTAAAGGTAAAGGGAAAGTTACGGAACAAGACGTAAAAGAAATGATGCGTGAAGTCCGATTTGCCTTAATCGAAGCGGACGTAAACTTAAAGGTAGTAAAAGAATTCGTTAAAAAAGTTAGTGAGCGTGCTGTCGGCGTTGACGTCATGAAATCATTAACACCTGGACAACAAGTAATTAAAATTGTACAGGAAGAATTAACTACATTGATGGGTGGAGAACAAAGCCCGATTAAATTTAGCAACCGTCCACCGACTGTTATTATGATGGTTGGTTTACAAGGTGCTGGTAAAACGACGACAACAGGTAAGTTAGCGAATGTTTTACGTAAAAAATACAATAAAAAACCGCTATTAGTAGCGGCCGATATTTATCGTCCAGCAGCTGTTCAGCAACTACAAACGTTAGGAAAACAGTTATCACTACCAGTATTCTCATTAGGTACGGACGTTTCTCCTGTTGAAATTGCTCGTCAAGCAATTGAACACGCAAAAGAAGAACACTTAGACGTTGTATTAATTGATACAGCAGGTCGTCTTCATATTGATGAAACGTTAATGCAAGAATTAAAAGATATTCGTGCGTTAAAAGAACCAGATGAAGTTTTCTTAGTTGTCGATGCAATGACAGGTCAAGACGCTGTAAATGTTGCACAAAGCTTTAATGAAGCAGTTGGCATTACAGGTGTCGTTCTGACAAAATTAGATGGTGACACACGTGGTGGTGCGGCGCTTTCAATCCGTGCAGTTACTGAAAAGCCAATTAAATTTGTCGGGATGGGTGAGAAAATGGACGCATTAGAGCCATTCCACCCAGAACGTATGGCTTCACGAATTTTAGGTATGGGTGACGTTCTTTCATTAATCGAAAAAGCACAAGCAAACGTTGATATGGAAAAAGCAAAAGAGCTTGAAGAAAAGTTCATGACGCAATCTTTCACGTTTGACGATTTTATCGAGCAATTACAAGCCGTGAAAAAAATGGGACCACTGGATGAGTTATTAAAAATGATTCCAGGTGCGAACAAAATGAAGGGCTTAGACAATGTAAAAGTCGATGAAAAACAAATGGGTCGTATTGAAGCTATTATTTACTCTATGACACCAAATGAAAAAACCAGCCCTGATATCATTAGTGCAAGCCGTAAAAAACGTATTGCAACAGGATCTGGTACAACAATTCAAGAAGTAAATCGCTTGTTAAAGCAATTTGAAGAAATGAAAAAAATGATGAAGCAAATGACGGGCATGACTCAAGGTAAAGGCAAGAAAAAAATGAAAATGCCAGGTTTTGACTCATTATTTAAATAAAAAAATATAGGTGTTAAGAAAAAACACTTTACAAACAACCAAGACATTGCTTATATAATATCTTGTGTGAAACTTATTCGGAGGTGCTATTAAAATGGCAGTTAAAATTCGCTTAAAACGTATAGGAGCTAAAAAATCTCCTTTCTATCGTATCGTAGTTGCAGACGCTCGTTCACCACGTGACGGTCGTCAAATTGAAACAGTTGGTACTTACAACCCACTTACTCAACCAGCTACAGTTCTAATCGATGAAGAGAAAGCTCTTAAATGGTTAACTGATGGTGCAAAACCATCTGATACTGTACGTAACCTGTTCTCAGAACAAGGTATCATGGAAAAATTCCATAACGCTAAATACAGCAAATAATTCAATTAATAATTCGGAGGTGGCTTTATGCAGCAGCTGATTGAAGCGATTGTTAAACCATTAGTCGATTATCCAGAAGACGTTCGTATCGAGACGGACGAAACTTCGAGTCGAGTTGTTTATAAGCTTTTTGTTCATCCAGAGGATCGAGGGAAAGTGATAGGCAAGCAAGGACGTGTTGCGAAAGCAATTCGTACGATTGTGTACTCAGCAGCAGGCGGTCACCAGAAGAAAAAGACTTACGTCGATATATTGGATTAAAGAAAAGGAGGGTAGCTACTTGCTGTCCCTTCTTTTTTTCATATAATAAACTTATCAAACATAACGAGGTGGCAACGCAATGGAATGGTTTAATGTTGGACGTATTGTGAATACACATGGAATTCGTGGTGAACTACGAATTTTATCGACAACTGATTTTGAAGAAGAACGCTTTGCGGTAGGATCAAAATTAGCAGCATTTAAAAAAGATGATAAAAAGCCGACTTGGGTAACAATCGGATCATCTCGACGCCATAAAAACTTTATTTTAGTAACATTCGAAGGAATGGAGAACATCAATTTAGTAGAGCCTTTCAAAGAAGGGGTACTAAAAATAACGATGGATCAATTAGAAGACGATGAACTAGAAGAAAACGAATATTACCACTTTGAAATTAAAGATTGTGAAGTATTTACTGAAGAAGGCGAACTAATTGGTGTCGTAATAGATATTTTAGAAACAGGCGCTAATGATGTATGGGAGATTAAAGCTAAAAGCGGTAAAAGTCATTACATCCCGTATATCGAAGACATTGTTAAAGAAATCAATGTAGAAGAAAAGAAAATTATTATTCATGTTATGGACGGCTTACTGTAATGAAAATTCATGTACTTAGCTTATTTCCAGAAATGTTCTCGGGTGTATTTGGCTCATCAATTTTAAAAAAGGCACAGGAAAAAGGTGCTGTTGAGTTAGCAGTAACAGATATTCGTGCATACAGTGAAAACAAACACAAGCAAGTTGATGATTATCCGTATGGTGGAGGCGCGGGGATGGTACTTAAACCAGAACCGATGTTTAACGCCGTAGAAGCCATTACAAAGGGGAGTAAGCCACGAGTTATCTTAATGTGCCCACAAGGTAAACGCTTCGATCAGAAGAAGGCAGAGGAGCTTTCTAAGGAAGATGATTTAGTATTCCTTTGTGGTCATTATGAAGGTTATGATGAACGAATTCGAGAGTACCTAGTAACAGATGAAATTTCTATTGGTGATTTCGTTTTAACGGGTGGAGAGCTACCAGCGATGACGATTATTGATGCAATTGTTCGTTTATTACCTGGTGTACTTGGGCAACAAGATTCGCATATGCAAGACTCCTTTTCAACAGGTTTGTTAGAGCACCCTCATTATACACGTCCTGCTGATTTTAGAGGGATGAAGGTGCCTGATGTACTGTTATCAGGTAATCATGCGAAAATTGATGAATGGCGCGAGGAACAGTCGTTTAAGCGTACATTGGAGCGTCGTCCAGACCTTTTAGAAGTACTCGAGCTGACAGAGAAACAATTGGAAATTATTGAAAAAATAAAGTCTGAAATGTAAAGCAAAACTACTTGCAAGCTAAAAAAAATTATGTTAAGATTCAATCTGTGCTTCTATGTAAAGCACTGAATTACGGTGTTCCGCTGTGGCTAAGATTTAGCGTGCATGAGCATCTGTCTAAGGAGAGAAAATAATGTCAAACATTATCACAGAAATCACAAAAGCACAACTACGTTCTGACCTACCTACATTCCGTCCTGGTGACACTGTTAAGGTACACGTTAAAGTAGTTGAGGGTACTCGTGAGCGTATCCAATTATTCGAAGGTGTAGTTATTAAACGTCGTGGTGGCGGTATTAGCGAAACTTTCACAGTACGTAAAATTTCTTACGGCGTTGGTGTTGAACGTACTTTCCCAGTACACACTCCAAAAATCGCTAAATTAGAAGTAGTTCGTAAAGGTAAAGTACGTCGTGCTAAACTTTACTACCTACGTAACTTACGTGGTAAAGCTGCTCGTATTAAAGAAATTCGATAAGAATGATTTAGAAGGGGGCTTGTTTTTGCAAGTCCCTTTCTTTCATGAAAATAATAACTCGATCTTAACATTAGATCGAGTTCTATTTTTATGAACATAGATACACGTGCAAGTGTAGATTATATTTTTGCTTGAAATACATATTTCGTATACAATAAGTTTGATAAGCAAGGGGGATAGCTACGTGGAAAAAACTGAAAAAGAAAAAAATGAGCTTTGGGAATGGACAAAAGCGCTACTTATAGCCTTTGCAATTGCTGCGTTTATTCGTTATTTTTTATTTACACCGATTGTAGTGGATGGGGATTCAATGATGCCAACCCTTGAAAATGGAGATCGAATGATTGTTAATAAATTCAATTATAAAATTGGAGAACCTAACCGATTTGATATTGTTGTTTTCCATGCACCAGAAAAAAAGGATTATATCAAACGTGTAATCGGACTTCCTGGTGATTATTTAGAATATAAAGATGATCAGCTATACATTAATGGTAAACCAATCGATGAACCATATTTAGATGAGTATAAAAAGGAAATAACAGAAGGTAATTTAACGTATGACTTTACTTTAAAGGATATCGATCCTTCCCTTGATGTGATTCCAAAAGGTTATGTTTTTGTGATGGGTGATAACCGTCAATATAGTAAAGACAGCCGCCATATCGGAATTGTTTCGATTGATGAAATTATTGGGAATACAAGCATTATTTTCTGGCCATTAAGTGAAATTGAAGTTGTAAAATAAATGATAAATGAGGAGGTAAGAGCGTACTCCTCATTTTTTTAGTGAATAATAACTTTTCAAGGAAATTCACATAAGAAAAGACATCGATTCGTGCTATTTTGGAACGAATTGTGTTTTTCTAATTGAATAGAACACGCTCGAATTCAGGAGGTAAATAAAAATGACAATTCAATGGTTCCCTGGACATATGGCTAAGGCACGTCGTCAAGTATCAGAGAGCTTAAAGCTTGTAGATATCGTATTTGAACTTGTAGATGCTCGCCTACCACTATCCTCACGCAACCCAATGATTGATGAAGTAATTCACCAAAAGCCACGCCTACTCATTTTAAATAAGCAAGATATGGCGGATGAGCAAGAAACACGTCGTTGGATTCAATATTTTGATGAACGCGGATTTAAAGCTGTGGCGATTAATTCATTAGAGGGAAAAGGCTTACAAGCAGTTACAAAAGCCGCCCAAGAAATTTTAGCTGAAAAATGGGAACGAATGAAATCGAGAGGCATGAAACCTCGTGCCATCCGTGCAATGATTGTTGGAATTCCAAACGTAGGAAAATCAACGTTAATTAACCGTTTAGCGAAAAAGAACTTAGCAAAAACCGGTAATACACCAGGTGTCACAAAAGCGCAACAATGGATTAAAGTAGGAAAAGAAGTAGAACTACTTGATACACCTGGGATTTTATGGCCGAAGTTTGAGGATCAAGAAGTTGGATATAAGCTAGCACTAACAGGTGCGATTAAAGATACCATCATCAACATGGAAGACTTAGCAGTGTATGGTTTACGTTTCATAGCACTTCATTATCCAAAACGCATGGAAGAACGCTACAATCTGTCCAGTGTTTCTGAAGATTTAGTAGAGACATTTGATCATATCGGAAAATTACGTCGTGTGTTCGGACATGGCGGAGAAATTGATTATGATCAAGTTTCTGTTTTAATCGTACGGGATATCCGTGAGCAAAACTTAGGGAAGGTAACATTTGACTTCGTTGCTGAGCAAATTGAAAAAGAAAAATTAGCAGAAGCTATCGCCAAAGAAAACGAAGAGCGTCGCTTAAAAAATCAAGAGCTACGTCGTCAAAAACAGCCTGAAAAAGAGTAACCAAAAGAAGAAAACCTTTTTCGCATTATGTGAAGAAGGTTTTCTTCTTTTATAATTGAAAATAAGACCGATATAACATTTAATGAAACGATATGAGGAATAATAATGAAAACAATTAAAGAAATTACATTAGCATTAAAAGAAGCAACAAAAAAAGAACCTTGGATGCAAGACATAGCTCAAGATGAACGAAGTGGTGTTAGAAAAGTTTGGGCACAGTTTCAAAAACGTCTTGCCAAAATCGAACAGTTACATACAGCACATACGGCAAAACTACAATTTGACGCTTCGTACTTACCGCACGAACAAGCACTGTTAGTTGGTACAGATGAAGCAGGGCGCGGTCCATTGGCTGGTCCAGTTGTGACAGCAGCTGTTATTTTACCGAATTATTGTGAGGAATTACTTGGTGTGAACGATTCGAAGCAGCTTTCAAAAGATAAACGCAACGACTTTGCTGTACGCATAAAAAAACATGCGCTTTATTATGCCGTGCATTTTCAAAGCGTTGAGGAAATTGATAAGCACAATATTTATGAAGCTACACGCCAGTCGATGCTAAAAAGTATAGAAGCGCTCGAAGTGAAGCCGGATTTCATTTTAGCGGATGCAATGACGCTTCATACCGATATTCCACAAGCGTCAATTATTAAAGGTGATGCACAAAGTTTAGCAATTGCTGCAGCGTCAATTTTAGCGAAAACAGCACGTGATGATTATATGGAAGAGTTAGATAAACAATTTCCTGAATATGGTTTTGCACAGCATGCAGGATATGGTACAAAGCAGCATTTAGAGGCGTTAGAACAATTTGGACCGACCGAGCATCACCGAAAAACATTTGAACCGATTAAGTCTATGATTGAATAAAAGGAGTGTTGGGATGAACTTTGCATCATTTAATCCGATACAAGCAAGCAATGTACAACAAACTGTACAAAATCAACCATTAGCACTAAAACAAGATCAAGTATTTCACGGAACGATCAAACAATTATATCCAGATCAAATGGCGGAAATACAAGTTGGTGGTCAAAAGTTGATGGCTAAATTAGAAGTGCCGTTAAAAGTTGGAGATGCCCATTTCTTTCAAGTTACATCAACAAATCCACAAACGGAATTAAAAGTTGTTACAGGACCAATGTCACAAACGATGACACCAAGTCAACAGATGCAGCAGCTACTAGAAACGATGAATTTACCAAAATCCTCTGATATGCAACAAGTATTATCGCATTTTATTAAAGCACAAACTCCAATTTCACAAGAGCAGTTAATGACTGCAGAGACTTGGATGAAAAACTTACCTGATGGTGTTTCAAAAAGCGATGCATTGCAGGCGTTACAGCGTATGGTTGAATATAAAATGCCATTCACGAATACGGTTTTTCAAGCGTTAACACAAGGCGCAAAAACAGATGGTATGTCGGCGAATTTAGCTAAATTAGCCCAGCTATTAGCGACGCAAACAGGCGGCAATGAAAGCGTAAAGGCAAATTTATTACAACAAATTCAGCAATTAGCTAAGCCATTAAACAATGAAACAGGTGGCGTATTACTAGCACGAGCAGCGCAAGACTTACTAAATACATCAGCAACAGTTTCTTCAAAATTACAAGCGTTAACCATTTTAAAAGAAGCGGGCATTTTACCACAAAATGCGAACTTACAAAATTGGCAATCAGTAAATCAACAGCCAGCGCAGGCACAACAAGCCATGCAAGCACCATCAGGAACGCCACAAAACGCATTGCCTTCACAAGCAGGGCAAATGATTCAACAGTTAATGCAAACGTCACCAGAGCAAAGCAAACAAATGATGGATCAAGTCCGTACTTGGGTGAATAATGAAATTTTACTTTCTGCATCACAAAAGGAACAAATTCAGCAATTAGTAAATCGCTTTGCACAAATACCACCATCAAAACAAGCGGTAGAAGTATTCGTAAAACAATTACAGGAGCAATTGACAAAAGCATTTAGTGACAATGCATCCTCACGCTTATTTACGCATAATGAGCAAGGCATATCTGCAAAGGACCAGCTCGTCACATTATTAAAACCAGATAGTTCAACGCAAATGATGGATCACTTACTCCGAAATTTAGTAAAAGTATCTGCAAATAGTTCGCAACCACAAGTACAGAGTGTATTGACGCAGGCAGAGGCACAAGTACAGTCAGCGGCAGATAGCAGAGCAATGGAGCAAGCGATGAAAACGGTATTAAAAGGACTAGGTGTTAGCTATGAAGCAACTTTAGCCAGTAAAGCGGGAGATGTACAAGCTGCTGCACAACAGATAAAGCCACAATTGTTAACGCTGATTCAAGATGCACAAACGCCTCCAGCACTGCGAGATGCTGCCGAAATGGTAATGGCGCGTATTAATGGCATGCAGTTATTATCAAGCGAAAATGGCCCTCAGCATCAGCTCGTTATGCAAGTACCATTAGATTTTTTTGGTAAGAAAATGGATGCTACACTTCAATGGAATGGCCGTATGAAAGATGACGGCAAAATTGATGCGAACTTTGCACGGATATTATTTTATTTAAATATGGAAACGCTGCAGCAAACAGTTGTCGATATGCAAGTGCAGAACCGCGTTATAACGATCAATATTTTTAATGATTTACCGAATTTAGATAGTTTGGCTACTTCATTAAAAGGAGCACTTAAAGAAGGGTTAGCAGACAAAGAATATGTGCTATCAGGTGTCTTTATAAAACCGTTTGAAGAACGTGAAGGGAAAAGCGTTACGAAAAATTCAAATCAATCCGATGAGCAGCATAACGGGGTGGATATTCGAGTATGAGCGAGAAAAGATTTGTACGAAAAGAAGCCATTGCGTTATCTTATGATTCACAAAAAAGCGCAGGCCCTAAAGTTGTCGCTAAAGGGAAAGGGAAAATTGCAGAAAATATTTTAGAAACGGCCACATTAAATGATGTGCCTGTTTATGAAGATCCTAACCTCGTTGAACTGTTGGGACAACTGGATTTAAATACTTCTATTCCAGAGGAGCTCTATCAAGCAGTGGCAGAAGTATTTGCCTTCATTTATCACCTCGATGAAAAGCATAAATCAACATTGGTAAACAAAACAGTAAACAAATAGTTTGCTGTTTTTGTCGTATGCAAAAAAATTTGAGACGTAATATGCACAGAAAAATAAACGTGAAGATTTTTATATATTTTTGCATATTTGAATTAAAGAATGACACATTATTGTGTCAGTAAGCTTTTTTATTATATAAATACCTTTTTTAAAAGTAGTATTTTCGTGTAGAAAGAATATTTGTTCATAAAAACATTAAAAAAACGTTTTTATGACAAATATAGACATTGTCTGAATAATTGTTTAGAATAGAAATGTTAGTAGAATAATTTCCAAATGTCCGATGGGAGGATGTATCATGAATATCCATGAGTATCAGGGAAAAGAAATATTAAGAAAATATGGTGTGGCCGTTCCAAAAGGGAGTGTAGCATTTTCACCAGATGAAGCGGTAAAGGTAGCAAAAGAATTAGGTGTGAACGTAACAGTCGTTAAGGCACAAATTCATGCAGGCGGTCGCGGTAAAGCGGGCGGTGTAAAAATTGCCAAAAATCTTGAAGAAGTTCGTTCATATGCGAAAGAGTTACTAGGTAAAATTTTAGTGACGCATCAAACAGGTCCAGAAGGTAAAGAAGTAAAACGTCTTTACATTGAAGAAGGATCAGACATAAAAAAAGAGTACTATTTAAGTTTAGTATTAGACCGTGCAACTTCTTGTGTTGTTATGATGGGCTCAGAAGAAGGTGGCATGGATATTGAAGAGGTAGCAGAATCAAATCCAGAAAAAATCTTTAAAGAAGTTATCGATCCTGTTACAGGCTTAATGCCTTATCAAGCACGTCGTATGGCATTCAATATGAACATTCCGTCTAACTTAGTGAACAAAGCGGTAGCACTAATGTTAGGTATTTATAAAGCATTTATCGATAAAGATGCATCAACAGTAGAGATTAACCCACTTGTAGTAACAGGTGATGATCAAGTTGTAGCATTAGATGCCAAATTCAATTTTGATGCAAATGCATTATATCGCCACAAAGATATTGTTGAATTACGTGATTTCGATGAAGAAGATCCGAAAGAAATCGAAGCGTCTAAATATGACTTAAGTTATATCTCATTAGACGGAAATATCGGCTGTATGGTTAACGGAGCAGGCCTTGCGATGGCAACGATGGACACGATTAGTTATTACGGCGGTTCACCGGCTAACTTCTTGGACGTTGGGGGCGGCGCGACAGCTGAAAAAGTAACAGAAGCATTTAAAATTATCTTATCTGACAAAAATGTAAAAGGAATTTTTGTTAACATTTTTGGTGGTATTATGAAATGTGACATCATTGCAAAAGGCGTAATTATAGCTGCAAAAGAAGTCGGTTTAGAAGTACCATTAGTTGTTCGTTTAGAAGGAACAAATGTTGATTTAGGTAAACGATTATTAAATGAATCTGGCTTAAACATTGTAGCAGCTGACTCAATGGCAGACGGCGCACAAAAAATCGTTGAATTAGTAGAGGCTGAAGGCGGGGTTATGGCATGAGCGTGTTCATTAATAAAGATACAAAAGTGATTGTACAAGGTATTACTGGGGAAACAGCCCTATTCCATACAAAGCAAATGCTTGAATATGGTACGAAAATTGTTGCAGGTGTAACACCGGGTAAAGGTGGTCTTGAAATCGAAGGCGTACCAGTATTCAATACAGTACAAGAAGCAGTTGATGCAACAGGCGCGAACGTTTCGGTCATTTATGTTCCAGCACCATTCGCAGCAGATGCTATCATTGAAGCAGTAGATGCAGATTTAGATATGACAATTTGTATTACAGAGCATATTCCAGTGTTAGACATGGTAAAAGTAAAACGCTATATGGAAGGCAAAAAGACTCGCTTAGTTGGTCCAAACTGTCCAGGCGTTATTACAGCTGACGAATGTAAAATTGGTATTATGCCAGGCTACATCCATACAAAAGGGCATGTAGGCGTTATTTCACGTTCTGGTACATTAACATATGAAGCAGTACATCAATTAACACAAGCTGGTATTGGTCAAACGACAGCAGTAGGTATTGGCGGAGACCCGGTTAATGGGACAAACTTTATCGATTGCTTAAAAGTTTTTAACGATGATCCAGAAACATATGCAGTCGTTATGATTGGTGAAATTGGTGGTACAGCAGAAGAAGAAGCTGCTGAGTGGATTCAAGCAAATATGAAAAAACCAGTAGTAGGTTTCATCGGTGGTCAAACAGCCCCTCCAGGCAAACGTATGGGTCACGCAGGTGCAATTATTTCAGGCGGTAAAGGTACAGCAGCTGAAAAAATTAAAGCTATGAATGCTGCGGGCATCGAAGTAGCTCCAACGCCATCTGTTATTGGTGAGACATTAATTAAAGTGATTAAAGAAAAAGGGCTATACGAAGCTTGTAAAACACATTAAAATGAAAGATGTAGCGGACGCCTCGCTACATCTTTTTTATCATAGTTTACTTCACGCTCTTTCAAAAAAAATATGCGGTCATTCTAATTTCTTCTATTAAAAAGGAGTGTTTAAATGACAACTATTTTTACTCAACAATTACTTGTGCTTCATTATATTTTTCCTCTCTCGTGGCATAAAATTCAAAGATTACTAAATAATTTAGGTGATTTAGATGAACTAATGAATAGTTCAGCATATGAAGTCGCGAACTGTTTAAATATAAAACAAGAAAAAGCTTTATATTTAATAACGCATTATAGAAAAATGCGATATATATCGATGACGGCGTATTATGCACAACATCAAATACATGCCATTCCTTTTGATGATGAATGGTATCCGTCTGCGTTAAAAACAATCTATGATCCACCTGCAGTTCTTTATGTTAAAGGGAAAAAGGATTTATTAAAAGCATCAAAAAAAATGGCTGTGATTGGTTCGAGAGCAGCTACTTCTTATAGTGAAGAAGCATTAAAATTAGTAATACCACCATTAATAAATGAACAGTTTGTCATAGTTAGTGGCTTGGCTAAGGGTGCAGACCGTTTCGCCCATGAAGCTACAATCCGTTATGGGGGAAAAACAATCGGGGTTTTAGGACATGGGTTGTTTCACTTATATCCAAAACAAAACCGGCAACTTGCTGAACAAATGGCAATAGATCATTTACTCGTAACGGAATATCCACCATACGTAGGCATACAAAAGTGGCATTTTCCAGCGCGAAATCGCATTATTAGTGGGTTAAGCCAAGCATTAATCGTAACGGAGGCTGCATTAAAAAGTGGAACGCTTATTACGACGGAGCTTGCATTAGAGCAGGGGAAAGATGTATTTGTAATTCCAGGGAATATTTTTTCTGAGCAATCTAGAGGGCCTAATAAATTGATAAAAGAAGGGGCAATTCCAGTTTGGGACGGTTATCAAATACTTGAGGAATTGCAAATGTTTTCAAGTTTTCGTTGAAAAAAAGTTGCATTATCTGCTAATCTGTTATACATTTTGCAACAGGAAAAGCTTTGAAAAAACATTGACAAATTCTCTATAGGGAATTTTAGAAAATAACGAACCTCTCTAAGGAGGAAAACAGATGGCAGATTATTTAGTAATAGTAGAATCACCTGCAAAGGCGAAAACAATTGAACGCTATTTAGGGAAAAAATATAAAGTAAAGGCTTCTATTGGACATGTACGTGATTTACCACGTAGTCAAATGGGGATTGATACAGAGCATGATTATGAACCAAAATATATTACGATTCGTGGTAAAGGTCCAGTTTTACAAGATCTAAAAACAGCAGCGAAAAAAGCAAAAAAAATCTATCTCGCAGCCGATCCAGACCGCGAAGGAGAAGCGATTGCTTGGCATTTAGCTACAGCTTTAAATATTGATGTAGCATCAGATTGTCGCGTTGTCTTCAATGAAATTACAAAAGAAGCTATTTTAGAAAGCTTTAAGCATCCTAGACCGATTAATATGGATCTAGTGGATGCACAACAAGCGCGACGCATTTTAGACCGTCTTGTTGGATATAACATTAGCCCGATTTTATGGAAAAAAGTAAAAAAAGGCTTATCGGCAGGCCGTGTACAATCGGTTTCACTACGTTTAATTATTGATCGTGAAAATGAAATCAAAAGCTTTGATCCAGAAGAATATTGGTCAATTGATGCATCGTTTGAAAAAGGAAAAAAACCATTTGAAGCATTTTATTATGGAAATGGTAAAGAAAAAATTAAATTAACAAATGAAGATCAAGTTAAGGCAATCTTGAAAAAAGTAAAAGGCTCGGATTTTGAAGTAACAAATGTTGTGAAAAAAGAACGTAAACGTAATGCAGCACCTGCTTTTACCACATCTTCACTTCAACAAGAAGCAGCCCGAAAATTAAATTTCCGTGCAAAGAAAACAATGATGCTTGCTCAACAGCTTTATGAAGGTATTGAGCTAAGTAAAAAAGAAGGCGCTGTCGGTTTAATTACGTATATGCGTACGGATTCGACGCGTATTTCACAAACCGCTAAAACGGAAGCAATTTCATATATTGAAGGCAAATACGGCAAAGAATTTGTTTCACAAGAAGTGAAACAAGTGAAAGCGAAAGCGAATGCACAAGACGCCCATGAAGCGATTCGTCCAACAAGTGCAATGCGTACACCAGAAGAGTTAAAAGCAATTTTAAGCCGCGATCAACTACGCTTGTATCGCCTGATTTGGGAGCGTTTTATTGCAAGTCAGATGTCATCCGCTGTACTAGATACCGTAACGGTAGATTTACAAAATAATGATGTCGCTTTCCGTGCAAATGGCTCACAAGTGAAATTTGCTGGTTTTATGAAGCTATATATCGAAGGTACAGACGATCAAACAGAAGAAACAAATAAATTACTACCAGAAATGGAAATCGGTGATACAGCGAAATCATTAGAAATTGAACCGAAACAACATTTCACACAGCCACCACCACGCTATTCAGAGGCACGCTTAGTTAAAACGTTAGAAGAGCTAGGTATAGGCCGTCCATCTACGTATGCACCGACATTAGATACAATTCAAAAGCGCGGTTATGTACAGTTAGATGCAAAACGCTTTGTACCAACAGAGTTGGGTGAAATTGTTCATCAAGCAACATTAGAATTTTTCCCAGAAATTATTAACATCGAATTTACTGCACAAATGGAACATAATCTTGATGAAGTTGAAGAAGGTATCACACGTTGGGTGAGAGTTATCGATGATTTCTACAAAGATTTTGAACCTCGTGTAAAATATGCAGATGAAGCGATGGAGAAAATCGAAATTAAAGATGAACCAGCTGGCGAAGATTGTGAAAAATGTGGTGCGCCAATGGTATTTAAATTAGGACGTTATGGTAAGTTTATGGCGTGCTCAAACTTCCCAGATTGCAGAAATACGAAAGCAATTGTGAAGTTAATCGATGTGAAATGCCCGACATGTAAAGAAGGCGAAATTGTTGAACGCAAATCAAAAACAAAACGCGTATTTTATGGATGTAATCGCTACCCAGAATGTGATTTCGTTTCATGGGACAAACCAATCAGCCGACCATGTCCAAAATGTAGTACATTATTGGTAGAAAAAAAATTGAAAAAAGGTGTTCAAATTCAGTGTACAAATAGCGAATGCGACTATGAAGAGACACCGTCACAATAAGATAATGAGGTAACAAAAATGACACAACAAATTGTAAATGTAATAGGTGCTGGTCTTGCAGGTTCAGAGGCAGCTTGGCAAATTGCTAAACGAGGCGTAAAAGTTCGATTATATGAAATGCGTCCAGTAAAACAAACGCCAGCACATCACACAGATAAGTTTGCCGAGTTAGTATGCTCTAACTCGTTACGTGCCAATGGTTTAACAAATGCAGTTGGTGTAATAAAAGAGGAAATGCGTAAGCTTGATTCTGTCATTATGACTGCAGCAGATAATTGTTCCGTACCAGCCGGTGGAGCATTAGCGGTAGACCGCCATGAGTTTGCTGGATATGTAACAGAAAATGTAAAAAATCATCCACTAATTGAAGTCATTCATGAAGAAGTAACAGAAATTCCTGAAGGCATTACAGTAATTGCAACAGGTCCTTTAACGTCTGAAAGCTTAGCAAAAACTATTCAAGGGCTAACGGGTGAAGAATATTTATACTTCTATGATGCAGCAGCACCAATCATTGAAAAAGATTCAATTGATATGGATAAAGTATATTTAAAATCACGCTATGACAAAGGCGAAGCAGCGTACTTAAACTGTCCAATGACGAAGGAAGAGTTTGATGCATTCCGTGAAGCATTAATTACAGCGGAATGTGCACCACTTAAAGAATTCGAAAAAGAGAAGTATTTCGAAGGGTGTATGCCAATTGAAGTAATGGCAGCACGCGGAGAAAAGACAATGTTATTCGGTCCGATGAAACCTGTTGGACTTGACGACCCTAAAACAGGGAGACGTCCATATGCGGTTGTTCAATTACGCCAAGATGATGCAGCAGGAACACTTTATAATTTAGTAGGATTCCAAACACATTTAAAATGGCCCGAACAAAAACGTGTATTATCAATGATTCCTGGATTAGAAAATTTAGAAATCATTCGTTACGGCGTTATGCACCGTAATACGTTTATTAACTCACCGAAAGTGTTAAATAATAGTTATCAATTACGTTCAAATCCAAATATTTTCTTTGCTGGCCAAATGACGGGTGTAGAAGGCTATGTAGAATCAGCAGGTAGTGGTTTAGTCGCTGGTATTAATGCAGCTCGCTTAGCGTTAGAAGAACCGTTATTACATTTCCCAGCTGAAACTGCATTAGGTGCGATGGCACGATACATTACAGAAGCAGATTCGAAAAACTTCCAGCCAATGAATGTTAACTTTGGTATTTTCCCTGAATTGGGAGAACGTGTTAGATCAAAGGCAGAACGAGCAGAACGTCATGCTAATCGAGCGTTAGAAACGATTCAAAATTTTATCAATATTCAAGCAATTTAATTGCAATAAGTCCTTAAAGGTTGATATACTTTAAGGGCTTTTATTTATGTAAGGTTGATTTTATGAAGTACTAAGGAAATCTAATACTTTTTTGCGATTTTCATTAGAATAAATTAAAAAAAACAAGAAAGCTTCATAAATAAAGAATTTTACACTTGAAATCTTTCTGTGATAAGTATAGTGTCAATATGTATGTTTTATTTTTAGTAGTCACAAATTTCAAATTTACTGAAGTCATATTCTTTGGAGGTAAGCCAGAATGAACTCTAAGCTAAAAGAAGCATTAGAACAATTTATTCGCTATGTACAAATCGAAAAAAACTTTTCGCTGCATACTGTACGCGAATATCAATCTGATTTAATCGATTTTTTTTCATTTTTAGAGTCTGAAGGCATACAGGATATTACAGAAGTTGATTATATTCATGCACGATTATACGTAACCAAACTTTATGATGAACAAAAAGCAAGAACTTCTATCTCAAGGAAAATCTCATCGATTCGTTCTTTTTTTCGTTTTTTAAATCGAGAACACAATGTTGATGATGCTCCGTTTCGTTCCCTTTATCATCCGAAAAAGGAAGAACGATTACCGAGCTTTTTTTATGAAGAAGAGTTGCAACAGCTTTTTGAAAAAAGTAAAGGGACAGAACCTATGCAAGTCCGAAACATGGCATTATTAGAATTACTTTATGCAACCGGGATTCGTGTAAGCGAATGCGTAGCAGTTGAACTAGGAGATATTGATTTTCATTACAGTATTATCCGTGTAATGGGTAAAGGACGGAAAGAAAGAATCATACCTTTTGGCCAATATGCTCACGATGCGCTTGTTTTGTACATAGAACAAGTACGACCACAATTGATGAAAAATAAAGATCATCAAAAAGTATTTGTAAATATGCGTGGGGGCGAACTTACCGCTAGAGGTGTGCGTTATATATTAAGTGAGATGATTGAGAATGCAAGTATGCATACGAAAATCTACCCACATATGTTACGCCATACGTTTGCTACTCATTTATTAAATAACGGTGCAGATATGCGGACAGTTCAAGAACTACTAGGACATGTGAATTTATCTTCAACTCAAATTTATACTCATGTAACAAAAGAGGCACTTCGGAAGACTTATATGAATAGTCATCCAAGGGCATAAATAAGGAGGAAGAGCGAATGGGTCAAATTCATGCAACGACAATTTTTGCGATTCATCATAATGGAGAATGTGCAATGGCAGGCGATGGTCAAGTTACACTAGGGAATGCAGTTGTCATGAAGCATACAGCAAGAAAGGTCAGACGTCTGTTCAATGGTAAAGTTTTGGCAGGTTTCGCTGGCTCGGTTGCAGATGCATTCACGTTATTTGAAATGTTTGAAGTGAAATTAAATGAATACAATGGAAATTTACAAAGAGCGGCTGTTGAAGTAGCAAAACAGTGGCGTGGTGATAAAATGTTACGTCAATTAGAGGCAATGCTACTTGTGATGGATCAATCGACTTTATTACTTGTCTCAGGTACAGGAGAAGTAATTGAACCTGATGATGGTATTTTAGCAATCGGTTCAGGTGGTAACTATGCATTATCAGCAGGTCGAGCTCTTAAGAAACATGCAGGTGATCACTTAACGGCAAAGGAAATTGCGGAAGCTGCATTAACGACTGCAGCGGATATTTGTGTGTTTACGAATCATAATATTATCTTGGAGGTATTATAATGATAAATAATTTAACGCCAAGACAAATTACGGAACACTTAAATCGTCATATTGTTGGTCAAGAAACGGCGAAACGCGCAGTGGCTATTGCACTTCGTAATCGTTACCGTCGTTCATTACTAAATGAGGATTTAAAAACAGCCGTTATTCCGAAAAATATTTTAATGATTGGTCCAACAGGTGTCGGAAAAACAGAAATCGCACGCAGACTTGCTAAGTTAACAAATGCTCCATTTATTAAAGTAGAGGCTACAAAATTCACAGAAGTTGGGTATGTTGGTCGTGATGTGGAATCAATGGTTCGCGATTTAGTAGAGGCTTCACGTCGTCTTGTGAAAGATGAAATGGTCGAAGCAGTACAAGATCAGGCAGAACGAAATGCCAACGAGCAACTCGTGAAATTATTAGCTCCTTCAAAAGTAAAAGAAAAGCTAACTCAAAATCCATTTGAAATGTTATTTGGACAAAAAGGGACTCCATCTGATTCAGAGCAACAAACAGATTCAGATGAAGATACTGAAATTCGTTCAAGACGTACTCAAATTGCACAGGATTTAAAAGATGGTAAGTTAGAAAATCAGTGGGTAACAATTGAAGTTACAGAAGCCCCACCTGCGTTATTCGATGCAATGCCAGGCATGAATATTGATATGAATGCGGGTGGCATGCAAGACATGTTTTCTAATTTAATGCCGAAAAAGACCAAAAAACGTAAACTACAAGTGAAAGATGCTCGTCGTATTTTAACACAAGAAGAGGCCAATAAATTAATCGATGCAGATTCATTATCGAGTGAAGCAATTCATCGTGCAGAACAAGCAGGGATTATTTTTATTGATGAGATTGATAAAATTGCAAGCAAAGGCACATCTTCTGCAGAAGTGTCACGAGAAGGCGTACAACGCGATATTTTACCGATTGTCGAAGGTTCAACTGTAACGACAAAACACGGCCCAGTAAAGACGGATTATATGTTATTTATTGCAGCTGGTGCGTTTCACATGTCGAAACCTAGTGATTTAATTCCTGAATTACAAGAACGATTCCCGATTCGTGTTGAATTAGAAAAACTGACAAAGGACGACTTTGTGCGTATTTTACAAGAACCTGATCAATCGTTAATTTTGCAATATAAAGCCTTATTAGCAACAGAAGGTGTTACAATTGAATTTTCTGATGCTGCAATTGAACGTATTGCAGAAATTGCGACAGAAGTAAATCAAGAAACAGATAATATAGGTGCACGACGTTTGCACACAATTTTAGAACGCTTGCTAGAGGAATTATCGTATGAAGCCTCAGAAATTGCACCAGCAAATATTGAAATTACGCCGAATTATGTCGATCAAAAATTGGCGAATATCGTAAAAAACAAGGATTTATCACAATTTATTCTTTAAATGAAGTTGAAATAGTATCTTTAAATTGTAAAAACCTTTAGAATATTAAGTGAATTTAAAAGCGTTCCGTAGGAGGAAAATTAGAATGAATTTATTAGAGAAAACAAGAAAGATTAATGCAATGCTTCAAGCATCTGCAGGTAAACCAGTAAACTTTAAGGAAATGGCCAATACATTAGGTGACATTATCGAAAGTAACGTATTCATCGTAAGCCGTAAAGGGAAACTATTAGGTATTTCAATTCACCAACAAATTGAAAACGAACGTATTAAAAAAATGTTTGAAGAACGTCAATTCCCTGAAGCATATACACAAAATTTATTTAACATTACAGTAACATCGCCAAACTTAGATATTAACAACGAACACACTGCTTTCCCAGTTGAAAACAAAGACTTATTTGCATCTGGTTTAACAACAATTGTTCCTATTATCGGTGGTGGGGATCGTTTAGGTACATTGATTTTAGCTCGAATTAGCGATCAATTTGAAGATGACGATTTAATCTTAGCTGAATACGGTGCAACTGTAGTTGGTATGGAAATTTTACGTGAAAAATCAGAAGAAATCGAAGAGGAAGCACGTTCAAAAGCCGTTGTACAAATGGCAATCAATTCTTTATCTTATTCGGAGCTTGAAGCAATCGAACATATCTTTGAAGAATTAGATGGTAACGAAGGTTTATTAGTAGCTTCTAAAATTGCGGATCGCGTAGGTATTACACGTTCAGTAATCGTAAATGCATTACGTAAGTTAGAATCAGCTGGTGTAATCGAATCTCGTTCTTTAGGTATGAAAGGAACTTATATTAAAGTATTAAACGATAAGTTCTTAACTGCTTTAGCTGAAATTAAAATGAAATAAAATAAAATAAAACTTTTTATAGCACGGTAAAACGAAATTTCGTTTTACCGTGCTTTTTTGTTTCTAAAATATTTGTTGGAATAATGATACATATGTACACAAAAAGAAAACCACATTTTTGAAATTATACTATAGACCTCCTGTAATGGTGATAAAAGGACTTTATTAAAAAACGAGATAGAGATCGTGCCAATTGATGCGACACTACGCAACAGTAGATATAAAACTCTTTTTGTTGAACTATGTAGAAAAATGTTTGATAAAAAAATGATGTTTTTTGAATAGGTTAATATTAGTGAATTGGAATACGTTAATGTTACAAATTAATGAATATCGTGTAAAAATATACTTATTTCCAATGGTTTAGGTTAATATTATGCTTGGAAATTATGTGAAATTGCGAATAATCTATACATAACTAAGTGAATATAACAATTTGTAAATAGTAAATTTCTATTGTTATTTGGGAATTTATAGATTCTAATGTATTATAAAAATGGGGATATGAAGAAAATTCTAATGGATTATAAAATATCCTGACAATTCGACTCGAAAAAATAGTTCATAATTCCTATCAAAAAGTGCCAAAAGACAATAGACACATGGATTCATTATAATTACAATTGTATTAGGTTGTTGAATGGATTATTTGGCAAAAAGTAAATGAGGTGAAAAAATTTGGATTTATTCGGTGGTACGATTCGAAGCTTGGAAAATGGACTTTCTTTCGCAACGTTGAAAAACAAAACGATCGCACAAAATATAGCAAATGTAGATACACCTAATTACAAAACAAAGGAAGTTAGTTTTAAAGATGTATTGAATGATGCAACAAGTGCTAACATTTCAGCAAATCGCACGGATGCGAGACATTACGATTTTAATATAGAAATTGGTAGTAATGGAGTATATTCTAATGAAAACTTCCGTTCACGTCCAAATGGCAATGCGGTTAATATGGATACTGAGCAAGCAAAATTAGCTGAGAATACAATTTACTATAACGCCCTAATTGAACGAATGAATGGCAAGTTTAGCACGTTAAATGCAGTTGTTAAAGGAGGTCGTTAGTAATGTCTATTTTTCATAGTATGAACACAACAGCTTCGGCATTAACATCAAATCGTTTACGAATGGATGTTATTTCTTCAAACATTGCAAACGTAGATACTACTCGAGCAAAGCAAGTAAATGGAGAATGGGAGCCTTACCGTAAAAAGTCCGTTACTTTGAAAGAAGAGCAAGGCCAGTTTTCAAACTTTTTGAATATGGCAATGGGGAAAACGGTAAAAGCAGGTGTAGGTAATGGAGTACGAGCCACTTCGATTAAAGAAGATACAGAGACTCCATTTAAACTTGTATATGATCCAACCAATCCTGATGCAAATGAAGATGGATATGTTCAAATGTCCAACGTAGACTTATTAAAAGAAATGGTAGATTTGATTTCGGCATCACGTTCTTATGAAGCGAATATAACAGCTTTTAACGCAAATAAAAGTATGCTAATGAAGGCGTTAGAAATTGGGAAAGGATGATAATTAATGGCGATTAATGCAGTATCATTTATGTCTCCGACACAATCTGTGAATGAATTAAACACAGGCAATAAAGTAACTTCGGCTGATGCACAGCAACAATTTGCAGATGCTTTAAAAGATGCGATTGCAAATGTTAATGGACAACAAAATACATCAGATATGATGACACAAAAATTAATTAGTGGTGGAGATGTTGATTTGTACGAAGTAATGGTTGCTGCACAAAAGGCAAGTGTTACTTTAAACACAACAATTGAGATTCGTAATAAAGCAGTGGAAGCTTATCAAGAAATTATGCGCATGAGTGTATAATTATTTTGTTTGACGAATAATTAATTGTTGGGCATTCACTATAACCGGAGGATTCATAATGAATGAACGACTTACAAAAATTAAAAGTGACTCCACTAGTTTCTGGCAGAGTCGAACGAAAAATCAAAAGGGTGCTTTAATTGGTGCGGTTGTAGCTATTATTGCACTTGCAGCTATTCTTACATATTATTCTACGCGTACAACGATGGCACAGTTGTTCCCAGAACTTCCTGCAGCAGAGGTAGGGAAAATTACAGAGGTGTTGTCTGCACAAGGTGTAACGTATGAAATAACAAACGGTGGTACTACAATATTAGTACCAGAAGAGCAAGTGGATGACTTGAAAGTGTCATTAGCTGCTCAGGGTTATCCGGATTCAGATGAAATTGACGCAACATTCTTTACAGAAAATGCTGGTTTCGGTATGACAGATAATGAATCCAATGTCATAAAAAAAGCAGCAACTGAAACAGATTTAGCTAATTTAATTCGAAAATTTGATGGTGTAAAAGATGCGAACGTTGTCATTACATTACCAGATGAAGGGATTTTCTTGAAAGATGAGAAGGGGTCAGCACAAGCGGCCATCGTCTTAAAAACAGCAGCAGGACATAAATTTACGGATGAACAAATTAAGGGACTATTTAATTTAGTATCAATGAGTATTCCAAATTTGCCAAAAGAAAATATCACAATCATGAATCAGTATTCTGAATATTACGATTTGGAGGCTGCTGAAAATGGTAACAATGGTGTTGATTCTGTAACGGGCCAAATGGAAGTTAAGAAAACAATCGAGCGTGACTTACAGCGACAAGTTCAACAAATGCTAGGTACATTAGTTGGACAAGATAAAGTAGTTGTAAACGTTTCAGCCGATGTAGACTTCAAAAAGGAAAACCGTGAAGAAAATTTAGTGAAACCTGTTGATGAAGAAAATATGACAGGAATTGAAATTAGTGCACAACGTATTACTGAGACGTATTCAGGGTCAGCGGCAGCGGATGGATCTCCAGAAGCTGAAAATGCTACTGATAACTTCGTAGATTACGTTGAGGGTACGTCAGGTGACGGAGACTATGAACGTGTTGAAGAAACAATCAACAATGATGTCAACCGTATTAAACGTGATATTCAAGAAAGCCCATACAAAATCCGTAACTTAGGTATCCAAGTTATGGTGGATTCACCAGAGGGCGAATCGGGAATCAATGACGCTGTTCGTTCAGATATTGAACAAATTTTATCGACTATTGTTCGTACATCGATTGATCAAGATGCAGCTGGTAATTTAACAGATGATGAAATTGCCAACCGAATCGTCGTATCTGTACAAAAATTCCAAGGAAATGATACAGATGCTACTGATACTGAGTCTGTAATACCTTGGTGGGTTTGGGTTATTGGTGGTATTTTACTAGTAGCCATCGTTATTCTGGTGATTTATGTAATACGCGCTCGTAAACGTAAACAAGAAGAAGAAGAGCTAGAAATTATCGAAAAACAACAGCAATTAATTGAAATAGAAGATATTTCTGAAGAAAAAGAAACTGAAGCGACTGTACGCCGTAAGCAACTAGAAAAAATGGCGAAAGATAAGCCAGAAGATTTTGCGAAGCTATTGCGTAGTTGGATTGCTGAAGACTAATAGGAGGTTCAGCTGTGTCCAAGAAAGATAAAGACCTATCAGGAAAGCAAAAAGCTGCTTTACTGCTAATTTCTCTAGGGCCAGAAGTTTCGGCTTCTGTATACAAGCATTTAAGTGAAGAAGAAATTGAACGTCTAACGTTAGAAATTTCAGGTGTAAAAAAAGTGGAGTCTTCAGTAAA
>JAZUES010000128.1:0-3517 GCA_045640265.1 Solibacillus sp.
TTTTACTTGCTATAGTTTTATCAGGAGGAGCTTATGGAACAGATTTTACTTGTGCAAGATGATCGTGAAATTGCAGGAATAGTACAGGATACATTAACGAACGAAGGTTATCATGTCACTTGGGCAACGACAGGTTTAGAAGGCTTAGCAGATTTTTATGCCGCAAGCTTTGACTTACTACTTGTCGATTGGATGCTACCTGAAATGGAGGGGCTCTCATTAATTGAGCATGTTCGCCTACAAAGTGATGTACCCATTATTATGATTAGTGCTAAAGTTGAAGATTCAGATAAGGTGACTGGCTTACAGGAGGCAGACGATTATTTAGCGAAGCCGTTTTCACTAGAGGAATTAAAGGCTCGAGTACGTTCTCAGCTCAAACGTTGGCGCCGCTATCACAAAGTGCCCGAAGACAGGACTATACATTTTACTAACGGTTTACAAATCGATTGGCAACAAGAGCGAGTGTACCTGAAAGAAAACGAAATCAATTTAACGCAAAAGGAATTCGCGCTACTGAAAGTGCTAGCACAAAATCCGTTTGAACTCTTTACGAAGGAAGCTCTGTATACCCATGTTTGGCAACAGGTCGAACTCGATCAAACGCATACCGTAACAGTACACATTAAAGCATTACGCGAAAAACTACAAGATCCTGTGAAAAGCCCCTATTTTATTCAAACTGTTTGGGGCAAGGGCTACCGATTTGTAGGTGAACCTTTGTGAAAATTAAAACTTGGCTACTCATGACGTATTTAATTGTCATGCTTGTGCCCCTGCTTGCCTTTTATGGTTTATATGTATCGATTAACGCTTACTATCAGGATAAAAACGTAGAGGAATATTTTGAAAAGTGGAATACCATATCCGACATCAAAAAAACGTTGGAAAACAAGGCCCTGTATGTAGGAACAACTGATTTTCATGACATTGAAGTCATGACATCGGATGAGCTAATGATTACACTGTATGCCCCAAACGGACGCATACTTTTCTCATCAAATCCGCTTGTCAGTAATGTTCAATTTGAGAAGAAAAACAACTTGTATAAAAATTTATTTGATTTCAAACAAAATTATGAAACGTATGTTTACAAGGAACCGATTTATGCAGACGGTCAAATCGTTGGTTTGTATAAGATCACCCTTGCTCGTACGGAATGGGTCGAGCAAGTACATTCGAAAACGATACTTGTTGTTAGTAGTATTGTACTCGTTTTAGTCATATTGTACGGCAGCGTCATTTATTTTTTAAATAAACGGTTGAATCGCCCGTTAAGACTTTTAATGCAGCAAATGCGCGCTTTTGCAAAAGGACAGCCAACAAAAAGCTTACCTGTTACAAAGGACGAAATTGGTGAGCTTAGCGAAAGCTTTCAGGCGATGCAAAAAGAGATTGATGAAACACGAAAAAAGCTACAAGAGGAACAGCAGCAAAAACAATTTATGATAGCAACCCTTTCACACGATTTAAAAACACCGTTAACGTCGATTCAAGCATATACGGAGAGCTTGCAGGCAGGTACACCAAAGCCAGAAACAGCGAAAGAATACTTACAAATCATTGCCACAAAATCAGTGTATATGAAGCAGTTGCTCGACGATTTAATGATGTTTACCTTACTACAATCCCCTTCTTATGAAATGGAGCGTGTCATAGTAGACGGCGAAGAATTTTTCGACATGCTTCTCGCTGATTACGAGGATATCAGTAAGGAAAAAGGCTTTACTGTTGAAACGAGCAATCATGTGAAGGGTCAGTATAGCGTTAATCCTAAGCAACTTATGCGTGTATTGGATAATCTCGTATCCAATGCATGGGTTCATACAAACCCAAATGGGACGATTCGCCTAGCAGCATTCGAATCTTTACAAAAACCGGACTGGTGTATTGCGGCATGTGAGGAGCAAGGTGTATACATCATCGTCCAAAATAGTGGTACTGCGGTTGAACCTTCGCAGTGGGATAAAATATTCGAACCACTATACCAAATCGAACAATCACGCAGTCAAGTAGGACAACGCGGTGCAGGATTAGGCTTAAGTATTGCCAAGCAAATACTTGAAAAACACGATGGCACGATTGAAGCCATTTCAAAGCATAATGAAACAGCCATTGTTTGTTGGCTACCAAAGGAGATTGAACAATGAAAAAAATCATTTATTCAACAGCATTAATTTGTACGCTCGCTTTAGGTGCTTGTAATCAAGCAGAGGATTACTCCCCACAGGAAATTTTAAATCAAGCAATGCTGGAAACGTCTGATATTACCTCTTATTACGGAGAGTATACTTTGACAATAGACAATGAAGGAAGCTCTACCGTTAAGCAATGGCAAAAGAATAGTAAAGTCCGAATCGAATCAGTTGAGGAAACAGGCGATGAATCTTTTGTTATTAACGATGGCAAGACATTAACGATGTATAACAAAACTACAAATTCGGGCTCAATCTTTACAATGATGGAAGGCGAAATGGAGGGCTATGTGCAGCCTACCCTACAGGAGCAAGCACAGCAAATGCTTAATCTTGTAAAAAATACCCATACAATTTCTGTCGGGAAGGATGAAAAAATTGCTGGTCGCGATACGTATCATTTAATTGCCAAGGTGAAAAATAAAAATTCCTTAATCGGTGATATTGAAGTTTGGGTCGATAAAAAAACGTGGATGACATTAAAAACAGTCACGACATCAGAAGATATGCATTTAACCCAGGAATATACGAAATTTGAACCGAATGCAAAAATTGACGATACGTTATTTATCGCAGAAGTTCCAGATGATGCGGATATGGTGACAGAACAAATTGAAACACCAGACCCCATTACATTAGAGGAAGCGAAGGGACTTGTCGGCTCTTTTCTACAAATGCCCGAACAAAATGGATTAACACTTGTTTCAATTGAGAATATGCATGTTGAGGACACAAAAGAAATTGCCTTAACGTACTTGCAAAATGGTGAGCCAGCGTTTACGCTTTCAATTCTCAAACCACAAGAAGCACTTAAAATTTCAGCAGATGAGTCAGCAGAAGTTCGTGGTCTCCCTGCATCAAAGACGGATTTAGAACAATTTAAATATATTCAATGGGATGAAGACGGCCTACGCTACGGCATCATTTTTAATAATCCTGAATTAACTTTTGAGGAAGTTCTTGGATTAACAACGCAAATGGAAAAAGTTCAGTAAGCAAATAGGTCCTCTTATGATATGTATTAAAGTAAATAAAAACGATCATTCATATTACGTTGAATGATCGTTTTATTTCATTTAGAAGTTATCTTTATCGAATACTTCAAGGTCAATAATGCGGGCCCCTTGTTTTAAAATGGCTGCTTCTATGTCATCGACAGTGGATTGTTTCGCGCCTTTTGAAAGGGTAATAATTACACGGCGAAGATAAGTTGTATCATCATCTAATGAGAATAAACAGTGTACTGACCAAATTTTCTTAACAGCTGTCAATACTTTGATTAAGATGCCATCTGTATCAGGAAGTGCAATCGTAATTGCACA
>JAZUES010000129.1:0-7097 GCA_045640265.1 Solibacillus sp.
TATTATTTTAGTTATTTACCGCTTCACAGTTGGATTTGTTCGTGCCATTGCCATTTTACTTGGTATGGTTGTTGGTACAATTGCCGCAATATTCATGGGCAAAGTAGATTTCACACCCGTAATAGATGCTTCGTGGTTACACATTATGCAACCATTCTACTTAGCAACACCAACATTCAACGCTTCCGCCATTTTAACGATGACGCTTGTTGCGATGGTTTCATTAGTAGAATCAACAGGTGTATATTACGCATTAAGTGATATTTGTAAAAAAGATTTAACTTCAAAAGACTTAGCAAGAGGATACCGTGCGGAAGGTTTAGCATCGATTATCGGTGGTATTTTTAACGCATTCCCTTACACAACTTTCTCGCAAAATGTAGGACTTATCCAAATGTCTGGCGTTCGTGATCGCAAAGTCATCTTCATCACTGGTAGTATGCTTGTCTCACTTGGCTTCTTACCGAAGTTAGCAGCCATTACAACAATCATCCCTACGCCAGTACTTGGTGCCGCAATGTTAGCAATGTTCGGTATGGTTATTACACAAGGTGTGAAAATGTTAGCACCAGAAATCCAAAAATCAATGGAAAACGCTATGGTAGCAGCACTTGGTGTCGGTTTAGGTGTCGGGGTTGCAGTAGTTCCAGATTTATTTAAAAATATGCCAGAAGCAATATCTATTTTAACTTCAAACGGTATCGTAGCTGGTTCGGTATCGGCCATTGTCTTAAATATTTTATTCAATATGATTGGAACGAAACGTAAAGATCCGATGCATGTGGTGTAGTAAGTAGGGATTAAATAGTAAAAGGAAAGGATGACAGGCAATTTTGCTTGGCATCCTTTTTGGGTTATTTGCGGCTGATGACTTCGGGTTCGTTTATTTGTGTGATGTATTCTTCTTGGTCGTCGCGTTTGAATTCATGGTATTGTTTAATCATATTTTCATCATAGATAAGTTGTAATCGTGCAGTTTTATTTCTCTGATTATCAGCTGAATCAAAACTACCTTCTTTACCTTTTCCCCTAACACCAGTTAATATTACTCTATTAGCTGAAACGCCACCAATAATTTTTGTATGGGATTTTACACCTAGTAGCATAAGATTAGATTTACTATAAAAGAAACCTTTTGCTTCATTAATATTATCGGTTGAAGTTTTATCCGAGTCATGCATATTTGAGAAAGTTATATCCTTTTCTGCAAAAATGAAAAGGGTGTTATCTTTATTGGTATTTTTTAAAATACTTTTATCGATAGTGACTTCACCTTTAACATATATAATTGCATCTGCTTCTAGTTGGATATTTTGAATGTTTACATTACCATCTACAAAGTAAGTACCAGTTAATTTTATTTGTTTTTTTGAATTGGTGCTATTCTCTGTAAAATCGATATTACCTGAAGATGTTGTAGTCTTCCAATCCTTACACTCATTCTTATAATAATTGTAATCTTTACATACGCTTATTGGTTGTTTTTTTACATGAAATACTTTATTTCTATTTGAATTATTTGGAGCATCAGTTAGTTCTCCGTATTTAACTGAATCGGAAGGGATATTATTAAATTGAGCGGTGATATCTACCTTATCATCTTCTAGTTTTTTTCTTACAAGACTTAAGTTTGATGTATTGAAAAAATAACCATTTACTACGTTATCTTTTAATTCCAATTTTGTATAATTGGTTGCATTATTCAATTCATTACCACCGATGTGTTTATTGAAAAAATCGGTCGAGTTATTTTTTTTATTACCTGAAGTTATGAGGTTAAAGACATAGACATTTTTATCTTCGGGTAAAACTATTTTAGGAGTTACACTGTTTTGATTTTTAATTATTCTAGGGTAAACACTTGGTGTCCATGTATTAGTGCTAGATGTAGCAGTCCCCCAACTGGCTTGGTTAGCAATAATTAGGTTACCAGAAGTTTTAATATCCCCCTGTATCTCAATTCCACCATGTAAGTAAATATTACCCCCATTATTTGTTGATACTGTATATCTAAGTTGATCAGGGATAGCATCTGTACCTATGATTATTTGTGTACGTGTAGTTTGATTTGTACCATTTACAAAGCCGGTACTTCTGAAAGTTACCAATCTTTTGTACTTATCCATCTCTTCAACAGTGCCGTTTGTATAAATAAAGTCAACTTTTTCAATACACACTGATGTAAAAGTATTATTTTCGCCTTGGATTTTATAACCTAAGTTATTAGTTGGAGATATCTCAGCATTATTGCATTTTAATTTTGGTTGTTCTAGTATTTCATCAAGGTAATCATAGAATTTAGTTTTACCCATTGGAGTCAATTTAATTTGAGTTTCTAAAGTTTTTTGAATTTCATTCACCGCAAACTCCACGCCTTTATCGGCTAAATCAGTAGCTTGTACAATATTTTCGCGATTTTCATTTTTGGCTAGTCCATTCGATGTGAGTGTTAATAAACTTAATCCAAGAATAGTAAAAATCATGAGAACCGCTACAGCAATTAATAATGCAGAACCATTGCTATTTCTTAATTGATGCTTCATACATAATCCCCTTTCAAAATTGAATTATTTCTTGTTCACAATGGGCTGAATTTCATTTTTAAATGTCATTTCTCTCGTTGTTTCCTTACTTCCGCGTGTGTGAGTGATACTTAACTTCAATTCAATTTCATAAATTGAAGTTTCTATAGGCTTACCATTAACTTTAGAAGTAGATAACACTTGAATATTATTGTTAGAAACCTTGTATACTTCATCTAAGATATGAATTTTAGTAACACCGTTTTCTGTTTTGAAGCCAATCGGCTTAAGGGTAGGTCTACATAAGTTATCGTTATTAAGTACGTTTCCATTAGTATCTAGAAATTTCCCGTCTTCATTCCGTCTACACTTGGTTAAGTCATTAGTAATTTCTATATAGCTATTTCCATCGTTTTTCGTAACATTATAAATAATATGATCCTGTTTAGTAGAATACATAGTCTTAATAAATTTACTTACAATAATATCTGCCTCATCTCGTAAAAATGTTTCTTGACTAATGATGCGATTATTTTCAATTGCTTTTGCTGTCATGGAGAATAGTAATATAGAAACGATGCCAATTAACACGATGGCCGCTAAAAGTTCAATTAACGATAATCCATTTTCATTTGTATATTTTTTATTCAAGCGAAACATATCCTTCCGAAGCTCCTTTTGTTTTTCCATCTGATGCGGTGACGGTAACTACGACTTTGATTAGATTTAACTGTTTTTCTGAATAATTTGCGTTTGCAACTTTACTTGGATTTTGAGAAGCAGCGTAAGTCACTTTATATCCTTTTCCGTTCATGTTTATTAAAGTGGGCGGAATTTTTTTTGTGGGATCCGATTCACTATTGTCTATAAAGTAATTATTCACATCGGAAATCGTAGCATCTTTTGTAAATGACTCGTATTTTAAACGTGCCAGCATAGCATCTGCTAAATTTACCGTTGCTAATTTTTCATTGTTTTTGTGAGCAACTTTATTTGACTGAATAAACATTTGTGAAAAGCCTAGAAGCACAATTCCAATGATGACAATTGCAGCTACAACTTCTATTAAAGAAAATCCTCGTTCTAGCCTAAACCATTTCATCATTTCCAACTCCTCTCTTAAAATCTATTAAATTGATTGTATTGATAGTGATAATGCACGAATTTAAACAACAAGAAGTGTTATAGGTACAAAAGTTTTGGGTATTAAGTATCGTTTTTGTAATATATCAACAAAATTGCAATTTGATATAGTCTTAAAGTAATTGATAGTGTATTATATTGAATAATAACATAAAGTATAAATTTGGCAAAATATATTTAATATGTAAATTATAGATGGATAATTTGAAAATGAATAGTGAATATAGAGTTATAAGAACTAAAAAATTACCTTTATTTAGAAATTATATGCATTTAATTATTTGAATATTAAGAAATTTAAATAGTCCTAAATCGGATAATTAGTAATTTAATTCTATTTTTTACTGTTTTTAATAGAAAACAAAATGCTGTGGGGTGAGAGAATGAAAATAGTTTTTAAATCGATGGCACTGTTTGTGATGTTTCCTTTGTTACTTGCAATCTGGTTGCCACACTACATGATAGGCACAACTGCTTCGACAGAAAATGATTCAAAAGGATTGACCATTGGTGGTGTAGAGGTAGGAGATTTAAAAGGAGAAGAGTTAAAAATCGCGATAACAAATGTTGTGAATGAATGGTATACACAGCCAATCATCGTTACAGATGGCAGAAAATCTATTCAAATAAGCTCAAAAACATTTCAATTTGATATCGATGGCACGCTGAAATATTACGAAGAACATTATAAAAAGCCATGGTATGCATTTTGGACAAATGAATCAACGGCTCATCTTCCGTTAAATCTTGAATCAAGTGAAATCGTTAAAAATGAAATTAGTAATATAAAATCATGGGAGACAGATGCAACTTACGAAAGAGTTGCAATGAATGCCTCTTATTTAAAAACATCTGAAATTGAAGCGGTGGTGGGAGACTTATCTTTAGTGGATGCGGATCGAATTTCACTATCCATTGAAGCCATTCCTAAAGAGGCTCAAGGATTAGATGAATTAGTAAAGGTACTTAATGAAATGATTACTGAGCCTCAAGCGGTATTTTCTTTACTTGAAAATTTAGGGGAAGCCATTCCATTAGCAAATAGTGAAGCGGTTAATTTCCTTGCTTCCAACGTTTATAATGCAGCCTTATATATAAATGGCGAAATTATAGAGCGTCACTCTCAAAATAGAATTCCAAGCTATTTAAAGCCTGGGATTGAAGCGAAAGTAGACGTTTCTTCAAATGAGGATTTGCAATTTATAAATACTTTATCAAACCCAATTCAATTGAAGTTAACAATAGAAGATCAAAAATTAATGACGGAAGTCTATACATCGAATAAGGATACAGCAGTTTCAGTGTCCGTAAATCGCGATGGAGTCATTCAACCTCGTACCATTACGCGTTACTCAGAGGAGTTGGCTATTGGCACAACGAAGCAATTGCAAGAAGGCATTGAGGGGTTACGTGTTTCGGTTTACCGTACAGTGTATGGTGTAGAACAACTAGTCAGCCGAGATTATTATTCACCAGTAAATCGTATTTTACTTAAATCATCTCGCCAACCTGAAACGGAAAATTCTCCTGCTAGTAGTAATGAATCAAGCAATGGATCTAATAACGATCCAGCTTACGTTGTGGATTTAGATGGAGATGGATTCCCAGATAGTGATTTAAGTGAGAATCAGCAAAGTGAAGAAGATTCATTACCTGCGGGGAGCTATTACGATAAGGGTGGTAACATAATCACTCCTAAAAAAGGAGGGAAATAGTGTGATGACCGTAAAGCGAAAGCGTTTAGGCGATTTACTGATAGAAGCAGGCATTGTTACGGAACAACAACTAAACTTTGCATTAGAAAATAAAAGTCGCGATGAAAAACTAGGGGACTTTTTAATTAAAGAAAATGTCTTAACTGAACAACAATTAATTGAAGTTTTAGAATTTCAGCTGGGGATTCCGCATATTACCCTAACGAAACAAAATATTGATCCAGAACTATTGCAACTTGTTCCGGGAGAGCTTGCGAAACGTGCCAACATTATGCCAGTACGTCTAGATAAAAATAAATTATTGATTGCGATGTCCGACCCAATGGATTTCTTCGCAATCGAAGAGGTTCGTATGGCAACGGGTTGCCAAATTGAAACGAGTATTGCGGCAAAGGAAGATTTATTCCGAGCAATTACGAAATATTACGATTTCCATGCTTCAATGGAGGCCGCAATGTCTGATTTGTCTTTAGAAACTACTGAAGTTCAGCAGGAAATCACAGATGAAGATTCACCCATTGTCCGATTAGTAAACCAAATTATCGCGAATGGAGTGGCACAGCGCGCATCGGATATTCACTTTGATCCACAGGAGACAGAATATAAAGTTCGTTACCGTGTCGATGGTGTGCTGCGAACAGAGCGTTCCTTACCAAAAAATATGCAAAGTACGATAACAGCTCGTGTGAAAATCATAGGTGGCTTGAACATTACAGAAAATCGTATTCCGCAAGATGGTCGAATTAAAGTAAATATTAATTTCAAGTCCGTCGACATTCGTTTATCAACTTTACCCACCGTTTATGGTGAAAAAATCGTAATGCGTATTTTAGATATAAGTAATACAGCGACAGACGTCTCTAAAGTTGGCTTTACAGAAAAAAATGAAGCGCTTTTTAGAAAAATGATTGAACGTCCAAATGGAATTGTGCTTATAACAGGTCCAACAGGATCAGGGAAGTCTTCTACTTTATATGCGGCGCTATCGAACTTGAACAACGAAGGGGTTAACATCATTACAGTTGAAGACCCAGTCGAATATCAGCTAAGTGGCATTAACCAAATTCAAGTAAAAGAAGAAGTAGGTTTGACATTTGCGGCTGGGTTACGTTCGATATTACGTCAAGACCCAGACATCGTCATGATCGGGGAAATTCGAGATTTAGAAACAGCACAAATTGCGATTCGTGCTTCACTAACAGGGCACCTTGTTTTAAGTACGTTACATACAAATAGTGCTGTCGAATCAATTTCTCGTTTGCAGGACATGGGTATCGAGCCATTTTTAATTTCTTCATCGATTGTCGGTATCATGGCGCAGCGATTAGTCCGTAAAGTATGTCGAGATTGCGGTACCGATATGGAGCCGACTGCACGTGAAAAAGAAATTTTTGCGAATAATGGCCTTACTGTTGAAATCGTACGAAGAGGAAGCGGATGTACGGCATGTGCTAATACCGGCTATAAAGGGCGGCTTGCGATTCATGAACTGTTACCGGTTGACCGCCAGCTAAAGGATTTTATCTTAAACCTAGCGAGCAGTAATGAAATAAGTGATTATATGCAGCAAGCAGGCTACTACACATTACTACAAGATGGCTTATTAAAAGTATTAGATGGTGTAACGACGACAGAAGAAGTTCTACGCGTCGCAACGATTGATTAGAAGGAGTGAGTGATATGTCATTCACAGAAACAGACTTAAACATTCAACAAT
>JAZUES010000130.1:0-18624 GCA_045640265.1 Solibacillus sp.
ATCCCTACCCATATTGCAATTATCATGGACGGGAACGGTCGTTGGGCGAAAAAACGTTCAATGCCTCGTGTAGCAGGACATCATGAAGGTATGAAAACGATACGTAAAATTACGCGTTGTGCGGATGATTTAGGAGTGAAAGTATTAACGCTTTATGCCTTTTCTACGGAAAATTGGAAGCGTCCTAAATCAGAAGTTGAATTTTTAATGCGTCTACCAGAGCAATTTTTAAATTCATTTTTACCAGAGTTAATGGAGCGTAATATTAAAATCGAAATGATTGGTGTAATGGAAACATTACCAGAATATACGCAAAGAGCATTGAGACATGCAATGGAAAAAACGAATGAAAATACAGGGTTAATATTATATTTTGCGATGAATTACGGAGGACGTGCAGAAATTGTGATGGCTATGCAGCAACTAATGAAAGAAGTTGAAGCAGGAAATTTAGCGATTGATGAAATTAATGAACAACATCTTTCACAATATGTGATGACGGCACACCTACCAGAACCTGATTTATTAATTCGGACAAGTGGTGAAGTACGTATAAGCAATTTCATGTTGTGGCAGCTCGCATATACGGAGTTTTGGTTCACAGATACGCATTGGCCAGATTTTGATGAGGCATGTTTAAAAGAGGCAATTCGCGTGTATCAGAATCGTAACCGTCGCTATGGTGGGTTGAAAGGGGAACAAACAAAGTGAAACAACGCATTATTACTGGAGTAATAGCTGCGGCGTTATTTATTCCATTTGTTATTTACGGAGGCGCTCCATTTGCAGTGATTATTTCTGCAATAGCTATTATTGGTCTATATGAAATACTAAAAATGAAGGGTCTTTCGATTTTCTCAGTACCAGGTATATTAGGAACGCTTGCGCTACTTATTTTAGTCGTTCCAGATGAATGGTCAGCGAAAGTATTAGAATTACTTCAATATGATTCGAAATTAATGATTGTTTATGGCATTGCTGCATTATTATTAATTTATACTGTACTTGTAAAAAATAAAATGACGTTTGATGAAATCGGCTTTATTTTATTAAGTGCATTTTATGTGGGGCTAGGTTTCCATTACTTCATTGAAACACGCTTTATCGGTGTAGAATTTGTTATCTTTGTCTTATTGGTCGTTTGGACAACGGACTCAGGTGCCTACTTTGTTGGGCGAAAATTCGGGCGAAATAAGCTATGGCCAGAAATTTCACCGAAAAAAACGGTGGAAGGATTTGTTGGTGGGATTGTAATTGCAGTACTATTTGCCATTGCTATGCAGCTTATTTATCCGTTTGCCCAAGGTTGGGTACAGCTAATTCTTGTCACAATAGTTGCGTCAATTGTTGGTCAAATGGGTGATTTAGTTGAGTCAGCGATCAAGCGTCATTACGGCGTAAAAGATTCAGGTAATATTTTACCTGGACATGGTGGGATTTTAGACCGCTTTGACAGTTTGTTATTTGTAGTCCCATTACTGCATTTTTTACATTTCTTTGGTGGATGATAAAAGGTATTTTCAATGAAATTCACTTAAGAAAAGACACTATTTCGCTCGATTCAGTGTGAAATATGTTTTTTAATGTAAATAAAAGAGGGGAAGTATTATTGTGAAGAAGATTAGTTTATTAGGTGCGACTGGCTCTATAGGGTGGCAAACTTTTGATATATTACTTGCGCATCCAGAAGAGTTTCAATTAGTGGCATTTTCAGCAGGACAAAATGTTGAAAAGTCACGCGAAATTATTGAAAAGCTACAACCAGAATTAGTATCGATGCAAACGGAAGAGGCGGCACGTGTTTTACAAAAAGACTATCCACATATTTCATTTACATATGGCACAAAAGGATTAGTTGACGTTGCAACACATCCAGATTCAACGGTTTTAATTAATGCAGTACTCGGAAGTGTTGGGTTAGAATCAACATTAGCAGCGATTCGCATGGGTAAAACAATTGCCATTGCAAATAAAGAAACATTGGTAACGGCAGGTCATTTGGTAATGGCTGAAGCGAAAAAGTATAACGCACCGATTTTACCAGTTGATAGTGAGCATTCAGCAATTTTCCAATCTATGAACGGGGAAAATAAAAAGCGAATTGAACGCATTATTTTAACGGCTTCTGGTGGATCTTTCCGTGATAAAACACGTGATGAATTGCAAGGCGTGACAGTAAAAGATGCATTAAATCACCCGAACTGGTCGATGGGGGCTAAAATTACAATTGACTCAGCAACGATGATGAATAAAGGGCTAGAAGTAATTGAAGCACATGTATTATTCGATATGCCGTACGACAATATCGATGTGTTATTACACCGAGAAAGCATTATTCACTCAATGGTTGAATACGAAGATACAGGTGTCATCGCACAACTTGGTACACCAGATATGCGCGTTCCAATTCAATATGCACTTAGCTATCCAGATCGCTTACCACTTAAAAATGGTCAACGTTTAAATTTAGCGCAAATTGGACAACTTCATTTTAAAGAAGTTGACTTTGATCGCTTCCGTGCACTGAAATTTGCGTATGAAGCAGGTCGAATGGGTGGTACTATTTTAACAGCCATGAATGCGGCGAATGAAGCAGCTGTAGCACTGTTTTTACAAGAAAAAATAACATTTTTACAAATTGAAGAATGTATTGAGCGCATTATGAATAGTCATAACAATATATTATTGCCAGATTTGCAAACGATTTTACATGTAGATGGAGAAACGAGAAAAACTGTTGCAAGCATGGTAAAATAGTGAAATATAAGAGATAGTGAGTAATCTTTACTTTGTTTACTCATGTGAAGGTGGGAGATTATGCAAACAGTTATTGCCTTTATCGCAATCTTTGGCTCACTTGTATTTTTCCATGAGCTAGGTCACTTTATTTTTGCAAAACGTGCGGGTATTATGGTGCGTGAATTTGCTATCGGGATGGGGCCGAAAATTTTTGGTATGACGAAAGGTGAAACAATTTATACGCTACGTCTTTTACCAATCGGTGGTTACGTTCGTATGGCTGGTGAGGATGCTGATTCAGTAGAGTTGCAGCCGGGTTATCGCGTAGCGCTTGTAACGAATGAAGAGAATATTGTTGAAAAAATTGTGTTAAATCAAAAAACACAATATCAGAATGTGATTTTTTTAGAAGTAGAGCGTGCAGATTTAGAACGAGACCTTTGGATTGAAGGGTATGACGAAGAAGAAAAGTTCGTTCGTTATAATGTATCACGTACAGCAACAATTGTTGAGAACGGTACAGAGCAAATAATCGCTCCGCTTGATCGTCAATTTAACTCCAAGTCAGTTGGCGCACGTGCGATGGCAATTTTTGCAGGGCCATTATTTAACTTTATATTAGCGTTTTTCATTTTCTTAATTATTGGACTGGTGCAAGGTGTTCCTTCAAGTGATCCGATTATTTCAGATGTGATGAATGATTTACCTGCAAGTACTGCTGGTCTACAAAATGGCGATAAAGTCGTGAAAATTGATGGTGTTCCTATTTCAAACTGGGAAGAGTTATCGATTAAAATTCAAGATAACCCAGCAAAACCAATTAATTTTGAAATAGAACGTGATGGTGCGTTAATGACAGTTGAAGTAACGCCTAATAGCGTCGAACAAAATGACGGTACAAAGTATGGCCAAATCGGTGTTATGCGTCCGATGGAATCAAATCCATTAAAAGCTGTTGTCTACGGTGCGAAAGAAACATATAACGGGACTGTATTAATAGGGAAACTTGTTGGTCAGTTAGTAACGGGGCAATTTTCAATTGATGCACTATCGGGTCCAGTTGGAATTTATAAAGCGACTGAAACAGTTGTAACATTTGGTTTATATAATGTTTTATACTGGGCAGCGATGTTAAGTATTAACTTAGGGATAATGAACTTACTTCCATTACCAGCGCTTGATGGTGGACGATTACTGTTCTTCTTATTTGAAGCGTTACGTGGAAAACCAATTGATCGTCAAAAAGAAGGAATGGTTCATTTCGTTGGAATTGTGTTGCTCATGATTTTAATGGTCGTAGTAACATGGAATGATATTCAGCGATTCTTCTTCTAAACTGAATCATGATTTAATATGGCAGCTTTGAGCGTTTGTATGAATAATACTAGCGTTCAAAGCTAAATTTGTTTAGTATAGAAGAAGTAGATATTCAATTTCATACATTTTATAAAATTATTTATTTCCCTCCGGAGGATGTCATGGATTTGAAAGGGAAGTCTTTGTACAAGCGCAAAGCGGAATCCAGACGCAATTATGCTAAGGTATAATTGATTATATGAATCTTAATTTAAAAAGGTGGCACTACTTATGAAACAAACTAAAACATTCATCCCTACTTTAAGGGAAAATCCAGCTGATGCGGATGTAAAATCACACCGTACGTTATTACGTGCAGGTTTTATTCGTCAAAATGCAGCGGGGATTTATTCATACTTACCATTAGCTCGTAAAGTATTATTTAAAATTGAACAAGTGATTCGTGAAGAGATGGAAGCAATTAATTCCATCGAATTATTAATGCCAGCACTACAAGCAGCAGAGTTATGGCAAGAATCAGGTCGTTGGGAAGCATATGGTCCAGAATTAATGCGTTTAAAAGACCGTAACGATCGTGATTTTGCATTAGGTGCTACACACGAAGAAGTTATTACAACATTAGTTCGTGATGAAATTAAATCATACAAAAAATTACCATTAACATTATTCCAAATTCAAAATAAATTCCGTGATGAAAAACGTCCACGCTTCGGATTATTACGTGGTCGCGAATTCATCATGAAAGATGCGTATTCATTCCACTCATCGCGTGAATCGTTAGATGCAACATATGATGATATGTACCGTGCATACTCAAACATCTTCTCACGTCTTGGTTTAAACTTCCGTGCAGTAATCGCGGATGCTGGTTCAATCGGTGGTAAAGGTACGCATGAATTCATGGTTTTATCTGAAATCGGTGAAGATACAATCGCTTACTCTGATACATCAGATTATGCAGCGAACATTGAAATGGCAGAAGTTATCGTAGAATATACGACACCGGATGCACCATTAAAAGACGTTGAAAAAGTAGCAACACCTGATCAAAAAACAATTGAAGAAGTATCAACATTCTTAAATGTGGAAGCTTCTAACATTATTAAAACATTAGTATTCGATATCGATGGTGAGTTAATAATTGTGTTAGCACGCGGAGATCACGAAATTAATGATATTAAATTAAAAAATGCGTTAGGTGCTACTTCAGTAGAACTTGCTGAAGATGCGGCAATTAAAGAATTACTTGGTTGTACACCAGGTTCAATCGGTCCAGTGAAATTACCAGTGAGCGTAAAAGTCATTGCGGATAACGCAATTAAATCGATTCATAATGGTGTAGCTGGTGCAAACGAAGATGGATTCCACTTATTAAATGTGAATCCAGAGCGTGATTTTGCAATTAGCTCTTACGAAGATATTCGCTTCATTCAAGAGGGTGACCCATCTCCAGATGGTCAAGGTATCGTCAAATTTGCAGAAGGTATCGAAGTTGGACACATTTTCAAATTAGGGACAACTTATTCATCAAAAATGAATGCAACGTATTTAGATGAGCAAGGTAAAGCAAAACCATTTATCATGGGTTGCTACGGTATCGGGGTTTCTCGTTTACTTGCAGCAGTGGCTGAACAGTTCCAAGATGACAATGGTTTCGTATGGCCAGCACAACTTGCACCATATGATTTACACTTAGTACCAGTTAACACAAAAGATGAAACACAAGTTCAATTAGCAGATGAGCTTTATGGTGTTTTAAAATCTTACCGCTACGATGTGTTATATGATGACCGTGCAGAGCGTGCGGGAGTTAAATTTGCGGATGCTGATTTAATTGGTTTACCAGTTCGTATTACAGTAGGGAAAAAAGCTTCTGAAGGATTAGTAGAAGTGAAGTTCCGTTCAACTGGTGAAACTGCTGAATGGGCAAAAGAAGAAGTTGTGGATCGTTTAAACGAATACTTCCGTCAAAACTAATTAGTCTTTTTATAGAAAGAAGAGGAAAGTACAAAAACGATGTACTTTCCTTTCTTTTTCATGTGGTAGGTAAGAAATGATAAGTTATCAATGAAATCGGCATAAGAAAAGACATTGATTTTGCGCCTTTTTGGCGTGAAATCTGTTTTTCATTTTAGAAAGGGTGAAATAATTGTCAAAACAGGAAGGAAGACAAAAATTCCTATTATTATTACAGCAGCTTGAATTAACGGATAATGTCTACATGTCCTTTTTTGAAAATGGCGCTCTAGAACGCGTAACAGTTCATAAGAACAAACGAGTATGGCATTTTAACATAACGATTGAAAATATTTTACCGTTTCAAGTGTACCAATTGTTACGATTACGTATGGCTGAGAAATTTTCACATATTGCCAATGTTTCATTAACAGTTACATCGAATAACCCTGTTGTAACAGAGCAACATTTACTTGAGTATTGGCATGCCGTTATTGAACAAATGGCTGATATGTCACCGTTGCTTCGTGAAAATCTCATGAAGCAAACGCCGAAATGGACAGGACATAAGCTAATTGTGACATCGATGCTAGAAGTGGAATATTTATCGTTAAAGGCGAAATATACCGATAAAATAGCAGATAGTTATAAAACATTTGGCTTCTCTCATATTCCAGTTGAGTTTAAAATGGTAGAGGAATCAGCGGAGTTTATTGCGCAACAAGAAGCATTTTATCAACAGCGCAAAGAAGAGGAAGAGCGTCTTTCCAAACAAGCAATGGCTGATTATGCCATGCGTGAAAAAGAAAAAGCAGAAAATCCATCTGCTGTGCAAAGTGATGTACCTTTCCAAATTGGTTCCTTTATAAAAAATGCAGAGCCAGTGGAAATTCGTACAATCTTAGAAGAAGAACGTTCGATTGTTATTGAAGGCTTTATTTTTGCCTCAGAGGTAAAAGAATTGCGCAGTGGCCGCTCTTTATTAGAAATTAAAATATCAGACTACACCGATTCATTACTCGTGAAAATGTTCTCCAATGGGGATGAAGACGTTGCAAAAATGAATCAAATTAGTAAAGGTATGTGGGTACGCGTTCGTGGTTCTATTCAAATGGATACATTTGCACGTGATTTAGTTATGATGGCAAAAGATATAAACGAAATTAAACACGATCCACGAAAAGATACGGCTCCTGAGGGAGAAAAACGTGTTGAGCTTCATTTACACACACCAATGAGTCAAATGGATGCGGTAACACCTGTTGATAAATTAGTTGCTCAAGCTGCTAAATGGGGCCATCCAGCGATTGCCATTACCGATCATGCAGTTGTGCAGTCGTTCCCAGAAGCTTATTCAGCAGGGAAGAAAAATGGCATCAAAATTATTTATGGTGTAGAAGCGAACTTAGTAGATGATGGGAAGCCCATTGTTTATGACCCACGAGAACAAGTACTAGAAGATGCAACATATATCGTTTTCGACGTAGAAACAACGGGATTCTCGAATGTTTACGATACGATTATTGAACTTGCAGCAGTTAAAATTCACAATGGTCAAGTCATTGACACGTTTGAACGTTTCTCAAATCCACATCGTAAGTTAACAGCTAAAATTATTGAATTGACTCATATTACAGATGATATGTTGGTGAGTGCTCCTGAAATTGAAGATGTCATCCGTGAGTTCCATGATTTCATTGATGGTGGAATCGTTGTTGCCCACAACGCATCATTTGACTTAGGTTTCTTATATGTGGCGTATCAAAAAGCGGGAATTGATGTTCGTCATCCAGGGATTGATACAGTGGAACTCTCTCGTCTAGTCAATCCAGGTCAAAAATCACATAGCTTAAAAACATTAACAAAAAAATACAACATTGATTTAACACAACATCACCGAGCAATTTATGATACAGAGGCTACAGGTGAATTATTCCTTCATTTATTAAAACAAGCAGATGATTTAGGTATCAAAAACCTGATTGAAATGAATGACCATGTTGGTGGTGAGGAAGGCTACAAGCAAGCACGTCCGAGTCACTGCACAATATTAGCCGTTGATAATGCGGGGTTGAAAAATTTATTTAAATTAATTTCGATTGCACATACACAAACTTATTATCGTGTGCCACGTATACGTCGCTCAGATTTACAAAAGCTACGAGAAGGGTTAATTGTCGGTTCAGGTTGTTCAAACGGGGAACTATTTGAAACAATGATGAACAAAACACCTGAGGAAGCAGAACGAATTGCGCGCTTCTATGATTATTTAGAAGTAATGCCAAAACCTGTTTACTCACCGCTTGTAGATGGTGGAACGGTACATGATGAATGGGCATTAGAAGATATTATACGTCGTATTGTGAAACTCGGAAAAAAATTAAATTTACCAGTTGTTGCGACGGGAAATGTTCACTATTTACATGAAACCGATGCGAAATTCCGTCAAATATTAGTTGGTTCAATGGGTGGAGCCAATCCGTTAAATCGTAATCCATTACCGAAAGTACATTTCCGAACAACAGATGAAATGCTGAAGGAATTTGACTTTTTAGGTCCTGATTTAGCGAAGGAAGTTGTTGTAACGAATACACAACTTATTGCAGATCGTATTGGAGATGTAAAACCGATTAAAGATGAGCTATATACACCAAAAATTGAAGGTTCGGATGATGAAGTAACGAATTTAACGTATGAAATGGCGCATCGTCTTTATGGTGAAAACTTACCAGACATCGTCCAAGCTCGTATTGATAAAGAATTAAAATCAATTTTAGGACACGGTTTCGGGGTAATTTATCTAATTTCAGCGAAGCTTGTAAAAAAATCATTAGCGGACGGCTACTTAGTAGGGTCACGTGGTTCAGTAGGTTCGTCTCTTGTTGCCACGTTCATGGAAATTACCGAAGTAAATCCATTAGCACCACATTATATTTGCCCAAGCTGTAAACATTCAGAATTTATTAAGGATGGTTCGGTCGCATCAGGCTATGATTTACCGAACAAAGATTGTCCAGAGTGTGGCACGCCTTATAAAAAAGACGGACATGATATTCCGTTTGAAACTTTCCTTGGGTTTAAAGGTGATAAAGTTCCCGATATCGATTTAAACTTCTCTGGTGAATACCAACCACAAGCACATAACTTTACAAAGGTAATGTTCGGTGAAGATTATGTATTCCGGGCTGGAACAATTGGTACCGTTGCGGAAAAGACTGCTTATGGTTATGTAAAGGGTTATGGTAGTGATAATGGTGTTACGTATCGAAATGCTGAAGTGGACCGACTTGTGCAAGGATGTACAGGTGTTAAACGAACTACAGGTTCTCACCCAGGGGGAATTATCGTAGTACCAGATTATATGGATATTTATGATTTCTCACCAGTTCAGTTCCCAGCAGATGCACAGGATTCGGAATGGAAAACGACGCACTTTGATTTCCACTCGATTCATGACAATATTTTAAAACTCGATATACTTGGACATGATGATCCAACCGTAATTCGTATGCTGCAAGATCTATCAGGTATTGATCCCAAAACGATTCCAACAGATGACCTAGTTGTTATGAAAATTTTCAGCACGCCCGAGTCTTTAGGGGTAACAGAGAAACAGATTGGTGCAAAAACAGGGACACTTGGAATTCCAGAGTTTGGTACAAAATTTGTTCGCCAAATGTTAGAAGAAACGAAACCAACAACATTTAGTGAACTTGTACAAATTTCAGGTCTTTCTCATGGTACCGATGTATGGCTAGGCAATGCAGCAGACCTGATTAAAGATGGCACATGTGTGTTAAAAGAAGTAATCGGTTGTCGTGATGATATTATGGTGTATTTAATTTATCAAGACTTAGATCCATCATTTGCATTTAAAATTATGGAGTCTGTACGTAAAGGGAAAGGCTTAACTGATGAAATGGAAGCAGAAATGCGTTCAAAAAAAGTGCCGGAGTGGTACATTGATTCATGTAAAAAGATTAAGTACATGTTCCCGAAAGCCCATGCAGCTGCGTACGTATTAATGGCGGTACGTATCGCGTGGTTTAAAGTACATCATCCGATTGTTTATTATGCAGCATACTTTACGGTACGTGCGTCAGACTTTGACTTAATCGCAATGACGCAAGGTTCCGTAATGATTCGTAAAAAAATTGATGAGATCAACATGAAAGGCCTAGATGCTTCTCCGAAAGAGAAAAGTTTATTAACCGTTATGGAAATTGCACTTGAAATGACAGAACGTGGTATGAGTTTTAAAAAGATTGATTTATATCGTTCACATGCAAGTGAATTTGTCATTGATGGCAATAGCTTAATTCCACCGTTTGATTCGATTCCAGGTTTAGGTACGAATGTTGCGAAACAAATCGTTGAAGCACGTAAAAATGGGGAGTTCCTATCAAAAGAAGACCTGCAACAGCGTGGTCGAGTATCGAAAACGTTGATCGAATACATGGATCAACTTGGCTGCTTAGAAGGTATGCCAGATGCGAACCAACTTTCACTATTTTGATGAGTGAATAGTAGCTAGTTGAACAACAATAGGCAATATTTGCATTTCCACTGTCTTTATGCTATGCTGAATGTAATAATTTGTTGATAGTTCGCCAGCAAAAGAGTGGGATTTCCCGCTCTTTTCTGTTGTTTACACCACCTATTTACACAAATTTTTCAATGGAAAACTCGTCTTTTGTATAGGGAGACACTACTGTTGAACGGTTCGTACAAAGACGCAAGGAGGATACGATGAACAAAGTAACGTCGATCATTGAAGAGCTAGTGACACCGATCGTTGAGGAACTTGAGCTAGAATTAGTTGATATCGAGTTCGTTAAAGAAGGACGTGACTGGTTCCTTCGTATTTATGTTGACACACCGACTGGCGGCATTGATATTTTACAATGTGCGCAAGTAAGTGAAATGTTGAGTGAGAAGTTGGATGAGAACGATCCAATCGAGCAAAACTATTATTTAGAGGTTTCTTCTCCAGGTGCTGAGCGTCCTCTTAAAAAACAACAGGACTTTGAAAAGGCAATTGGTAAATATATTTATGTGAAGACTTATGAACCAGTAAAAGATTTAAAAGAATTCTATGGATATTTACGCGCATATACTGAAACAGAAATCGAAATTGAAATCCGCATTAAAACACGTAAACTAACAGTACAAATTCAAAAAGAAAAAATTGCGCAAGCACGTCTTGCTATCGATTTTTCAGATAAGCAAATTTAGGAGTGAAAAAAATGAGTAGTGAATTACTAGATGCCCTAACTGCCCTTGAGGAGCAGAAAGGTATTTCAAGAGATGTATTAATTGAGGCAATTGAGGCGGCTTTAGTAACGGCATACAAACGTAACTACAACCAAGCACAAAATGTTCGTGTAGATATCAACCTAGGTACAGGTTCAATGGTTGTCTACTCGCGTAAAGATGTTGTTGAAGAAGCAGAAGATGAGCGTTTAGAAATTTCGTTAGATGATGCGAAATATATTAATGAAGCTTATGAAATTGGGGACGTTGTTGAGGAAGAAGTTACACCTCGTAATTTCGGACGTATCGCAGCACAAACAGCAAAACAAGTTGTGACACAACGTGTTCGTGAAGCAGAGCGCGGCTTAATCTATGCAGAGTATGTAGATCGTGAAGACGATATCGTTTCTGGCTTAATTGAACGTCAAGATGCACGTAATATTTATGTGAGCATCGGTAAAGTGGAAGCAGCATTACCTGTAAACGAACAAATGCAAGGTGAAGTTTACAAACCACAATCTCGTATTCGTGTTTACATTACAAAAGTTGAACGCACAACGCGTGGTCCACAAGTAATCGTATCTCGTACACATCCAGGTTTACTACGTCGTCTATTCGAGATGGAAGTACCAGAAATTTTCGATGGCACTGTTGAGATTAAATCAATTGCACGTGAAGCGGGAGACCGTTCAAAAATTTCGGTTTATGCACATAACGAAGAAGTAGATCCAGTAGGTTCATGCGTAGGTGCTAAAGGTGCGCGTGTTCAAACAATTGTAAATGAATTAAACGGTGAAAAAATCGATATCGTTGAATGGTCAGAAGATCCAGTTGTATTCGTAGCGAATGCACTTAGTCCATCAAAAGTATTGGATGTTCAAGTAAATGAAGAAGAAAAATCAACAACAGTCGTAGTACCAGATTATCAATTATCATTAGCAATTGGTAAACGTGGTCAAAATGCACGTTTAGCAGCTAAATTAACTGGCTGGAAAATCGATATTAAGTCGGAAACTGATGCACGTGAATTAGGAATTTATCCTTCTGAATCAAGCTTATTCGTTCCGCAAGAAGAGTCAGAAGAAGTTGCATTTGATTTATATGGTGACGACGAAGAGTAAACCATCATTTGGAATAGTTTTGCAAGGAGGGTGAGCAAAATGGTTGTAAGTAAAAAAATTCCTTTACGAAAATGCGTTGCAACGGGTGAAATGTTACCAAAAAAATCAATGATTCGTGTCGTTCGTTCAAAGGAAGGCGAAGTAAGCGTTGATATAACAGGTAAAAAATCTGGTCGTGGGGCTTATGTTTCTAAATCAGAGCAGGCTGTTGAAAATGCACGTAAAAAGAATATTTTAGATCGCCAACTTGATGCAAAAGTGCCGGATGAGGTATATGAAGAGTTACTAACTCTTATCCGCAGGGAGTCGATTCTATGACCAATCCTGCATTGCTACAGCTATTGGGTTTAGCGGCGCGTGCACGAAAAATAATCTCTGGAGAAGAGCTAGTTGTCAAAGAAATCCGTAGTGGAAAAGCAAAGTTAGTATTGCTTTCATCGGATGCCTCTAAAAATACTAGTAAAAAGATTCAAGATAAATGTACGTATTACAACGTTGAGTATCGTGTTTTTGGAGATCGATATGATCTTGGACATGCTACCGGGAAGGAAGCCCGTGTAGCGATTGCTATTACTGATAGCGGATTTGCTAAAAAAATGTCTAGTCTACTCAACGAAAATTAGTCGGGGGTGAGCAGATGAGCAAAGTAAGAGTTCATGAATATGCGAAAAAGGTAAATAAAACGAGTAAAGAAGTTATTGAGCAGTTAGCTAAAATTGATCTGCCTGTGAAAAATCATATGGCGGTTATTGATGAGCAAGCTGTTTCAAAACTTGATTCTGTCTTTAAGCTAGCAAAAGAACCAACGCAAGCAGCCAAAAAACCTCCTGTAAATTCACCTGTAAAAACTGCCAATGTAACACACAAAGAGCAGTCTGCAGTTAAACAGAATGATCAAAAACAGGTGGATCAACAATCTGCTTCAATTAATCAGCAACCGAGAAAAACAAATAATGCCTCAGGGCAATCACAATCGCAGCAAGGCGAAAAACATAAGAATGAAAAAGGTAACCAAAATCGAAATATGACTCAAAATACTAATAACAACCGCAATGGCGGTAATACAACAAGTAACAACAGTAATAATAACAGCAGTAAAGGCAGCAGCACATCAAACAGCAATAACAGAGGCGGCAGCACACCAAACAGTAATAACAGAGGCAGCAGCACACCAAATAGTAATAACAGAGGCAGCAGCACACCAAATAGCAATAACAGAGGTAGCAGCACACAGAATAGTAATAACAGAGGCGGCAGCACACCAAACAGCAATAACAGAGGCAGCAGCACACCAAACAGTAATAACAGAGGCGGCAACGCACAAAACAGCAATAACAGAGGCGGCAACGCACAAAATAACAAGGGCGGATACCAACAACGTCGTAAACCAGGTATTAATGGTGGTAAACGTCGTACGCACCGTCCAGCACCACAACCAGTAGTTCAAAAAGAATTACCAGAAAAAATTACTTTCTATGAAAGTTTATCAGTTGCAGAACTTGCGAAGAAATTATACCGCGAGCCATCTGAAATTATCAAAAAGTTATTCATGCTTGGTGTAATGGCAACAATTAACCAAGAGCTTGATAAGGATGCAATTGAATTAATTTGTGCAGACTATGGTGTAGAAGTAGAAGAAGAAATTCGTATCGACAAAACAGATTTAGATACGTACTTCGATGATTCAATCGTAGAAGTGGATGAAAATGCTTTAGAAGAGCGTCCACCAGTTGTAACAATTATGGGTCACGTTGACCATGGTAAAACAACATTACTTGATTCAATTCGTAACACAAAAGTAACTGCTGGCGAAGCAGGCGGTATCACGCAACATATTGGTGCTTACCAAGTTTCTGAAGGCGATAAAAAAATCACGTTCTTAGATACACCAGGACACGCAGCCTTCACAACAATGCGTGCGCGCGGTGCATCTGTAACAGATATCGCAATTATCGTTGTAGCAGCTGATGACGGTGTAATGCCTCAAACAGTAGAAGCGATTAACCACGCAAAAGCAGCAGAAGTACCAATTATCGTAGCTGTAAACAAAATGGATAAACCTGCAGCAAACGCAGACCGTGTAATGCAAGAGTTAACTGAGCATGGTTTAGTGCCAGAATCTTGGGGTGGCGAAACAATCTTCGTTCCAATCTCAGCATTAAAAGGTGAAGGTATCGACACACTATTAGAAATGATTTTACTTGTTTCTGAAGTAGGCGAATTAAAAGCGAACCCAACTCGTGCAGCAATCGGTTCAGTAATCGAAGCGCAACTTGATAAAGGTCGCGGTGCTGTTGCCACATTATTAGTTCAAGATGGTACATTACGAATTGGTGATCCAATCGTAGTTGGTCATGCATATGGTCGTGTACGTGCAATGGTAAATGATCTAGGTCGTCGCATTAAAATTGCTGGTCCATCTACACCAGTAGAAATTACAGGGTTAAATGAAGTACCACAAGCGGGTGACCGTTTCGTAGTATTCCAAGATGAGAAAACAGCTCGTCAAGTTGGTGAATCTCGTTCAATGACAGCAATTCAAGCACAACGTTCTGAAAAACAACGTATAACACTTGATAACTTATTTGAACAAATGAGCCAAGGTGACGTAAAAGAATTAAACTTAATCGTAAAAGCTGACGTACAAGGTACTGTGGAAGCAATGGCTTCATCATTAATGAAAATTGATGTAGAAGGCGTTAACGTAAAAATCATCCACACAGGTGCTGGTGCAATCACTGAATCAGATATCTCACTTGCAGCAGCTTCAAATGCCATCGTAATCGGCTTCAACGTTCGTCCAGATACAAATGCGAAACGTGCAGCAGATGAAGAAGGCGTAGATATTCGTTTACACCGTATCATTTACAAAGTAATCGAAGAAATCGAATCAGCGATGAAAGGGATGCTTGATCCAGAATTCGAAGAAAAAATCGTTGGTCAAGCAGAAGTTCGTCAAACAATCAAAGTATCAAAAGTTGGTACAATTGCAGGTTCTTACGTTACCGAAGGGAAAATCGTTCGTGACGCAGGCGTACGTGTTATCCGTGAAAACGTTGTTATTTTCGAAGGCGAGTTAGACTCATTAAAACGCTTCAAAGATGATGCAAAAGAAGTAGCAAAAGGTTATGAGTGTGGTATTACAGTTAAAAATTACAACGACATTCAAGAAGGCGACGTTATTGAAGCCTTCGTAATGGAAGAAATCGTACGTAAATAATGATTGTATACGCAGAAATTGAATTTATGATTCAGACTGCCCACTCATTAAAGGAAAAGCGCGCTGTTCTTCAACGAATGGTGACGCGCACAAAACAAAAGTTCAATGTTTCCGTTGCAGAAATTGATCATCAAAATGTTTGGCAACGTACAAAAATAGCACTTGTTTCAGTCGCTTCTTCTACAGAAGCAGCTGAACGTGAGCTAATGCATGCCGTCCACTTTTTGCAATCAAATCCACAGTGGGAACAGCTCGAATTTTATCGAGAGTATTTATAATAGCGCTAAATGGCAAATTAGTAGTAAAATGAGGTGACTTTTATGTCTCTACGTTCAAATCGTGTAGCCGAGCAAATGAAAAAAGAGATTACGGATATTATTAGCCGCAAAATTAAAGACCCACGTGTTGGTTTCGTTACAGTAACAGATGTAGCGGTAACAGGGGATTTACAACAAGCGACAGTGTATATTACATCTTTAGGCAATGATCGTGAGCGCGCTGAAACATTACAAGCTTTAGAAAAAGCTTCAGGATTCATGCGTTCAGAAATCGGATCACGCATTCGTTTACGCCGTACACCTGAATTACTTTTTGAATTCGATACAGCAATCGAATACGGAAATAAAATTGATGCATTACTTCGTGGTTTAAACGAAGATAAATAGTTTTCACACGGGACCTTCTGGCGTGAAGTACTAAAAAATGGGAGGCAGGAATGTTGTGTAAACAATATTCCTGCCTTTTTCCATTAAAATCCCGTTGATTTCCGTACAGACGGATGCGTTTTGCGGGCAAGGAAAAGGAGCAATAAAATGAATGGTATTCTTCCATTATGGAAAGAACGCGGAATGACGAGTCATGACTGTGTATTTAAATTACGAAAGATTTTGATGACAAAAAAAGTTGGACATACAGGAACACTTGATCCAGGTGTAGAAGGCGTATTACCAATTTGTATTGGACAAGCGACTCGAATCGCGGAATATTTAACCGATGCAGGTAAAACATATGAGGCAGTTGTGTCAATCGGTCGAACAACAACGACTGAAGATGCAGAAGGCGAAACAGTTGCAGAAAATTTGGATTACAAATCATTATCGCGTGAGAAAATCCTACAAGCACTTAAGTCTTTAACTGGTGAAATTGAACAAACACCACCCATGTTTTCAGCTGTTAAAGTGAATGGTAAAAAGCTATATGAATATGCACGTGCAGGTCAAACTGTAGAACGTCCAACACGTAAAATTACAATTTATGAGCTAGAGCTTTTAGATGATGCGGAAGCGTTTGAAGGACAAGAAGTAACGTTTTCAATTCGTATTAAATGTTCAAAAGGAACTTACATTCGTACTTTGGCCGTACAAATTGGCGAAGCACTTGGGTTTCCTGCACATATGCACGAATTAGTACGTACAGCTTCAGGAACATTTACAAAAGAAAATTGCTTTACATTAGCTGAGATTGCAGAATTAATGGAAAAAGGCGAGCAAGATAAGTTTTTATTACCAGTTGAATATGCCCTATCAAATTACCCGTATGTCGAAATTACGCCAGATGTTGAAAAGCAAATTTTCAATGGACAAGTACTACCAATGCATACATTATTAAAAGAGCATGATAAAATGGTGTATGGTGTAGACGGGCGAGCATTTGCGGTATATATCGCACATCCGACAAAGATTGGGCAAATGAAGCCTGATAAAATGTTTCCCGAACTAGATTAGGAGGCAAATTATGAACGTTATTCATTTAAAATATCCGCATCAATTAACGCAAGAAACAAATAAACTTGCCTATTCATTAGCAGTTGGTTTTTTTGATGGTGTACATAAAGGGCATCAAGCGGTCATTAATTCTGCTAAAGAAAAAGCACAGCAATTAGGTATTCAAAGTGCAGTGATGACGTTTGATCCGCATCCCTCGATTGTTTTAGGCAGACGCAATGAAAAAGTTTTTTACATTACACCACTTGCACAAAAGTTGGACACATTAGAAAAGTTAAATATCGATACAGTTTTTGTTGTTAATTTTACATCGGATTTTGCAAAGCTAACACCAGAAGAATTCATCAAACATTTCATTTTAGATTTAAATGTAAAGCATGTAACAGCCGGTTTTGATTTTTCTTTTGGTGCATTTGGCAAAGGGAATATGGAAACAATGAAACAGCTATCTAACGGACAATTTGATGTGACAGTTGTTGAAAAACAAGAAGATACCGAAGAAAAAATTAGTTCAACACGTATTCGAAACTATTTACAAGATGGTCAAATGGAACAAGTACGTACCTTGTTAGGACGTGCTTTTGAAGTGCCAGGTATTGTCGTACATGGTGATAAACGAGGACGTACGATGGGCTTTCCTACAGCAAATGTTCAAGCAATGGAAGGATGTTATATACCAGCAACTGGTGTGTATGCAGTCAAAATTTTAGTGCAAAATGAATGGTATGACGGTGTTTGTAATGTAGGTTATAAACCAACATTTAAAAATCCAGATCAAAAGCAACTATCGATTGAAGTTCATATTTTAAACTTTGATAAAAATATATACGGTGAAGAAGTCGTTGTTGGTTGGTATAAACGAATTCGTAGTGAACGAAAATTTGATGGAATAAATGCACTAATCGAACAAATTGAATTAGATAAACAAGAAGCAATTGAATATTTCAACCAGCTATCGTATTAGTTGCGAATTTGTGCCTTTCTATGGTACTATTCATAAGTACGAAAATCTCGTATGAACCATAGCTCGGCTTTCCGTAACTCCAGCGTTTGCTGTGCTATTGGGGATATATTATTATTAGGAGGTCATTTCAAATGGCAATTACACAACAACGCAAAAACGAAATTATCGCTGAGTACCGCACTCACGAATGCGACACTGGTTCTCCAGAAGTACAAATCGCTGTATTAACTGCAGAAATCAACGCTTTAAACGCTCACTTAGCTACACACAAAAAGGATTTCCACTCTCAACGTGGTCTTCTTAAAATGGTAGGTAAACGTCGTCACTTAT